>SMDP01000147.1 GCA_012911965.1 Geitlerinema sp. P-1104
TGTTCCCTGTTCCCTGTTCCCTGTTCCCTGTTCCCTGTTCCCTGTTCCCTGTTCCCTGTTCCCTGTTCCCTGTTCCCCCTACTTAAACCGACGTTCCCAAAGCAGATTCAGAGGATAGTAAACCACCGGCGACCATAAACTATTTAACACAGCCGACCCCAAAGCCACCTGCTGATAGTAGCGCCAAATTTCCTCAAAACTCCAAAAAGCTGCCCCATCTGGCAAACGCCAAGCATAGAGACTAAACTGCATGGCGCGAACGGTCTCTCCCACCACCGTCATACCAAAAACAACCAATAAGACCGAGATGATATCATCCTGAACCACCCGTTCCCGTTGTAGGCGAGCGGTCAAGATTCCGACCACCCCCAAACTAATGGCATGAGTCGGAACCGCTGCACTCATGCCATCTTGTAAGAGTCCTAACACCACACCGGCCACCGCCCCTTCCCACATCGAGCGTTTAATACTCCAGGCTACGACCCAAACCAGAAGCCAATTTGGGGCAATGCCCAACAATTCCATGCCCGGAAAACGAGCCGGGAGTAGGAGTAGACAGGGCAAGACCGACAAGACTGTCAAAGTCCAGGACAGCAGACGCTGTCGAACAGCTTGCCAACCCACCGGAGGGGGGGGAGTCAAACCCGTGGCACGAACCGGGCGTAGGTCAGGCTGCATAAGCGCAGGAAAATCATGAGTCGAGCATTAATCGAGTTGAAGGGTCTCCCCGAGGGGATCAATGGGTTCTGCGGACTCCGTGGGTAGCGGAACCGAGGGTTTGGGATAGACCATCACCCATTCGAGAGAACTGAGGGGAGCTGAGATTTCAATCTCCACCTGGGGGGCTGGACTAGCATTTAAATTCACAGCCACAACCGTTCCTAAGGGTAAGCCAGCAGTGAACCGCTGACTATAGGGAGACGAGAGAATCGCATCTCCTTCCTGAACATCGGGGACTTTCTCAAAAAATTCCACGATCGCCCGATTCGAGCCTTTCCCTCGTAAAACCCCCATTTCTCGGGAACGGCCCACGGTCACCCCCAGAGAACTACTGGCATCACTGATGAGTAAGACACGGCTCGTTTCATCGGTGACGCTGATAATGCGCCCCACAATTCCCCCCGGGGCCATCACAATATCATCCACCGCCAGACCACTCTTACGGCCACGACCGAGAAGAATCTGTTGCCACCAGCGATCGGCACTGCGGCCAATCACTGGGGCAAAGGTAGGATCTGGCTCAGCTTGTGGCTCATAGTCCAACAATTCTCGCAGTTGGAGATTCTCTTGATTGACTTCAACCAATCGTTGTTGGAGTTCTAGAACCCGGGCGTTCACAAGTTCTTGCTCTCGACCCTGATCCGTCTGAAAGGGGGCGGAGACGCGCTGATAAACCTCAAACACGATCGCCCCATCCGTCTGACGAAACACCCAAGCCGAGCCGATGGCTAATGTAGCCAACAGCCCCAGGGTTCGATAGCGTTGCCAGCAACGACGCAAGACGTACAATAGCTTTCTCCTGTGCTGTCCGTGTTAATGTGAGTGCCTTTAGAGCGATCGAGATTGACCTCGGAAGACCCGTTCGAGTTGTTTGAAGTTCTCCAACACTCGCCCAGTTCCCAAGACCACACAACTGAGGGGATCGGCTGCTACATGGGTAACAATCCCCGTTTCATGGCTAATCAAGGTATCGAGTCCTCGGAGTAAGGCACCCCCACCGGCCAACATGATACCGCGATCAATAATATCGGCTGCCAGTTCGGGAGGAGTTCGCTCCAGAGTCCGTTTGACGGCTTCAATGATCACCGATAAGGGTTCCGACATACTCTCGCGAATTTCGGGGCCCTTAATCGTCACGGTACGAGGTAGTCCTGACAGCAAGTGTAACCCTCGCACATCCATGATGATCTCGTCTTCCTGAGTGGGATAGGCCGAGGCCACCTGAATTTTAATTTCTTCGGCGGTTCGTTCCCCAATGACCAGGTTATGCACCTTTTTCATGTATTGGGTAATGGAGTCGCTGAGTTCATCCCCAGCCACCCGAACCGACTCGCTCAGAACGATCCCCTGCAAACTCAGTACGGCGACTTCAGTGGTTCCGCCGCCAATGTCTACAATCATGTTCCCGGTGGGTTCGGCTACGGGAAGTCCCGCCCCAATCGCAGCGGCGATCGGCTCGTCAATGAGACGCACATCTCGCGCCCCAGCTTGGATGGCGGCATCCATAACCGCCCGTCGTTCAACCCCAGTGACGCCACTGGGAATGCCAATGACAATACGGGGTCCGACGAGTCCGGTTCGTCCACCGTGGACTTGCCGGATAAAGTGTTTGAGCATTAACTCGGCGGTATCGAAATCGGCAATAACACCATCCCGCAAGGGGCGTAGTGCTACCACATTTCCCGGAGTCCGACCGAGCATTTGTTTGGCTTCTTCCCCCACGGCTAGGGGAAGTTTATCGTCTTGATCGATGGCGACCACCGATGGTTCTTGTAGGACGATGCCTTTTCCAGAGACATAGACCAGGGTGTTTGCAGTCCCGAGATCGATACCCATGTCTCTAGAGAGTGAGAAGCGACTTAAATTTGCCACGCGCGCCTGTGCCCTCCCAGTTTAGAATACGCTTGTGCTAGCAGAGATAATGAGGAAATTTTTACAATGACCGAGGTGGATTCTATACCATGGTCGTTGGTTCCGTCTAGTATCTCGACTAGAATCATGTTACGCCTCATCATACGCGCTTTTGGTTTTCCCTCGGGATAAAATTCGCCGGTCTTAGTAGGGGAATCAGGGTTAAAATTGGGTTGATGTATCATTCAACAAATTTTCCATGACGCTCAACGTAGTCACGCTGGTGGGTCGGGTGGGAACAGATCCCGACGTCAAGTATTTTGAATCGGGCGCGGTGGTCTGTAATTTGACCCTGGCCGTGAATCGGCCAACTAACAAAACGGACAAGCCGGATTGGTTTAATTTGGAATTATGGGATAAACGAGCTGAGGTCGCTGCGAATTATGTCCGCAAGGGCAGTCTGATTGGGGTAAAGGGGTCTTTGAAGTTTGAGCATTGGCAAGACCGCAATACGAATGCCCCTCGCTCTAAACCGGTGATTCGTGTCGATCGCCTGGATCTCCTGGGGTCGAAAGGCGATCGCGATACCTCTGGCCTTGATACCTTTGAAGATGATGAGTTCTAAGCCTCGGGGGTGATCCCCGATGGCCCTATTTGATGTCTCCCTGTCCGATTTGTGGAACTGATTGCCAGGACGATTGGCTGACCTGTCCTACCTGTGGCTGGGATATGACCCCTGAGTCCCGAGGGGCGATCGCCGAGAACCCCAGCTATCTCTACTGGGGGCGATCGCTCTGGCAACGGCTACAACAGGAGATGACCTTTAATCAGCGATTGACCCTTCTCGAACAACGGCTGTTTGACCTGGAACGAGGTCAGCTCGTGTTTACCCAGCCCACTGAGAACCCAGGACCCGACTGGGCCTATTATCCCCTAGCGACCTATCTCTCTCAACAGAATTGGCGAGAGGCCGATTGCTGGACGTGGCAGCGAATTTTAGAGGTGGCTCAGGTACAGGAACGTCTCTGGTTAGACCCCGAGGAGATTGCCAACTTCCCCCAAGAGGAGTTACAAGTCTTAGATGAGTTGTGGTACAGCTATAGCGAAGGAGTCCTAGGCTGGTCAGTGCAGGCGGAAATTTGGTGGGAGAGTGCTGGCCAATACAGTCAGTTTTGCGATCGCGTCTGTTGGCGTTCGGGGGACAGTTGGCTCTATTACGACGACTTGCAGTCTCAAGGGGATGCACCTCGGGGTCATTTCCCGGTTCTTCCCTGGCGTAAACGGGCCTGTTACGGCGTTGGAGGGTTCACCGCCGCCGAAACCCTACAGCACTGGATGGCCCGTTTTCCTCCTAGCCATGATGAGGGTATTTAAACATCTTAATCCAACGGTTTTATGAGTTCCTATTCTTGGATCGAGCGATCGCTCGCTACTATCCATAAGGCCAACTGGTATCGGCAGGTTCAGCCCATTTCGGGACGGGGAGGCGTCGAGGTGAATCTCAACGGAAGCCCGGTGATTAACTTTGCTAGTAATGACTATTTAGGTCTGGCGGGGGATGAGCGGCTGATTGAGGCCGCGATCGCCGCCACGCAGGAGTATGGGACGGGTAGCACTGGCTCGCGGTTGTTGAGTGGTCATCGTCCCCTACATCGGCAGTTAGAAGAGGCGATCGCCCGTTTGAAACAGACCGAAGATGCGATCGTCTTTAGTTCCGGCTATCTGGCAAATTTAGGAACCTTAGCCGCCTTAGTAGGGCCTCGGGATGTGATTTTTGCCGATGCCTATAACCACTCCAGTTTACGCCAAGGGAGTCTCCTCTCAGGGGCCACAGTCGAGGAATATCCCCACGGCGATGTAGAAGCCTTACGACAACAGATGCAGCAGCGACATCAGTTCCGGCGAGGACTGATTGTCAGCGATGGGGTGTTCAGTATGGATGGAGACCTCTGTCCCTTGCCACAACTGCTGGATTTAGCCCAGGAGTACGATTGTATGCTCCTGATTGATGATGCCCATGGGACGGGAGTGTTGGGGTCTCGGGGAGCGGGAACCGTGGATCATTTTGACTGTGGCGATCGCCCCTTAATTCAGATGGGAACCCTCAGTAAAGCCCTCGGTAGCCTGGGGGGCTATGTAGCCGGGGATGCAGTCTTAATTGACTATCTCCGCAATCGCGCCCCCACCTGGATTTACACCACCGGACTCTCCCCCGCCGACACCGCCGCCGCCTTAGCTGCGATCGCCCTCGTCGAGGAGGAACCGCAACGACGACAACAACTGCGACAGCATCAGGATTATCTGAAACAAAAGCTGAATAGCATACTTTCACTAAAAAGTCAACTCCTGCCCACAGAATCCCCCATTCTCTGTATCCAACTCAAAGATGCCGCCCAGGCCATCCACTGCGGCCAAGCCTTACGAGAGGCCGGACTATTCGTCTCCGCCGTGCGTCCCCCCACCG
Organism: Geitlerinema sp. P-1104; assembly: GCA_012911965.1. GTDB lineage: Bacteria > Cyanobacteriota > Cyanobacteriia > Cyanobacteriales > Geitlerinemataceae > Sodalinema. The sequence continues at coordinate 5,036 of SMDP01000147.1, forward strand.
TTCCCACCAGTCGTTTACGAATTACCCTCATGGCCAACCATGAACCCCAGCATCTCGATCGCCTCAGTGAGAGTCTGCAAACCTTAGCCCTGTAATCCCCTCCCGTGAGAGGGACGCTTTCCGCTAAGCTAGATCATACGCATGATTGCAAACGGCAGGCCGTCACCCACCGGGGCATCACCTGGGTCGTCCCCTTCCCGAGTAAACATCGTTGACCTACCCGTCAAACCTTACGGCAACAGTCCACCCAACCCCCTTTCCTGTTCACCGTTCGCTGTTTCCTCACCGATCACGACAAGCGGATGCTACACGCCAAACGGTTACACCATCCATGAATGTCAAAACGTCCGTTTTGGAAGACTTGCGGCAAGCGCAGCCTCAGTTGCGATCGCAAACTTACTTCAAATCGTCTCTCATTGCCCTCTCTCACGCTATGGAGGATCAGGTCTTAGCGGGAGAGAGTTCCCCCCTAGTGATCGCCACCTTCCAACAAGAACGCTTCTATCGTATGGAAGCGAATCGATACACCCGCATTGCCAAAGCCACCGACCAAGTCTATGTCCTAGCTGCCCCTGAGAGTGATTTCACCAATCATTCCGGGCATTATGAAACCATCGCCTTCAACCCCGACGAACCCCTTAGCCAAGAATGGAACCTGGTCGTCCTCGGTCGTAACTACGGAACCTGTCTCGTCTGTCAAGAACGAGACATTCCCGAAGACGAAAGCCGCTGGCTAGGGCAAACCAAGCTAGAAATCGACACAGCGCGACGCTTCGAGGGGATTTGGAGTTTTGACCATGATGTGACCCGTTTTGTGGCCGCACAGTTGTTAAAGCGAATTATCCACTATCGCCCCGAATTGGCCGAGAAAGTCGCCCAAGCCTGTCGTGACTACGGCATCAATGACCGTCCTCCTGAGCCTCAAATTCCCCTCACCACAGAGAGTTTAGGGATGAACCCCGGCCCTTTTGCCGAGCGACTCATCACCTACCTACAAGCGGGACAATACAAACTCATCAAAGCCTATCGCTCCATTGCCGCTCAGGAAGAACAAGAGCGACTGGTGAACTCCATCACCACCGCGATTCGCCAATCTCTGGACCCCCAGGAAATCCTGAAAGTGGCAGTACGAGAATTAGGGGAAGCCCTAGATGTCTGTCGTTGTCTCGTCTACCGCTGCAAAGAAACCGATGCCACAGCCACCATCGTCCATGAGTATGCAGCTCCTGGTATTCAATCGTTAGTTGGCGAAACCTGGGCCCTACTGGATAATCCCTTATTTCAAGAAGCCATTGAACGGCAATCGGGGGTCTTCCTCGAAGACACGGACAATCCCCTAGACACCCGCATGGAGAGTCTCGCGACGCTACTCCAACAGCCAACGGGCCGAGAGTGGTTAGCTAAACAAGCTCAACGTTGGAAAATTGGCGCTTGGCTGATGATGCCGATTCTCTATCGAGGCAAACTCCTGGGAATTTTAGAGTTGCATCACTGTCAGGGATGCGCCCATCATTGGGCAGACGATGAGGTGGCTCTCGTCAATACCATCGCCATACAGATGGGAACCGGCCTAATTCAAGCCGAAACCTACGCCCACCTCGAAGACCTCAATCAACAACTCGAAGCCCTAGAACGGACACGTAGTAACCTGATTGCCATCACCGGCCATGAATTACGTACCCCTCTGTCTACCATTCAGATTTGTTTAGAAAGTCTGGCTAGCGAACCCGATATGCCGGCAGAGTTACAGAAGGTGATGCTCAATACCGCCCTCGTCGATGCCGAACGACTGCGGGAACTGGTGCAAGACTTCCTCACCCTCTCTCGCTTTGAAAGTGGACGGGTGGAATGGAATTTAGAACCCCTCTCGTTAGAGGAATGTATCGATTTAGCCCTGAGTGGGGTCAAAGCTCGCTATTCCGGGGACTCACTCCCGGAGTTGATTGTAGATATTCCCGCAGATTTACCCTTAGTTCAGGCAGATGGAGAATGGCTGGTGCAAGTCCTCGGCAAACTCCTGGATAATGCCTGTAAGTTTACCCCCAGCGGCGGCTCGATTACCGTCCGGGCTACCCCCATGGGCTATCGGCTGCTGAAGGTGACTGTAGCCGACACCGGACGCGGCATTGAACCGGCACGAGTCGAGGATATTTTCGAGCGATTTTATCAGGAAGAGGGGGCCCTACGGCGCACCACTGGGGGAACCGGCTTAGGCTTAGCCATCTGTCGTCAAGCGATTCAACGCTGGGGTGGGCAAGTCTGGGCTGAATCAGAAGGCAAAGATCGCGGCAGCCGCTTTCATTTCACGATTCCCCGCCTAGAGGACGAAGCCAGCCCACGGGCCTCATCCACCGCCGTCGAAGGTCTCTCAGCCCTTCCCAAATCCCGGCGATCGCGTTAAACCAGCTTGTAAGGGCGAAAAATCCCCTCCTGGGAGGGGCAGGGGCGGGGTTTGGGAAGGCAGTAGGCCGCAGGCAGCAGGAGAAGAAGGCAGTAGAACAACTGCCTATTGCCTATTGCCTATTGCCCTCTATCCCCTGTTCCCTGTTCCCTGTCCCCTGTTCCCTGTTCCCTGTTCCCTGTTCCCTGTTCCCTCCCCCCTCTTCCCTAACAAACTGTTACATTTATTGACGAGATAGCCCACCTATCCCCGTAGCAGTGATAGGATGCCGATCAAGCTCTTTAATCTCGTTCAATTTAAACTTATGGCAGAAGAACTGACTGGAAAAACTCCGATTTTCGGCGGCAGCACCGGCGGTTTGCTTTCCGCAGCCGAACGTGAAGAAAAGTATGCCATCACCTGGAGCAGCCCCAAACAGCAAGTGTTTGAGATGCCCACCGGTGGCGCTGCTATCATGCACGAAGGTGACAACCTCTTGTACTTGGCCCGCAAAGAACAGTGCCTGGCGCTGGGAGCACAACTGCGGATGAAGTTCAAGCCGAAACTGGAAGATTTTAAAATCTATCGGATTTTCCCCAACGGTGAAATGGAATACCTCCATCCCAAAGATGGTGTGTTCCCCGAGAAAGTGAACGAAGGTCGTCCAATGGTCAACACCATCGATCGCAATATCGGCAAAAATCCCGAACCCGCGAAACTCAAGTTCAGCGGTAAGCAGCCCTACACCGTCTAAATCGGTTCCGATTGTCACGGACGTTAAGTTTTGTTCCCAGAGAATGTAGAATGTGTTAGCATCTGCATTCTCTTTCTCTTTGGGCGGTTTTGGCTGTCCGGGAACGGGCGTAGGTGGCGGGATGGGGACTGACCGGGGCAACGGTCACCGCCAATACTCTTCAACTCTTCACGATTGAGACCTGTGATATTTCCTGATTTAGAGCAATTTCGTAAACTGGCAAAAACGGGAAATTTTGTCCCGGTGTATCAGGAGTGGGTGGCAGATTTAGATACCCCCGTGTCGGCCTGGTATAAAGTCTGTGCCGGTCAACCCTATAGCTTTTTGCTGGAGTCAGTCGAAGGGGGAGAACGCATTGGCCGCTATAGTTTTTTAGGCTGTAATCCCCTCTGGGTCCTGGAAACCCATGGTTCGCAAACCCTACAACATCATCGCGATGGCCGGGTTGATCGGTTTGAGGGCAATCCCTTTGAGATCGTCGAGGACTGTCTAAACCCCTATCAGCCGGTGAAGTTGCCGGAACTTCCCTCGGGAATTGGCGGCCTGTTTGGCTTTTGGGGCTATGAGTTAATCCATTGGATTGAACCTCGCGTCTCGGTACATCCGCTTCAGGAGGGGGATTTACCCGATGGGGTTTGGATGCAGGTGGATAACCTGTTGGTGTTTGATCAGGTCAAACGCAAGATTTGGGCCATCGCCTATGCGGATTTACGAGACCCTGAGGTAGATTTAGAAGCCGCCTACTCCCAGGCCTGCGATCGCGTCTCGGCTTTAGTAGAAAAGTTACAACATCCTCTCAGCAGTGAGGACACGATGCTGGAATGGACGCCACCGCATCTGAATGAGGATCAGCCTCTGGCGACGCGCAGCAATACGAGCCAGGAGCAGTTCTGTGAGAGTGTCCGTCAGGCGAAAGACTATATTAAAGCGGGGGATATTTTCCAAGTCGTTATCTCCCAGCGGTTATCGGCCGACTTTAAGGGCGATCCCTTTTCCCTCTATCGCTCAATTCGCCTGATTAACCCCTCCCCCTATATGGCCTATTTCAACTTTAGGTCTTGGCAGGTGATCGGCTCAAGTCCCGAAGTGATGGTGAAAGCCGATCGCCTCGACGACGGAACTCGCCTGGCTACGGTGCGGCCCATCGCCGGAACCCGTCCGCGAGGGAAAACGGCCGGGGAGGATGCGGAACTAGCGGCTGATTTGTTGGCGGACCCCAAGGAAGTGGCGGAACACGTGATGTTAGTGGATTTGGGGCGCAATGACTTGGGGCGAGTCTGTGAACAGGGGAGCGTCAGTGTGGATGAGTTGATGGTGGTGGAACGCTATTCCCATGTGATGCACATTGTCAGTAATGTGGTGGGGAAACTGGACCCCTCTAAATCGGCGTGGGATTTGTTGAAAGCCTGTTTCCCCGCCGGAACCGTCAGCGGTGCGCCCAAAATTCGCGCCATGGAGATTATCGCTGAGTTAGAACCCAGTCGCCGGGGTCCCTATTCTGGAGTCTATGGCTATTATGATTTTGAAGGACAGTTGAATACGGCGATCGCCATTCGTACGGCGATCGTCAATGCTAACGAGTCCGGTGGACATACGGTCTCCGTACAAGCCGGTGCCGGATTAGTGGCCGATTCTGACCCTGAAAAAGAATATCAAGAGACCCTAAACAAAGCACGGGGCTTATTAGTTGCCATTCGCGCTCTCATGGGTTGATTATCCCTAGATTCCTCGTTCACTTCACCCGCTAAACCACTATGATCGCATACCCCTGGACGGCCCTCGTAACTGTTGCTGCTCTCATTCTCTATTTCGTGGTTACCCTCAACGTCGGGCGAGCCAGATTTAAATATAACGTCTCTCCCCCGGCGACCTCCGGGAATCCTGATTTTGAGCGCGTCTTTCGGGTACAGCAAAACACGGTCGAACAAATTGTCTTGTTTATTCCGGCCCTCTGGGTGTTTTCCCTATTTGTTAGTCAACTCTGGGGCGCCGCCTTAGGGGCTGTCTGGGTGATTGGTCGTATTCTCTTTGCTTGGGGCTATTACCAAGCCCCGGAAAAACGGGCCGCTGGCTTTGGGATTAGTTCCTTGGTGACCATCGCCTTATTGCTGGGGTCTTTGATTGGGGTAGGTTTGACCCTCTATCAAACCTTCTAGGATAGTGATCACAGCCCCCCACCCCGCAACGAGTGCATTGGAATCATGTACCCGTCGTGGTTGGGGGTGTATTAACTGTGGACGTCAACTAATACTTGGCATGGCCTAACATCCAAGGGCGATCGCAGCGCGAGGGTTGATAGCGAGGCTGATTCGCTTCCCGCTGTCGCGTCACCAATTTAGGTTCTGCATTGCCCGTGAAACGACCGAGATTGCCCGTATTCAGATTGACCATTGGGGCGGCAAAAATTCGGGCCGAGGGGCCATCACAGTCAGGACAGGCGGGGGCTTGATCTCGATTGGCGATCGTGCGCCAGGCTTCAAACTCCCCACATTGAGAGCAGCGATATTCGTAGAGAGGCATGGACTTAATGGGGTAGGATATCTTGGTCAAAAATTGCCGTGGGCAGGGCCAGGGTACAGCAGGCATTAGGAATATCCACAATGCCACTAATGCGACCTTCCACTGGGGCGCAACTGAGGAGGAGATAGGCTTGTTCCCCGGTAAAGCCAAATTTCTTCAGGTAATGAAGCTCACCCCACCTGCCTTGGGCGAGGTGGGGGTATCGGTGCTAACCTGAGACTAGATTATTAGTCCACAGGTCACACAAACAAGCCCAGCTTCTAGGCGAACGCCGAGAACGTTGGCTCGAACGTTCCTCACTGTCCTTTCGGCGAGTGAGCTGAAGAATACCTCGGGCAGCAATATTAAG
>SMDP01000148.1 GCA_012911965.1 Geitlerinema sp. P-1104
ATGGCGATGGCCCGTCCCAGGTGTAGGACACGTTCGGATTCAAAATTTAGAAGTGCACGGGTACGCATGGTGGGGACAGGGTGGCTCTAGGAGGTTGACTCGGGGACTGTAGATGGGTTCGCTGTTAAGAGGTTTCTGGGGGTCTCGTCCACGGAAAGGACTGGCCTAGGAGTTGTTCTAGCTGTTGATTATAGGGGTGGTAAAAGTCTTCGAGGTCTTGTTGTAGGCTGGGATGAGAAAACTGATAGTCTCCAACATTATAGTATTCCCTATTTTCTAAGGGTCGCTTAGGAATGCCCAAGAAGCTGTGAATGGTTTGCAACACTTGTGATGGTTGAGCTTGAAAGGTCTCACTGGCCAGCACCAGACAATTTTTTCGGGGAAAATAGTCAAGCCAACGGGGCAGAAACTGACTATAGCAACTGCGGGCAATGTAATGATTACGAATTGCCAGTTCGTCGTCCCACTCTGGTAAATTCTGGAGTTGTTCCTTGAAAGCAACATCAAGGGGTCGAAATTCTTTTTTGAGTCTGACCCAATGGTGATAGTGAGAAATGGCACGAGTGACCGGATTGCGGAGTAAGACAATGAGTTTCATCTCGGGAAAGACTCGATACATCCGCTCGGCGGCCTTGGGGGAGTCGAGATAGGTGGGACTGGCTTCTCCAGTCACCCAAGATTGGCCCTCGGGAATCGGTAGGAAGTGCGAGAGATACCAGTCTTGGCCTTTCTCGTAATGGAGCGACCAAAAATGAAGTTCTTTTTTAATGGAGACGGAGATATCTGGATGTTCTTCTAGGTAATAGTAAAGTGAGGAAGTACCACTTTTTTGAGCGCCGATGATGGTAAAATCAACCTGGGGCAAGTTTAGAGGTATTTGGGGAGAAAGCTGAGGAAAACGCTGTTTGAGTTTATAGTTGGCAATCTCTTGATGGGTGGCATAGACCTCTGGCATACGACCTTGGGTTTCCAGGATTGCACTTAGATTTAAACCCAGGTCTAACTCGCCCGGACTATTTTTAAAAGCTTGTCTAAATACCTGTTCTAAATCCTCTAGTTTTTGATAGCGTTTTGAAATTTTTAAGCAACGTTCAAACCGCCACCATCCTTCATAGGGATTAAGTTTAACGGCTTTCCACCAAGCGGCGATCGCCCCAGTCCATTGTTTGGCTTCGGCTAAGGTTTGAAATAATAGTTCATAGGTTTCCCAGGTTTCATGATGTTGGTCAACCTGGGCCTTACAAGTCTGCAAGTCTTGATAACTACCCCGTTCTCTGTCCCAACCTTGTTCATAAGCGGCTAGGGCTTCTGGCCATCGTTGCTGTTGGGCCAGTGTTTTAGCTAATTTGCGATAGAGAAATGGAGAGGGAGAATTAACTAACTGAAGAGCCTGTTGGTAGGTGTGTTCGGCGTCATACCAGCGTTGCTGCTCTAGCAAGAGATCACCTAAATCTCGATGAGCTAAAAAATTAGAAGGATTAAGATTAGTGATCCGTTGGTATATTACAATGGCAGGGTTATTTTGTTGTCGCCGACGTAAAAAATCGGCAGCTTCGAGCAACAGCGTTTCATCCTCGGAGTTAAGGGCGATCGCCGGCTCATAGACTCTTAAAAATTCTTCTAGGTTATCCTGCTGCTGATAAACCTGTAAAAGCCACCGAGCGGCTCCCTTGGCTTGGTAACCAAGCTTAAGCTTAAGATGACAGCCCAGTCGAGTTAAGTTTTCCTTTATCTTTGTGGCAATCATTCTAAAGTTCCCAGGTAAAATCAGCATTTAAGAGTTGGCTTAACTCCTGATTATAGGGCTGATAGAACTCAGCGATTTTTTTACGAATTGAGACCTCGGCTGGAGAATACTGTCCTGAGTTATATTTTTTGTAGCTGCTGAGTTGATAATTGGGCAGCCCAATAAACTCATAGACTTGTTCTAAAGACCGTCCTGGATCTTCATAAAAGTCTTCGCTTTTGAGAATCAGGAACTGTTCCCGAGGAAAGACGGAGAACCAATGCTTGAGAAACTCAACATAAACCCCTCGGGCCATATAGTTACTGTGAATGCGCCACACCCGTCCCTTGTCCTCAATTTCTTGGATTTTTGCTTCGATCGCCTCCTCTAAGGGTAACGGTTCTTGATTCCGGCGTACCCAATGATGATAATGGGAAATGGCTCGATCAACAGGATTGCGAAGGAGAACAATCAATTTAACATGAGGCAAGGTCTCCCGGAGTCGTTCAGCGGTTTCGTAAAAGTCTAAATAGCCCGGACAAGCCTCTCCAGTTTGTAAGTGAGAGCCTTCGGGAATTTGGGGGAAATGGGCAAAATACCAATCGAGACCTCGATAGAATTTCCAAGACCAAAACTCAACTTCTTTCCGTAAGGCTGGCACGATGTCAGGATGCTGAGCCATATACGCGTACAAGGAACTGGTCCCGGCTTTCTGTGCCCCCAAGATAATAAAGTCTAAGCGATTGGCTTTGGCTTTAAAGTCGGGATTATTGCGTCGGGATTCTAGCAGTGAGGGATAGTGACGGCTTAATTTGATGTCTAGGGCATTTTCATAGTAGGGCAGTGAATCAGGAATTCGCTTTTGATGAATGAGGGTATCGCCAAGGTTAATGTAAATTTCGATGTTGTTTGAGTCAAGGCTGAGGGCTTGTCTATAGGCTGCTTCAGCTTCGGTGAGCCGCTCTTCGGCTTGGAGTGTTTTCCAGAAAAATGAGTAGTAGTACCAGGGAAAATCGGGCTTGAGGGGAATGAGTTTGAGGTAGGTTTCGGCGACAGCAGGGCGATCGCCCAACTGTTCTAGGGCCGCGGCTAGGTTATATAGACTCTCAAAATGTTGAGGATTCAAGCGTAGGGCCTGGCGATAGGCAGCAACGGCCCCCAGCCAATCTTGAAGACGCATCAGCACATCGGCAAGATGGCTATGGGTTGCAAAAAAATCGGGATTGCGTTCGGCGGCTTGATGATAGGCATCAGCGGCCTCATGCCACTGTTCAAGTTCCTTGAGAGCATCTCCGAGATTATGGAATGACCAGGAAAATTGGTTATCATGTTGAATAGCCTGCTGATAGCAATGAACGGCCTGAGACCATTGCTTGCGCTTTTGCAGAATATCTCCCAATTCATGATGTGCTAAGGCGATTTCAGGATTGAGTTCTAAGGTTTTTCGGTAAACCACCTCGGCATCTTGCCATCGTTTTAGTTCCAAGAGACATTTGGCTAGATGATAATGAGACCAGGGATTTTTAGGATTTAAGCGCACTCCAGCTTTTCGAAATAATAGCCTGAACGAGAGTCCTTTCTGTTTGATTTTTGTTTGAAGACGGTCTAGTTTGGTTTGAAGGGTTGACACTAACAAAATACTCATGATTCGTTTAAGACTTTAATTAAGGTGCTTTGGTCATAAAATTAGAGATCGCCATTGAGCTACCAGGTCAAGACTTGTCCGATTATATCCTGAAGTTGCTCGCGATCCTCTCTGAAATAGTCTTGTAGTCTCACCCTGAGTTGCGTCTCAGCATCCGGGTCGATCGCAGAGGAGATGGGATAGTGGCCGACATTATAGTTGCGATATTGGCGAAGCTGATGGCTTGGTAGGCCAAGATAGTTGAACACCGATTGACTCATTGCGGCGGGGTTCGTCAGCAAGTCTTCACTTTTCAAAACGTAGATCTGCTCAGGTGTAAACTGAGAATACCACCCTTTTAAATTAGCACTATAGCAACTCTGCTGAAGATAGTTTTGGGCAAGTTTTTCTTCTTCAGATGTGGTATAATTACCATCCAGACTCGCATAAATTGCCTGATCTAAAGGGCGTGTTTCCTGACGACGGCGAACCCGATCATAATAGTGAGAGATGGTTCGGTCTACCGGGTTCCGCAAGCTGACGATAAGACGCAGGTTAGGATAAGCCTGTTTGAGTCGTTGAGGAGCATCAGGATGGGCAAAGTAACTGGGACTGGCTTCTCCGGTCATGAATCCTTGCTCTAAGGCGATCGCCTCCGAGATGGCTGGAAAATGAGCGTGATACCAGGGTAAGCCATGGTGAAAGCGATCAGACCAAAAGTTAATTTCCTTAACAACCGCCGGCAATACCTTAGGATGGGACGCTAAATAGCTGTAAAGGGCGCTGGTTCCCGATTTTGCAGCCCCAATAATGATAAATTGGGGTGATAACGGGGTTTCCGTCCAAGCTGTTTCTACTAATTGCTGATAGGACGTCGAGAATTTGGCATAACTCACGGATTGGTAGTGAGAGATGGCGGCTGAATAATCTCCTTGGCGGGTGAGGGCTTCGGCAAGATTGAGGGCAATAGTAGGTTGAACCGAGCTAGACTGTTGACGGGACTGATCTAGGATGGCGATCGCCCTCTGTAATTGCTCCGTTTGCTCAAGAACCTCCCAAAGAGATTTGTTATACCACCAACTTTTGTCAGGATAATGGCTGAGGATTCTCAAATAGGCCTGGGCCGCTGCGTCTAGATCCTCGGCCGCCTGATAGGCCGCCGCTGACTCAAGTTCCGCCTCTACATCCGGTGGCGGTGATTTCTTAAAGAGTGTTTTGAACGATTCCCAGATCGGCACGTTTCTCAACAATTTTGCTCCTGTTCCTGGCGGATACTTCATGGTGGACGATGCAACCTGACTCCCTCTAAGCTCCTGACTCTTCAGCGGCGACCCCCATCTTGGTATAGCTTAACAACTGGCTGTGAAGGGTTGGAAACGTTGGGAAACGTTGAAGGAGCTTTTGAGTCCAAGCCGGTGGTAAGAAAGCAGTGGCAAGAATCCGTAGCCAAAGTTTAAACACAAATCGACGCTCCTGCCAAAGTTCGGGTTCATTATCGAGTACGGTTTTAAACAGCTTGATGGCTAAGTGGCCCTGCTGGCGGTCAATGTTTCCGTCTAAGGCTTTAAAGGTTAAGTATTTATAAGAATTGGCATAGGTTTGTTGCCGGTAGGGAGTTAGGAGTTCCGGCCGCTCAATGAAAGGGGGACAGGTTGGGGCCCGCTCAAAGGCCGCCTCTAAGACTCGTAACTGCGATCGCTCCATGCGAGTAACATTAGCAGATTGCGAGGTGGGAACCTGGCGATAGCGTAATAGGGGTTTCTCAACGGCGACGAAATGAAATCTCTCTGCCAATCGTAACCACATATCTCGATCTTCAGCCGGTGGAAACTCGGGGTTAAAACCACGCAATTGATAGAAGGCCCCGCGCCAAATCATAGCATTTGATCCTCCCGCAATGAAGTCACTTAATAACAGTTGGGGATACACATAGCCATTGGTAGTATAGTCACAGCCTCGTTGAATAAATTTACCGGAGATATCCACCCAATCCACCCAACTATAAGACACCGCCGGTTGACGGGTTTGATAGACCGCTTCTGCTTCGGCTGGGGGAGTCCAATTGATAATCGCTTGATATTGAGCTTCGAGTTTATCCACTCTCCAGAGATCATCAGAGTCAAGAAAGGCAAAAAACTCACCCGTTGCATGACAGGCTCCGCGATTACGACTTTCACCTTGACCGGCATTGGGATAGCAAAATACCTTCAAACGGTCATCCTGGAGCTGCTTCACAACGGCGACTGTGTCATCGGTTGAGCCATCATCAATGACAATGATCTCAAAATCTGTAAAGGTTTGGGCAAAGACGGATTCTAGGGTTTCGGTGATGGTTGATTGGGCATTATAGGCGGGAATAATGACAGAAATTGCGGGATAGGGCTTAGATTTCGTATAGGTGAGTAACTCGCTGATGTCTAACGACAAGCTAACTTGCTGACAGAGTTTTGTGGCTTGCTCAGTTGGGTGATTGCCGAAAATTTCGCAAATGAGTTTAATCCGATTGAGGAGAGATTGATAGGCTTGGAGTTGGGGAATATCGCGAGTGTAATAGCGCGGTTGTCGTTGTTCGAGTTTCTGGATAAAGGAGAGGGCGAGGCGACAATTTTCAGCTTCAATTGGGGCTTGAAGAGCTTTGTATACAAGGTAATAGTATAAATTTATAAAACTCTGATTCTCAAGGTATTTTAACGCTTCTGGACAGCTCGCATAGGCTCGCTCTAAGGCAAGTTTACAGTAGGTCTCTTGTCGCTCAATTTGTGAAGAAATCGAGGTTTTGCTGAGACGGTATTGAATTTGAGCTTGGGGAACGCAGATAAAAAAGTAGCGAGCCGCTAATCGGAGAAATAAATCCCAGTCATGGGCGACGGTTAAACTGGGGTCAAAGCCTTGGACTCGTTCAAAGGCGTCACGTCGTAGTAGGACGTTAGACCCATTTTCCAGGAAGTCTCCTAAAAGCAGATAGGCTAAGACATCAGCGGCTTGGGGCTGTCCATTGGAGTCTGAGGTGACATCGAGATGACTCCCGGTTCTGATGAGGTCACCGGCTTCATCAATATAGTTGGTCCAACTATAGGCGACGGCAGCATCGGGGTAAGTTTCTAGGGCCTGCCATTGCTGTTCTAGTTTATCAGGGGTCCAGCGGTCATCAGCATCGATGAAGGAGAGATAGTGACCCCGGGCGATCGCTGCTCCCCGATTACGACTGGTGGCGGGGCCGGCATTCTCATATCGTTGGTAGTGCAGGCGATAATCCCGGAAGGATTGGCTAATCTCGGGGGTGTGATCGCTCGATCCATCGTCGATGATGAGCAGTTCAAAATCGCTAAAGGTTTGGTTTAACACCGAGTCAATGGTCTCCCCTAGGGTAGCCTCGCCATTGAATACCGGGATAATCACGGAAATAATAGGATGAGGAGTCAGTTGTAGCTGTTGCAACCAGCGATCGCCCAGGGAGTTCGTCTCGGAGGTACGATCTGGGTGAATGAGGTATTGATAGGTATCCAGAAACAGTTGTCCTTGATGGCGACAACTGAGATCCTCATCCCAGAGGTGATGTAATCGCAGTTGCAGGGCCGCCCGCAACTCGGGGCTGATGGGAGTCTGTAAGCCTTGGGCCAGTTGATATTTTTGCAGGTTGTGACGAGCTTTGTATTGGAAATCGGGGCGATCGTCCTCTCGCAAGAATCGCTCCAGAAGCCTCTGTGAACCGGCTTCCCATTCAGACCACTCCTCCCAGGAGAGGGGATTTACCGGTTTTAGGGTCACCAGGGGGGTGGGGAGGGCGATCGCCATTGTCTGTTGAGTCAGGCGAAGCCACAAATCCCAACCTCCCAGCAGTGGTAGGGATTCATCGAATCCTGCAATGGCGGTGATAGCCTCAGATCGAACCAGGGGATTCGATAGAGTTTCCCAGATGTTATGCAGACGCAGATGGTCATGCAAGGATGAGTTGAGGTGGAGAAGGGAGTGAGGGGGAATCTTGGAACCGGCGACAGGACTATAGGCGATCGCCGTCTCTGAGGTGGCAGCAGACTCTAAGGCGGCGACTTGTTGGCTAAGTTTGTCGGGACTCCAGATATCCCCCGGTTCAATCCAAGCGATGAAGTCCCCTTGACTCTGGCGAAGTGCCTCATTTAAGGCGGCGGCGGCTCCCGATAGGGAGTCCTGGGGTACAAGCCAGCGTACCCGAGTATCATCCCAGTCCGGGGGAGGCGACTGGGATTGCGGAAGCCAAGCGATCAACTCCAGATTCTCGTAGCGACTGTTGAGAACCGACTCTAGGCTAGAACGAGTTTTGGGATCTGTAAGATTAACGGGATATTGGCTACAGATAACGGAAACAAGGGACATGGATTCAGGGAGTCAGCGGCGAACAGGAAAGGCTCGGGAAACTAGCCCAATTTACTCTCTCTTTACTCAGAGTGGCAAGATCGGCAATAGGTTCCGACCCACTTCTGATGGTGAGGGTTCAGACTAGGGGGAGCGTCTAAACTCTTCGCCCTTGGCTGTCCTCATCCGCTTAAAACCCTTTGAACGCCAACATTTCTTGGGCGGGGGTGCGATCGCCATTGCAACTGATGCGACGAGGGGCCGGGCGAGTGGTCACCTCAAAGCCATGATGCTCATACAGGGCTAAAACTCTCTCTGTAGCTTGATTTGAGGCAATCACGGGGACGGATTGCTCCCCTAACCAACTGGCGAGACGTTCTTGCTCACTCCAGTCAAACCCACCACTGGAATATTGCCGAAATTCCACGTCGTAGGGGGGATCGGCGTAGATGAAATCTCCCTGCTCAATGGCTAAGGCGGCAAAATCTCCCTGAGTAAACGTCCAGCGGCGGAACAGGGGTTGGTACTCAAAAAAATCTCGTTTATAGTTTATCGTTTTATATCGTCCGAAAGGCACATTAAACAACCCCCGACGGTTGAAGCGGCAGAGACCATTAAATCCGGTGCGATTTAAATAGTAAAATAACTGTGCGGCTTCAGGGGTTTGCGCTTGTTTTGTTTTAATTAAATCATTAAATTTGGCTCGGTTTTGATAGTAGCAATCTTGATGGTTCTGGGCTACAATTTCGAGGGTTAATCCTCGTTGAATCCAGTGGTAAAAGTTAATTAAGTGAGGATTAATATCATTTAAGAGAGCCTGTTTAGGAGATAACCCTAGGGCGATCGCCAAGCCACCACAAAATGGCTCAACTAAACGCTGGGTCTGTGTTTCATGCCAATAGGGCTTTAAGCTACCAACGAGCCAACGCTTGCCTCCTGCCCATTTGAGGGGAGGTGCTAACGAGCAAAATTCGGGACTAAACACGGTGGCAATTTCAGAAGAGGTCATGTGCAGACGTGAAGGATATTAATCTAACGTTTTGGCTGAAGATTTACTGAGGTTGACACAGAAAACCCGAGTGAACACCATAGCAGATTGAATCCGGGTTTTAGATTTCTGGGGAACTCACAACTGGGGCGATCGCCTGGGGACTCTCCCAGACGACCCCCAACGGGTGGAATTTGACAAGGGGTTTCTCAGGTATTGTCAAATTTCGTCAAAAAAAGCAACATTTTGTTACTTGATCGGCAAAATTGGGCGATCGCCCCGCCAAATAAGTCAGGTCATGGTTGTCGATCGCCCCGCTGACTGTTAATATTGGTAAAGAATCTAAAAAATTGGGAAACACAGGCTGCTATGGGTCGCGTTGGCGTTCTTCTGCTGAACTTGGGAGGTCCGGACAAGCTCGAAGATGTCCGACCATTCCTCTACAACCTATTCTCCGATCCCGAAATTATCCGCCTGCCCTTCTCATGGTTGCAGAAGCCTCTCGCATGGATGATTTCAAGCCTGAGAACTCAGAAATCTCAGGAAAACTACCAACAGATTGGGGGTGGATCTCCCCTGCGCCGAATTACAGAAGAGCAGGCCCGCGCCCTAGAAGCCACGCTAAAGCAGCGCGGCCATGAGACCCAGGTCTATGTGGGGATGCGCTACTGGAATCCCTTTACCGAGGAGGCGATCGCCCAACTCAAGCGCGACCAACTCGAAAAGCTGGTCATTCTCCCCCTCTATCCCCAGTTTTCAATTAGTACCAGTGGCTCCAGCTTCCGCCTCCTAGAAAAGCTCTGGAAGGACGACGAGCAACTGCAACAACTCGATTATACCGTCATCCCCTCCTGGTACAATCGCCCCGGCTATCTTGGAGCCATGGCTAATCTGATCGCCCGTGAACTGGACCGACTTCCCAACCCTGACGACGCCCATATTTTCTTCAGCGCCCATGGTGTTCCCCGTAGCTATGTCGAAGAAGCCGGCGACCCCTATCAAGAGGAAATCGAGAAATGCACCGAGGGAATTATGCAAACCCTCAATCGTGGTAACGAGTACACCCTGGCCTATCAAAGTCGCGTCGGTCCCGTGGAATGGCTACAACCTTACACCGAGGATGCGATCGAGCGTCTGGCCCAGGAGGGAGTAAACACCCTAGTAGTTGTCCCCATTAGCTTTGTCTCAGAACATATCGAAACCCTACAAGAAATCGATATGGAATACCGAGAAGTTGCTCAAGAAGCGGGGATTGAACATTTCCATCGCGTTCCGGCCCTCAACACTCATCCCATGTTTATCGAAGACCTGGCTGATTTAGTCGAAGAAGCCACCAAAGCCCCCAATCTCAGCTTCGATGGTGTCATGCACCCCCCCAAGAAAACCAAGTTCTATCCTCAAGAACGTTGGGAATGGGGTTTAACCGCCTCCGCCGAGACCTGGAATGGTCGTCTGGCGATGTTAGGCTTTTTGGCCTTGATGGCAGAGTTAATCACCGGCTACGGCCCTCTCCACTTCGTCGGCTTGCTCTAATCCCAGCCGCTTCTATTAAGCCAGCCACAACAAACCCCCCATCCAGCTTTAGGATGGGGGGTTTTAAACATACAGAAGGATGAAAGGTCGAGTTGCAGCCTCTGTAAGGTGCTGTTGGTGTGGGTGGAGTCTTTACCGCTCGCTGTGCGTTACCTCGAATCTTGACAGCTCATTCGTTCTTCTAGGCGACGCGCAGGTCGTTGACAACTTTCACCTGTCCTCGTAAGACGGAGCGTAGGAGGCGGTTGGCGGAACGGCGATCGCACTCATCAAGATTTTCATCCAAGGTCGCCGCCAGAAGACCATAACGATCCGAAAGGGTGAGGGTTCCAGTATCGGTGACGGAGGCGAGGATTGCAGAGATAGCGCCGGGGATGAGTTGAACTTGGGGAATCATGATGTTTTTGGCTGAACTCGATACTCTTATTATGACCGGCATGTCCCGTCGTTACCGTGACTCAACCCGGGGCATCTCCGTGATTCTACAGAGCATATTTTGTGACCCAGGACAGGGATCAGGGGTGATGCCCATCACCGGCGATCGCTCCCAGCTACCCTGAACAAAACAGCGACGCATTCCCCCACCTCGCCGAACGGCAGGTGGGGGTCAAGGAGCCGCCGAGCTAACAAGCCTTGGGGTATCATACCGTTATGGCACGAATCACATCAATCATCCGTACAGACCTATGGAATCTTAACCCGACAGCCAGCCAGCAAGTGCTGCTGAGCCAAACGGTTGAGGTCTATCGTCGCGTCTGTCGGCATTTGATGGGGATTCTCTTAACCCATTGGC
>SMDP01000149.1:0-9044 GCA_012911965.1 Geitlerinema sp. P-1104
ACTAGCCCGGCAATGGCAAAAAACAGTCCGGGCCCCTCTTCTGGACTAAGGCGATTGGGTTCCCCAGTATTCGAGCCTACAAAACCGGCGAAGAAGAAAATTAAGCCCGCAATCACTCCTAACACCAGTTGAAACCAGAAACTAATTTTTCCAAAACGCCGCATTGCGGGTATCACACGCTCCAACGATGGGGGGATCTGCCCTTCGTAGATGGCTGTATCGCGGGTCGGGAGTTGGTTTTCGTCGTTCATCAACGTCTTGTCAGTTCAGAGGTACAGCAGCGGCTACCCCTCCAGGATATCGCGTTTCTCCCCGACCTGTTGAAGGGCCACCATCTTGGCTCAACTGGGTGGTTCCTCTATCGATCAAGGGTAAGCATCCAAAAATCCTGACAAATCGAGCCGTTTTGTAACGGTTGACTCTCAAGGGTTACCTCTAAACTGCTATAGAGATAGAGGGAGATCGATAAAATCCGATGTTGACACTATTAATCGGTGTATAAATCCCGGAGTAAGGCTGCATCATGAATTTGGGTAATATAACACTTTGGTATTAACGTTGGATTTGTCATGGTGATGGAATCGATACATCTTCTCGAATCTGGACTCTCTGGAGTCGTTGCTTTAGGAAAATTATTTCTTGAGGCGATTTCTGTATTATGCGTTTTCTTGGGAATCGTCAAAACGGTGCAACTGGGGTTGAGATTTTCGGACTTTCAATATGATGAATTTCTCTTTATCCAACTACGGATACGGTTTGGGGTTTGGCTAGCCTTAGCCCTGGAATTTCAATTGGGGGCTGATATTCTGGCAACCACCATCGCCCCTAAAACCGATACATTAATTCGACTAGGGGCGATCGCCGTTATTCGGACATTGTTAAACTATTTCTTAAATATTGAACTCGAACATGAGTTTGAACTGAGAAAAAACCAGTCCGGGGGCGACCATATCCCTCCCATTAAATCCTAACATTGGTGAAAAACGTTTCGTTCCTCCGCTAAGGGATAAAATCTTCCAGACATTTTTCTGATCATCTTGAACTCAGAACAGCCAAAAAACATATAGTTAATACCATTTTTTTAAATCCTTACCAGACATACAACACCGAGGAGGGCGCGCAAGTGGCGGTTCGCCCCTACAGAAATCTATGGCACAATTTTTGAAAAATGGTATAAAATTGCCTGCTCATCTAACAATACTCCAAATCCACTTCCTTCTGATTTTTTCGCAAGAGTTGCACCAACTCCTCGACTAAACTGCGACGAATTGAGATATTTTTGGGGAGGAGGGGATTTTGGTAGAACTCATTAATCTGTTGTCCCACCAAGAAAAAGATAGAATCGGCCTCTAAAATCTCCCGGGCCAGTAGAACGGCCCCATTGCGATCGAAAGGAAGACGATCTAAATCGCAATGACATTTTTTGAGGAGTTCTGTAGCTTTAGAAATCGTCAAAATCCCCTCAGTGACTAAATCTACTTCATCGAGAATACCAATGGGGGGAAGTTCTTTTCGCATCGTCGAAATATCCATTTCCACCGTTTCCCCCATATAGTTAGCGACGATATTTCCAGTCGTTCCCCCACAGAGGGCCTTACGTCCTGGAAAACTCAAAAACCGTTCCGCAAAGGCTTCATCCTGACTGGGATCTAACGGCGGCCCAGTAAAAATCATCAAAGGGTTACGACGACGGACATACACCCCCACCAGAGACGCATCATCACCAATGTTATCCCGATAGAGTCGCCGCGTTTCCCCGAGAACCTTATCCAAAAGACTACGGGCCGTCGGTGCGTCATGGACAAACAGGCGTTCCATATATTTAGCGATGTTTTCCCAACCCCAGCCGAAATTCATCGTATCCCCAAGTCCAGCATAGAGAACGCCATCACTAATCGCTCCTAAGAAATCTCCTCGATCTAAAGTTCCCTCCACCACTTGAATCTTACGGTTGAGAATCCGATCAACTCGCGGTTTTGGGGTCATCATGCGCCCTTTTTTGAAGTAAAAAATAGGCGGATTATCGAAGTTTATAACCCTGAATTTATTGGTAACATTATCAATTTGAATAACCGTAAATGTAGCATAAGCAATTTTGCGGACTTGACAAATTGGCAGCGTTCCAATCACAGTTTCCATGACCGCTTCCAGGGCAATATCCGCGTTTAACATGGTAATGAGGATTTCACTGGTTAGGGTTGCCAATATATTGGCTTTCACACCACTCCCTAACCCATCAGACAAAACAATGGTTGTCTTCTGTCCCGTCTTGATAAATTTTACTTTGTCACCACAAAGTTCTTCACCTTTTTTGTTTAGGCTAAGGTGACAAATATCAAAAAAATTATCGGCACGACTGGTATTAGTTTGAGTCATATTAAACCATTTCCTGCTCAACTGCTTCAATAATTTTCAATAAACTCACTTTGGTTTCCGCCGTTGTTTCTCCCAGGAGACCCGCAATTTCTTGAGCAACTTTCATTTGATTGTCAACCACTTCTCGGACATTTAAAACGGTCTCAGTTTTGAGATGCTGTAGTTCCTGCCGCCGCTGGTATTCTTGACTAATATCGACCATAATACAGGCGATGATTTTTTCTTCAGGGATGGGAAACACCACCTCTCGTAAATAGAGTTTTGGGTGGCTATACTCTCGTTCAATCCCGCGAATGACTTGTTGGCTATTCCAGACTTTTTGAAAATGCTCAATATTGCCTAAAATGCTACTCGCGGCTTCGCCGAGAATGTTGGGTTCTTCAACCTCAAACATCCGGCAAAAGGCGGGATTGACCAAAACAATGGTAAAGTTGGAGTCAACGGCAATCAATCCATTGGGATCGTATTCCCAGAGGAGTCGCCAGATATGGTTTTGGGTGTGTTCTTGCATGGGTGAGGAGGAGAAGAAGGAGAAACCACGTAGGGGCGAACCCTTGTGGTCGCCCGAGGACATGGAGGTTAGGAGGGGGTGGGATTTTCTTCGAGGGTCTTCTGGATGGTGGGGAGGATTTCGCCGAGGAATTTCTCTTCGATATTTTGCGGGTTGATATCGACGAAATGCTCCTCCTGAAATTTCATGACAATGCCGTAACTACAGGTTTCAAGGCAAAATGAGCCTTTGAGTTCTACGGTGTCTTCGAGGTCATAGTCTTTGATTAGAGATTGCAGTCGGGGGAGAACTTCGTAGACCCCCAACTGGTGACAGGCTGACCCCATACAGAGGTAGAGGTTTTCTTTGGTCATGGGGGAAGAAGGCAATAGGCAACAGGGGGTAGGGTGTGTTCCGGCATTGCCCACTTTTAAGGGTTGACCATTCGGCTAGAACTTGCCGGAACGCACCGTTGGAGATTAGTCGCGGTAGATGGTGTTGATGACGGTTTTGTCGGGGGCGATTAGGTCGATATGCAGGGGCATTTGGCCGACGGCGTGGGTGGAACAACTGAGACAGGGGTCGAAGTTGCGGATTCCGGCTTCGACTCGGTTGAGAAAGCCCTCGGCGACATCGTTGTTATGAATGTAATGTTGGGCGATCTGGGTGACGGTTTTGTTCATGGCCAGGTTGTTTTGTCCCGTGGCGATGATGAGGTTGACTTTCTCAATCAGACCGTTCTCGTCTACATTGTAATGATGAAATAGGGTTCCGCGAGGGGCTTCGCTCACGCCGACTCCTTCGAGGTTGTTAATTTCCGCTTTGGCCCGACAACGGGGGGACAATAAATCGGGATCATCGACATATTGTTCAATGCGTTCGATACAGGCGAGAACTTCTAGGAGACGGGCGTAGTGGTACATGAAGGAGGAGGTGGCACAGCGGCCACCGGCCCGTTGGCGAAATTCTTGCAGTTCGCGATCGGCGTCGGGGGTCCCCATGCGATCGCAGACGTTGACTCGGGCTAACGGACCCACGCGATACATCCCATCAGGATAGCCCATGGGTTTGTAGTAGGGGAATTTGAGATAGGACCAGGGTTCGACGGCTTCGGCGAGGAAGTCGTTGTAGTCTTCTTCCCGCAGGCCATCGGCGACGATGGTCCCCTGGCTATCGACGAAGCGGATATGACCGCCGTAATGTTCCCAGGTGCCATCGGGGGCAACGAGACTCATAAAGAGAGAGTCGAATTGTCCGAAGATGTCAACTTCGTCTTTTAAGGTGTCGTCGAGGAGTTGTTTGAATAGTCCCAGGGCCGTTTCGATGGTTTGGCGGGACTCGGGAAGGCGATCGCGAATCCATTGTAGGCCCTCTTCCGACAGGGGCGATCGCACCCCACCGGGAACTGCCCAAGCGGCATGGATTTTCTTGGCCCCCAACAGTTCAATCACTGTTTGTCCAAACTGACGCAGACGAATCCCCGCCCGGGCCAACTCAGGATCAGCTTCCATCAAGCCAAAGACATTGCGTTTAGCGGGGTCGCTATCCCAACCTAAGAGAAAATCGGGACTACTGAGGTGGAAGAAACTCAGGGTGTGGGATTGGATAATCTGGGCTAAATTCATCAATCGCCGCAGTTTCTCCCCGGCTGGGGGAACTTGCACCGCCAGAATTTTATCGCCAGTTTTGGCAGCGGCTAAAAGATGGCTAACGGGGCAAATTCCACAAATACGGGCGGTAATTCCGGCCATCTCAAACATGGGACGACCTTCGCAAAATTTCTCAAAACCGCGAAATTCAACGACATGGAAACGAGCGTCATCTACATCTCCGGCATCGTTGAGAAAGATGGAGATTTTGGCGTGACCCTCAATGCGAGTGACGGGATCAATAACAATGGTTTTACTCATGGTGAAAAAGAAGGGAACAGGGAACAGGGAACAGGGAACAGGGGGGAGAAGAAAGGACGTAGGGGCGTACCCTTGTGGTCGCCCTCTTAACCCCTCCCAGGGGATGGCAGGTATCTAGCCGAACTTAATCATCGATCGCCCTTCCATGACGGGCTGTTCTCCTTTGAGTAGCGGTTCGATCGCCGCCTGGATGCGAGGGGCCGAGGGGGGACAGCCGGGGATAAATAGGTCAATATCCACCAATTCATGAATCGGACGGACGCGATCGAGCAGTTCCGGGACAATCCCCGGTTCATGGGGAAGTTGAGCGGTATTGTCCCCGAGTTCGAGGTAGCAGCGTTTGAGAACCGGCTCAGAACTGCCCAACATATTACGCATCGCGGGGACATTGGCCGTCACCGCACAATCGCCGAAGGAGATGACAAACTTGGTGCGTTGGCGAACCTTATACAACAGTTCCAGGTTTTCCTCATTGGCCACCGCCCCCTCCACCAGACAGACATCTACATCCTCAGGATAGTCCTTGATATCCGAACCGACGGGACTATAGACAATGTCGGCGAACTTGGCCAGTTCAAACAGCCATTCGTCCAAGTCCAGGAAGGACATATGACAACCGGAACAGCCGGCCAGCCAAATCGTTGCCAGTTTTACTTTCTTGTTTACCGTGTCCATTGATTTTCTTCCCGTGCTTTAACTAAAAATTCCAGTTTGCCGCGATCGCGATCGAGTTCCGAAGCCGTACTTCCCTTACGGAAAATTGACCCCGTGGGACAAGCATCAACACATTTCCCGCAAGCGGTACAAGCCTCCACATCGCCCCAGGGTTGATTCAACCCCGTCACCACCTTAGCGGCGGCCCCGCGTCCGGCCACATCCCAAACATGAGCGCCTTCAATTTCATCACAGACGCGCACACAGCGGGTACAGAGGATACAGCGGTTATGGTCGATGCCAAATTGGGGATGGGAGATATCCACTCCCCGTTCCGGGAAGCGATAGGTAAAGCGACTGTGATCCATCCCCACTTCGATGGCCACATCTTGCAATTCACAGTTCTCGTTGGCGACACAGACGGCGCAAACATGATTCCCTTCGGAAAAGAGCATTTCCACGGTCATGCGGCGATACTCGTCCAACTGGGGGGTGTGGGTGGTGACGTCCATCCCCTCGCTCACTTCCGTAACGCAGGCGGGGAGGAGTTTGGGAATCCCTTTAATTTCGATTAAACAGAGGCGACAAGCGCCCACATCGGAGACGCCATCGAGATGGCAGAGGGTGGGAATGCGGATTCCGGCCTCGCGTGCCGCTTCGAGGACGGTTTTACCGGCTTCGGCCGCGACATCGATATCGTTGATTTTGAGGGTGACGACAGACATAGGGGATAGGGGATAGGGAACAGGGAACAGGGAACAGGGAACAGGGGTAGGATGTGTTCCGGCATCAGTTCAGGTTGTGACCCAGACCCATCGATTGTAAGGGCGAAAAATTTTTCGCCCCTACAAGCCGGAACGCACCGCTTCGATGGGGGATTAACCTCGACCGTTGGCCATCGCCACGGGATCGGGTTGTAGTAACTCCAGGTACTCTTGTTCAAAGTAATGCAGGGTACTCATCACTGGGTTGGGGGCGGTTTGGCCTAAACCACAGAGACTGGTGGCTTGAACCATGCCGCAGAGTTCTTTGAGTCGATCTAAGTCCCGTTTGGTGGCTTTCTCATCTAGGAGTTTGGTGAGGAGTTGATACATCTGCACGGTTCCGGCGCGACAGGGGATGCACTTACCACAGGTTTCACCTCGGCAAAATTCCATGTAGAACTGGGCCACTTGCACCATACTGGTGTCGTCGTCCATGACCACCATGCCACCGGACCCCATCATTGATCCGAGTTCCCGCAGGGAGTCATAATCGACGGGGGTGTCGAGTTCGCGATCGGGAATACACCCGCCCGAGGGACCCCCGGTTTGGATGGCTTTGACGC
Organism: Geitlerinema sp. P-1104; assembly: GCA_012911965.1. Taxonomy (GTDB): domain Bacteria; phylum Cyanobacteriota; class Cyanobacteriia; order Cyanobacteriales; family Geitlerinemataceae; genus Sodalinema. The sequence continues at coordinate 6,758 of SMDP01000149.1, forward strand.
TGTTACCGCCGGGAACGCCGCCTCCCATCTCTTCGACAATTTCTCGGAGGGTAATCCCCATCGGAACTTCAATCAGTCCGTTGTTACGGATTTTGCCGGTGAGGGAGAAGATTTTAGTGCCTTTACTGCGTTCAGTGCCAATGCCGGCGAACCACTCGGCCCCGTTGCGGATGATGGGGGAAATATTCCCCAGGGTTTCTACGTTGTTGATGAGTGTCGGACAGCCGTGGAGGCCGGAGACGGCGGGATAGGGGGGGCGAGGGCGAGGGTTGCCTCGTCCGCCTTCGACGGAGGAGATGAGGGCGGTTTCTTCGCCACAAACGAAGGCCCCGGCACCGACGCGAATTTCGATGGTGAAGTCCACGGGGGAGTCGAAGATTTGCGCCCCGAGGCAATGTTTGCGTTTGGCTTGCTGGATGGCTTTTTGCAGGCGGGTGATGGCGAGGGGATATTCGGCGCGAACGTAGATGTAGCCTTGGGTTGCGCCCACGGCATAGCCGGCGATCGCCATCCCTTCTAAGATACGATGGGGGTCACTTTCCAAGACACTGCGATCCATAAACGCCCCAGGATCGCCTTCGTCGGCGTTACAGATGATGTATTTCTGTCCGGGGGGCATTTTGGCGACTGTGGCCCATTTTAAGCCGGTGGGATAGCCAGCACCGCCTCGTCCCCGTAGTCCCGATTGGGTGATTTCTTGCACTACGTCAGCCGGGGACATTTCATAGATGGCGTGATGTAGGGCTTGGTAGCCGCCGACGGCTAGATATTCGTCGATGCGTTCGGGATCGATGCGGCCGCTATGTTCCCGGACGACGAGGAGTTGACGGCTAAAGAAGGGGTGGTTGGGATCGCCTTGGATGGCGTCGGCCTCTCCGGAACCGTTGAGGCTGCCGATGATGCTTTCGGCTTGTTCGGGAGTGACTTTTTGATAATGTTTTTTCTCGGCTGGGGCTTCGGCGTCTTCGATTTCGACCATCGGCCCTTGTCCACAGAATCCCATGCAGCCGACGCCAACGGCTTCGACGGTGTCGCCGAGGTTGTGGGTTTTGATGGCGTTGTCGAGTTGTTTTTTAACGTCGAGGGATTGGGAGGCTTGGCAGCCGGTGGAGGTACAACAGTGGATGCGGATGCGTTTCTGGGCTTGTTTGGCTTCGGTGGCCTGTTCGAGTAGTTCAGCTCGTTCCATGGCGGTTAGTCCTTAATTATCGTACGGGTGGGGGCTGGCCTTAGCTGTCCTCTTGTTGCCAGGTGTGGATGCGATCGCAGGTTTGTTCGGGGGTTTGCTGGCCGGCCACTTTGCCGTCATAAACCACCGCTGGGGCGATGCCACAGGCCCCGATGCAACGAGCGGTGACGATGGAGACTTGCCCGTCTTCGGTGGTTTCCCCGGCGGCAATACCCACGTCACCCTCGACGGCTTTGAGGATGTCACCACCGCCTTTGACGTAGCAGGCGGTGCCGAGACAGACGACGCAGGTGTGGGCCCCGCTGGGTTTGAGGGAGAACAGATGGTAGAAGGTGGCAACGCCGTAGACTTGGGAGAGGGGCAGTTGCAGTTTATGGGCGATGTAGCTTAGGACGTCTTCTTCAAGAAAGCCAAAGGCTTCTTGGGCTTTGTGGAGAATTTCGATGAGCGCATCTTGTCGATATTGGTTGCGCTTCATCGTAATGTCTAGAACTTTGAAGCGTTTATCGGGTTTGCCGTCTTTGGTCGGGGCTTTTTCTGGAGATTTCGCTGGGGTTGAGGTACGGGTGGGAGTCATTCGTGTTTCCTCAGGTTTCGTTGGAAGCGGGGCGATCGCCCTCGGGAGCAAATGGAGCGCAGGTTCGAGTTTTGGCGCGATCGCCCCTGGGATGGGATACGTGGATCTGCTATCTGTGCTACTGTTTTCTAAGGCAAAGATTACGAAATCTTTAAGATTTCCTTAAGTAACACATTGGTTGTTTTTCTTCCTTGAATGTGACGACTGGAACTGCATCTATTGTGAGGAGTATATGGAAGAAAATCAACTAAAACTCAAGTTAATTTACAAAAAGCCCCTCACGTTATTTGTTACGATGGGTAAGATTTGTATATAAAAATTCATTAAGAAAAATGAGTGATTTTGACGTCGCCTCTCTGTCTTGCCCTCTGCCAATTGAGCAATATCCCCATGTGTTATTGGCTCATGGTGGGGGAGGGCGGTTGATGCAGCAACTGATTAATCAAGTCTTTTTACCGGCATTTGGCTCCTCAAACCAGGTCCAGCATGATGCGGCGACCTTGATGCTAGAGGGCGATCGC
>SMDP01000149.1:9305-10961 GCA_012911965.1 Geitlerinema sp. P-1104
GGAGATGGCATCTTTATTAATACGGCTGGGGTGGGGGTTGTGGCGGGCGATCGCACGATATCCCCCACAGAAGTCCAAGTGGGAGATGTGGTGTTAGTAAACGGTGACATTGGCCGTCATGGCATTGCCATTATGGCGGTACGCGAGGGGTTAATGTTCGAGACGGCCATTGAAAGCGATTCGGCCCCCGTCGCCGAGGAGGTGTTATCCCTACTCGAAGCGGGAATTGAGGTGCATTGTCTGCGGGATTTAACCCGAGGTGGCCTGGCGAGTGCCTTAAATGAGATTGCGGTGGCGGCGAATCTGGGGATTCGTCTCGATGAGAGGGCGATCGCCGTCCGCGATGATGTCCAGGGGGCCTGTGAAATTCTCGGTTTTGACCCTTTATATTTAGCCAATGAGGGCCGCTTTGTGGCCTTTGTCCCTCCAGATCAAGTGCAAGCGGCCTTAGAGTGTTTAGGAGACGGGGCCGCCGAAATTGGGGTCGTCACAGAAACCAGCAAACCCCCTGTCACCATGATGAGTGAAATTGGTTCCCTGCGAACGGTCGATCTCTTAAGTGGGGAACAGTTACCGAGAATTTGTTAGAGGAGATACTCTTTGGGAGTATTTTGGGTTTGGGGGGCGATCGCCCGAATCACCCGTTCATAGGGTTCAATCAGTTTACGATTGCGGCTGAAGCGGTGGATGGGTTGTCCCACAAAACTCGCTTCAGCGAACTGGATGGATTTGGGAACGGGTTTAAAGATGGTCACCTGATGATGCCGTTTTTTCAGTTCCTTCAACACACGCCGCGTCATCAGAGTATTTTCGGCCATCGTCGGTAACACTCCCAGCAGTCGCAAACGCAGATTATAGGTTTTGCGGATATCGGAGATCTCATCAAAGAGGCGATCGAGTCCCCGCAGCGAATAATACTGACATTGCACCGGAACTAACACCGAATCCGCCGCCGCCAACGCATTCAGCGTCAGCAATCCCATATTGGGGGGACAGTCAATGAGGATATTGGTGTAGCGGCTTTGCAGCGGCTGAAGTTGCTCTTTCAGTACAAAAAAGCGTTTCGGATCTTGGGAGATTTCATTTTCCGCCTTGGCCAGGGTGCTATCCGTGGGCAAAATATGTAGCCCCATCTCCGTCTCAATAATCGGTTCCTCGGGGGTTTCCTGGCGCGTCATCACGTCGTAACTGCCAATTTGGTCTTTTTCCATCTCGATGCCAAATCCCATGGTCAAATTGCCCTGCGGGTCTAAATCAACCGCAAGACAGCTTTGGTTCTGGGCCAGTAATCCCCCCAGTGCGATAGTGGAAGTCGTTTTTCCCACGCCCCCCTTCGGACTGGCAATTGCAACGATCGCCACGGCTCAACCCCTTAATTCGATAATGCTTCGGCACAGTCTGCGCCTTCCCAACTATACCGGATTTCGGGGAAGGATCTCGATGATCGTGGAGGTCTTAGCTGACTCTCCCTGGGCCGGGATGATTCCCTTGCCATAATAGAAGAGTCCCCAGTCTAGGGTTGAACACCACCATGGCACTTCAGACTCAATTCTGTCCACCCTTAGAAAATGGCGATCGCCTCAGCTACCGGGAATTTGAGCGACGTTACGCGGCGATGCCTCCTCATCAGAAAGCCGAATTAGTTGAAGGAGTTGT
>SMDP01000015.1 GCA_012911965.1 Geitlerinema sp. P-1104
GTCTCGGTCGGTGGCGGCGGACAGGTCAAAGTCTGGTCGTTTGAGGGGGAGTTACGGCAAGAATTTCCGGCCCATGAGGGCTGGATTAATGCTTTAAGCTTAAGTCCTGATGGTCAGTATCTGGCGACCTCCAGTGGTGACAAAACGATCCGCATCTGGAAATGGCTCGATGATCAGTTTGAGACAACACCCGTTGCTGTCCTGGAGGGTCATACGGATTGGGTTTGGGATGTGGCGTTTAATCGGGATAGTCAACTGCTGGCTTCGGCGGGCAAGGATAATACGGTGCGGCTTTGGGATATCGAAGGGAATTTGCTCAAAACCCTGTCGGCTCACCAAAATTGGGTTCGGGCCTTGGATTTTAGTACGGATGGTGAGAAGTTAATTTCAGCCAGTGCCGATCGCACGTTGATTCTTTGGGATCTTGATCCCCTTGAAGAGATGCGTAACTCCATCGAAGAGTTGGAGACGGGGGCTTTAATGACCCTCGGCTGTGGTTGGCTGGAGGATTACTTAAGGACGAATCCAACGCTTGGAGACAGCGATCGCGTGATGTGTCCTGGCTTGTAGGTGGTGTAGCAGGATGAGCAAGGGGGCTTGTGACGGATTGGCGGTGGCTTGAGGGTTTGAAACAGAAACCGGTGATCGCGGTCATTCGTGCCCCCTCCTTGCGGTTGGGGGAACGGATGGCGGCGGCGGCCATCGCCGGGGGGCTGTCCTATATTGAGGTGACTTGGACGAGCGATCGCCCCACAAGCCTCATTCAACGGCTACGGGAGCGGTTCCCCCATTGTCAGATTGGTGCGGGAACTCTGATGACGGTTCAGGAGTTGCAGGAGGCGATCGCCGCTGGGGCCCAATTCCTCTTTAGTCCCTATTACCAATCAACCCTCCTAGATCAAGCTATTGCGGCTGGGGTTCCTATGATTCCGGGGGCCCTAACCCCAACGGAAATTATCCAGGCCTGGCAGGCCGGGGCCACGGCCGTTAAGGTATTTCCCATTTCAGTGATGGGGGGAGTTCAGTATCTACGCAGTTTACAAGTCCCCTTGAGGGGGATTCCTCTAATTCCTACGGGAGGGGTCACCTGGGAAACGGCCCCAGCTTTTTTTGAGGCTGGGGCCATGGCGGTTGGTGTGTCAACGGCACTGTTTTCGCCTTCGGATATCACCCGTGAGGATTGGTCTTCTGTGGAGGCGCGATCGCAGCAATGGCAAGAACTCTACCCCCGATGAGCTACTCTGGGCTTTGACGCTCGTCGATGGCCATGCGTAAGTTAAACTGACTGCTTTGTTCTTGGGGGAGGCGATCGGGGTCGTTGAGTTGAATCGTTACTGAGTCAAACATCAGTCCCTGAAAATTGAGAGTATCCAACAACGGCGGAAGTTGCAATCCCTCCTGGGGTTCCGGGGTTGTCTGAATTTCATTGAGTCGTAAGTCCTCAACCCGAGTACTCACGTTTTCATCGAACTCTAACAGTTCGACCTCATCGGCGCTCGCCGGGGAACTCAACCCCATAACGCCCAGGACAATCACGGTGATGGCAAAAAGGCTGGATTTCATAGGGGCCTCCTTAAGGCTGGAACCGAGGCGCAATGACGCATTCTACCCCAGAGATCCGGCTGGCGTACTTGGAGCCTCGATGACAATAAACAAGATAAAATCTGAGAGATTCGTGAAGATTGATCTCATGGGGGTATCGCTGTTCCTAGGGTAACAATGGATTGATTTCAATGCCAGTTTAAGTTACACAACGAAAGGGATTACGAGAGAATTTCAATGGTTCCCGTTTCACCATCAAGACGGACTCGCTGGCCATCTTTGAGAAGATTGGTGGCATTGGCTACATTCATCACCGCCGGTATTCCATATTCCCGGGCCACGATCGCCCCATGAGATAAGCGACCACCAACTTGGGAAATCAAGCCACTGGCACGGGCTAATAGGGGCATCCAGCCTGAGTCGGTGTAGGGAACCACTAAAATGGTTTGGGGCTGTAACTGTAAGCCATCGCTCAGTTGGCGGACGATTTTCACCTGTCCCTCGGCTTGGCCTGCACTGGCACCTATTCCCGACAGTTGCGATCGCGCCGGTTGGCTGGAGGTGGTGAGTAATGTCATCGGAGGTTGACCATAGGTGACATAGGGAATTTCCGGTCGTTGGCGATCGCGCTCCCATTTGGCCCGCCGTTGCGCGACTAATTCCGGCACTAACTCCGCCAGATTAGGATTGTCTGCCTTCACTAAGCCTCGCACCTCATGGAACACCAAAAAGAAGATATCGCCAGGTTCTGCCAACAGCCCCGACTCTAGCCAGAGTTGTTCTAAACTGCGGAAACTCCAGCGCAACTGGGCCAGTAAGCGACTATAAACCTGAGCGACTGTTCCCTTGAGGTTCAGGGCCTGTTGTACTATCCCAGCCGATGATTTGGGGGGCTGGGAGGTACGGGAGGAGGTCAAATCATTGGTTTGCACCAATTGAGCAAACAGGGCGCGGACGGGGCGCGGATCTTCCCGCCAGGTGGCGACGGCGATATCGGTACCGACTTCACTGAGATAGCCAAACTCCTCTAGGAACCCTTCCAACTGTTTGAGGATTTCCTGACCATCGTTACTCTCGGCTAAGTAGACAAATAACTCCGCTACATCCAGATTGCCCTCGGGAACCAGATTACGAGCCGATTCGGCGATATTTTCTAGGGCCGTCAGGGCGGCTACTTCGGGCATCTGCCGATTATCTAAACTGGTCTCGTCGACCTTAAAGATAGCTCGCTTGGCGGCAAATCCTAGGGGAGCTAGGATGTTGTAATAGGTGACCCCGTCTAATCCCTGCAATATGTCTTGAATGCGCTTTAGTAGGGCATCAGGGGACTGTTTCGGAACCAGGCGATCGCCGCTGAAGCGACAGGCGGGACTGGCTTCTAGGGCTTCTAACAGGGGCAAAAACTCATCATAATACTGTTTCTCAAACTCCTGTTCTAAGGCCAATTGACGACGCAGCAGCCGCAGTAGGCCCGGGATATTGCTGAGGGTTGAACCTAGAGAGGGACGACTCATGGATGCCCCTTCGGTAAGAAAGGCCAGACTTTCTGGGGGGAGTCCCATGCGTAGGAAAATATCCCCGAGGAGGGAGGCGTTGAAGTAGGCGCTGGAATAATGAAGAGTGGCGGTTTCGGTGAAATCCAGTCCTTGAGAGCGATCGCCCAAGACAATGGTAAAAATTTCTCCCCACACGCCACAGGTGAGGGGCCGGTTAATGGACCAGGTGAGGGGACGAATAAAGCCGGGAATCACCTCGGCGGCGATTTGGCGCGTCCAAATGGGTAATAAGGTACTGATGGGGCGGGCTTGCAGCAGCCAGAGGGTATGTCCGTCATAACTCCATTCAATGTCCTGGGGGACGTTTTTAAGCCGTTGTTCCAATTGTCGCGCTAGAACCGCTACTCGCCGTAGTAGATTGACGGGGACATCGCCGGGATCCCCACTGATCACTAGGCGCTCATCCTGTCCCGTGGCGGGCGATCGCCAATCGAGGCTGGCCAAATCTGAGGAAAGGCTGACGTGATAGCGTTCTGGGGTCACCTGTCCTGACACCACCTGGGCTGCTTCCCCCGGTAAACATTCAATGGCCACTGCATCACCGCAACGGGAGACGGGATCGCGACTAAAGGCCACCCCAGAAAAGACCCCCGCCACCTGTTCCTGAACTAGGACGGCCATCGCGCCCCAAGTGCTACTGTCCTCGTCATCCGGCTGCTGTTGACGTTCCTGGCGATATTGCAGGGCGGCCGGATTCTCATAGGAGGCTAGACAGCGATCGATGGCTTCTTCTAGGGCGGCGGGACTGGTTAGGTTAGGGACACTGTCATATTGTCCGGCGGCGCTGGCTTGCTCGCTATCTTCTCCTAAGGCGGAGGAGCGGGCAATGAGGGGGCGATCGGCACTCACCGTCAGGGCTTCGGCAAAGAGTTGAGAATCGTCTCCAGGGAGAAACACCCAACCGGGAGGAACTGGATAGCCCCAGCGTCGTAGCTGAGAGAGGGTGGCCGCTTTAGCCCCCACTTTTTCTGGCTTGAGGGGGCGATCGAGACTCAACAAGACCCGATCAGCTCGGAAGAACTGAAAGAGTTTACGGGTGTCAGATCGCGCAGCGGCCACGGGTAAATCAAGATCGTCGGACATAGTCTGATAAATGGCGTATAAAGCACAACTGAGTCCCAGGCTTCCTAACAGCCGGTCGGGACTATGGGGATAGAGCATCCAGGTAATGGCCGGAAGTAAGGTCAGGGAAAGGTTCCGCCCCGCTTGCCGCTCACGAATTAGGGTGAAACTGGCCCCGCTAATGAGGGCCACGAACAGGGCGATACGCCAGTCATGGGTGACGATGCCCCAAACGGTGTTGGTGGTTCCTGCTCCTTGTTTAAAGCTATAGCGTCCTAAGACCAGGGCTATCAAGGCAAAGAGTTCTAAGCTGGGGAGTTGGGGCAGCAACCAACGGGCTAGGAGCACCACAAAAATGCCCTTGGCGGCTTCCGAGAGAACGGCTAAGACTCCAGCGACGGTTCCTCCATGATAGAAGGCGGCAGAGACTCCTACATTGCCGGTTCCCGTTTGGCTGAGATCTTCGTCACTTACCCAGCGCACGATCGCCCCGAGTAGGGGGAGTCCTCCCATTAAGACACTCACGAGAAGGACAACACAACCGGCTAAGACAGGAGATGGGGACATGGGGTAGAAAGGCAGTAGGGGGGTAAAAGGCAGTAGGCAGTAGGGGGGAGAAGGCAGTAGAGGGGTAGAATTATTGTAGGGGTGTGGGTTTATGCTTGTCCTGGCCGGGTTGAGCCAGATGTTAGGAAAATCTGGCGTATGGTAAGGTAAACGGGGCGCTCAGCCGGATTGCGGTCAGTGGCTGGATGCGCCGGTTGTCTCAGGGCTGTTTTTTGGCCCGGTAGGGCAATTAAAAGCATTCCATGACATCCTCTTGGGGGGATTCGTGGGAGAATAGCAGCTTAAAGCATTACGCACGTTGTCTTAACGAGGGGTTCTATGTCGGTCGATCTCTACAAACCCGGTTTAGAAGGTGTACCAGCCGCTAAGTCTAGTATTAGTTATATTGACGGCAAGCAGGGCATCTTAGAATATCGCGGTATCCGTATTGAGGATTTAGCCCAACACAGTAGTTTTTTGGAGACGGCATACCTCTTGATCTGGGGCGAGTTACCCAGTCAGACGGAATTGGAAGCGTTTGAGCATGATATTCGCTACCACCGCCGTATCAAGTACCGGATTCGGGACATGATGAAATGTTTTCCCGAAAGTGGCCATCCGATGGATGCGCTGCAAGCGTCGGCGGCGGCGTTGGGATTGTTCTATTCCCGGCGGGCGTTGGATGATCCCATCTATATTCGCAATGCGGTGATTCGCTTGCTGGCGAAGATTCCTACGATGGTGGCGGCGTTCCAGTTGATTCGCAAGGGGAATGATCCGGTTCAACCTCGCGATGATCTCAGCTACGCGGCTAATTTTCTCTATATGCTGCGGGAACGGGAACCTGACCCGTTGGCGGCCCATGTGTTTGATATCTGTTTGATGCTGCACGCGGAACATTCGATTAATGCGTCGACGTTCTCGGCTATGGTGACCTCCTCGACGTTAACTGACCCCTATGCGGTGATTGCGTCGGCGGTGGGAACTCTCGGTGGCCCACTTCATGGTGGGGCTAATGAGGAGGTCATCGAGATGTTAGAGGAGATTGGTGCGGTGGAGAATGCGGCGCCCTATTTGGATGATTGTATTCGCCAAAAACGCAAGATTATGGGGTTTGGCCACCGGGTTTATAAGGTGAAAGACCCCCGCGCTAAGATTTTGCAGGATCTGGCGGAGCAAATGTTCGATCGCTTTGGGGGCGATCGCTATTATGAGATCGCGGTGGAGTTGGAACGGTTGGTCGAAGATCGCCTGGGTGATAAGGGGATTTATGCCAATGTGGATTTCTATTCTGGCCTGGTCTATCGCAAGTTGGGGATTCCGACAGATCTGTTTACGCCGTTGTTTGCGATCGCCCGGGTGGCGGGTTGGTTGGCTCACTGGAAGGAACAACTCAATGAAAACCGCATTTTCCGCCCCACTCAAATTTATGTGGGAGAGCGCGATCGCACGTTTGTTCCCCGAGAAAAACGCTAGGGAGGGGGGGGTTGATGCAGTTAGGTTATCGCTATCCCACGAAATCAGCGCAACGGCGGCGATTGAGCCGCCTGAAGCTGGGGGTCAGACTGCTAACGCTGTTGACCTTACTGGGGTTGGGTTGGGGTGGCTTTCGTCTCTATTTACGCTGGACTCGGGTTCCCCAGGCGGTTCTGGTTCTGGGAGGTTCGCCGGACCGAGAGGTGTTTGCGGCGGATTTTGCTCGCACTCATCCGGAGTTAACGGTTTGGGTGTCCGGGGGAAGTAACCCGGAATATGCGGAATGGGTGTTTGCGGAGGCGGGGATTCCTCGCCAACGCTTCTATTTGAATTACGATGCGGTGGATACGGTGACGAATTTTACGACTCTGGTGGATAAGCTGCGATCGCAGGATATCCGCAGTGTCTATCTGATTACGTCGGATTACCATATGCGCCGCGCTTCAGCTATTGGCGAGATTGTCTTGGGAAGTCGTGATATTAGTTTCCGTCCCGTGGCGATTCCCTCGGGATTGTCTCCTGAACCGATTGATAAGTCCATTCGTGATGGGGTGCGGGCCCTGGTTTGGTTGGCGACGGGCTATACTGGCTCGACGTTACGCGATCGCTTGCATCCCGGTTTATTTCTCTCTCCTCAATCGATCTACAGTGATGCTGAATACTAACTGTCAATTCTTAACTGTTAATTATCCAGCAGCCATTATCCATTGCTAGAGGAGTGCGATCGACGGTGCAACTGAAACAAGTCATTATTGCTCACAAGGCGGGAGATTCATCGGCAAAATCTTCGGCGGAACGCTGCGCGAAGGAATTGGAGGCGCGAGGGTGTCATGTGTTGTTGGGCCCGAGTGGCCCGAAAGATAACCCTTATCCGGTGTTTCTGGCTTCGTCGACTCAGAAGATTGATTTGGGAATTATTTTAGGCGGAGATGGAACGGCGTTAACGGCGGCCCGTCATCTCTCACCGGAGGGGATTCCTTTGTTAGCGGTCAATGTGGGGGGACATTTGGGGTTTTTGACAGAACCCTTTGATAGTTTCAAAGAGACTGAGGCGGTTTGGGATCGTTTGTTGGAGGATCGCTTTGCGGTACAGTCGCGGATGATGCTGGAGGCAGCGTTATTTGAGGGCGATCGCCTAAATCGAGAACCGGTGAGCGATCGCTATCTGGCGTTGAATGAGATGTGCATTAAGCCAGCGGCGGTGGATCGAATGCTGACGTCGATTCTAGAGATGGAAATTGACGGGGAAATTGTTGATCAATATCAGGGGGATGGCTTATTGGTGGCGACTCCCACGGGTTCAACCTGTTATACCGTGTCGGCCAATGGCCCGATTATGCACCCAGGGATGAATGCGATCGCCGTTACCCCCATTTGTCCCCTTAGTCTAGCCAGTCGCCCGCTGATTCTGCCGCCGGGGGTGGTGGTGAGTATTTGGCCCCTTGAAGATCGGGATTTAAATACGAAACTCTGGATGGATGGTGCGTTGGCCACGGCAATTTGGCCGGGACAACGAGTTGATGTGAAAATGGCAGATTGTCAGGCGAATTTTTTGATTTTAAGAGAGGATTATTCCTATTTCAAAACGCTACGGGAAAAACTCCTCTGGGCTGGAGCCAGGCTTCATTATGATAATAATCATCGCAGTTGAGAAGAAGGGAAAACTCACCCCTTACCCCTCCCAAGAGGAGAAAAATGGAGTAGAGGCATATCACAAGCGGCACGCCCTATTCCTGCCAGACATACTTCTGTTAGACTGAGTTTTGTGCTTTTTGACAAGCCCTGTTATCGAGTCTGATTGCGCACCAGAGCCAGAATTTCTAGGTTGAGGCTGTAGAGAGGCTGCATCAGATTCCAAACCTCCGACTGCATCTCCTCGGCGGGGTCCACAAAGCCCCCCACTCGATAGTTACCACACTGATTCAGGGGGAGGAGAGAAGACGGAAGCAGAAAGGGGGCCATCAGATCCTGCATCAGATTCAGCATGGCCAACAAAAAGTCGCGGCGGGTGACGGGGGCTTCGTCTGCGATGGCGATCGCAAGTAGCGGGATAAATTGCGCCATGGGCTGAGGTGATCGGGGGGCGATCGCCTCACTGAACGACCCTTGGGAAAGGTTCCCTTTAGTGGTGGGCAGTAGCCCTAACGTCGTTAAATTTCCCCCCGAACTCCCTTGGGTAGACTCCAGCAGGGCCAGCGATCGCCGCACCTCTTGCAGCATCGTCAGCAGCTCTTGAATCAGGCGATCGGCCTCCCGTAAAAACTCTTCAGCCTGTCCCAGTTGCCCCCCGGGGTCTTGAAGTGTGTGATAGAGGATTTCCAGATAGGCGAGGAATTCGGCGCGGGAGAGGGGCACATCGTCCTGGGCAGGGTCCAGGTAGGTGGCAAGATCTAGTCCTACAAGGTAACTGAGCAACTGCTCGTATTCGATATAGGTGTAGTCGTCACCAGACCGAATTAGCTCCAGCAGGGTTTCGGCCTCCATCTCATCAAAAACGGCGGTAGATTGCCGCCCGGCTGAGGCGGGCAACGTCTCGGACAGTGCTTTAGTTTGGAAGGGGGCCATCTGGCGGTAGGCATCTTCGATCTGACGGGGGACGCGCCCGCGCAGATAGGCCATGTCTCGGCTTAGGGCATCGCAAGCGATAGTGATGGCGTGCGATCGCGCATTCGACTGGTCGTTTACCTCAGACCACATCAATCCCATGATCCGGTTATATTCACCCCCGAGTAACGGTTGTTCGAGATCCCTCGATTGCAGCTCAGCCCAAGGTCGGGGAACTTCATCCCTAGATTGCTCTGGGATATCGGTGGTCTGAGTGGGGGCATCGGCCCGGCCTGCCGAGACTAGGTGGGGATTGCCTTGTTCAATGCGCTCTTGAACCATGCGGGCTGCCCGTTGCACCCGGTTCTCTGGATCCATAGAGCCGATCCACATCAGTTCTTGCCGCAGGGCCAAGGCTGTTTCCTGATCGGCCCCAATGCCTAGAGGAATCAAAAGCTGGGCAGCCTGTTCTCTAAATCCCATCCCGACATAGGGATTCTGGGAGAGGGGGGTGGCCAGCACCCGCAACAGAGCGGGGATGGCAATCTCTTGATCTGCCCCAATTCGTACCAGGGCATTGGCCCAGCGAACCGACTCCTCTTGGTGAAAGCGTTCTACCAAGAGGGGAATGGCGGCTCGTGCCTCTGGGGTAGCAATCTGCGCTAGGGCCAGCCCTGCCGACTCCATTTCCTCATCCTCGGCAAAGGCGGCTAAGAGGGTTGGCACTGCTGCCGCTGCACTGGGGCCAATGAAGCCTAGCGCCCCTGCGGCTGCGATGCGAGGGCGGTATTCTGGGTCATCCACGAACACTTCAATTAAGGCCGGTACCACCAGGGTCACGGCTTCAGGGTCAGCCCGATAAAAGGCTTCTGCCAGCATCATCGCCGCCGCAGACCGCACTTCTGGGTCGGGGTGTTGGAGTTGAGCCACCCCCACTGCTGCCACTTGGGGACGAAGCTCTAGCTCGAAGGCAATATCCCCTAGGGGGCGCAGGGCAGCGATGCGAATCTGGGGGCTAGGATCGCTGCTGGCCAGGTGGCCCAACCCTTCCATTAGGGTCGTTAAGAGGTCAATGCGATAGGCAAGGCGATGCCCTTCAGAATGATAGGAGGGCATCATCCAGAGTTCAGAGGCATAGGCATCCAGGGCAATCTGCCACACCACATTTTCTTCGAGTAGGTCTCGCAGGGCGAGGAACCGGGCTGTTTCGTTCTGGCTGGTTTGGGCCACGGCCAATAGGGGGAGGGCTGCGTCGGGGCCAAACCGTGATACTGCCTGGGTTATCCGATTGCCCAAGGTGCGGTTGGTGGCGGTGGTTTCTGTTTCTAGCAGATGGATCAAGTGGGGGATCACCCCAGGGCCACACTGTCTAATCAGAGGGTAGTTAGGGCGGGCGGTATCACTGAGAAGATAGGCGCTCAGGGCTGGACGGCTATGGCAATCTAGTTCGGCTACCGCCTGGGGAAAGGCGGGCACTTGGCCCAGGGCCAACATTCCCAAAACAAAGCCAGACCCGCTGAGTAGCGATCGGCTGCGGACGCTATGCCGTCTCAGGGTAATGACGAACCAGGGGCTGATCATTGTGGTCACGGAGGTAGGGAGATATGACTAATTCTAGCTCATTTAAATTAGATGAAATGTCCACTTCATATGGGTAATACGAAACCAGCGGTAACAGATTAAGTCACAGAGGACAGGAGGGGAGAGAAAATGTTAGGAGAGATGGCGAAATTCGACTTTGTTGGTACTGGGGGAATATAAGCAATAACTGGCTTGATTGGGACGCCGTCCAACGCTGCCGACTCCGACCACCTTACGGGGTTTTAGAATTTGCGAAATTGGGGCTTGTTCACCCTCTAAGGTTGTTATTTGGGAGGCGATTTGTCCGGATTGAAAACAATACTCAAAGGCGAATCCTGAACGACCACAAAAAAGCTGCTTCGCATCGGCCCGGATGAGACGATCTAACAAGATGCTGGCGGGGGTTTCTGGGGTGAGTTCGTCATCACAACTGACGGTACTTCCATGAATGAGGAGATTGTCTAACTCCAGAAAGCCAAAATCGAGCGATCGCAACCACTCGACGTGCTCCCGAGGAACGGTGTTCCACAAGGCCTCGACCCCCTCATCTCCATATCGCTCCTTTAAGGCGAACGCTTGAGGATCCGGCCCGACTCCGTGCAGGTTAAAGCATTGTTCTTCCCACCAGCCGGTGCAAATTTGGGGGCTGGGTTCTCCGGCTTGGGGCGATCGCAACTGTTCTAAGAGTTCTGAACATTGGGGATGTAAGCCGACAACATCCCCGAGAATATAAATCGCGTCAACGGGAATGGCTTGTTTGCGGATATCGTCTAAAACGGCGTTGTAGGCGGTTAAATTGCCTTCAAGACCACTTAGAATTGCCCAATGGGATTGTTCTGAAAATAGGTCAGTCAAACTATGAATACCCTCATGACGTCAGGTTCAAAGAGATAAAATTATCTTGAAAAATTAGCGTTGACATAAATGCTGCGGATCATCAGCCCGTTCGGCAAATTCTAGGCCCTGGGAGAGCCGCCAAGCGAAAATTTTAGGCAGTCCTTGTTCAACGATAGCCGCACAAGTTTTTTCGTAGTCGTAGGGAAGTTCCCGCAGGCCGACGGCTTCGCTCTGGGTATCATAAATCACGTAGGTGGCATTGGGGCGACCGTGGCGGGGTTCACCGACGGAACCGGCGTTCACGAGCCGTTTAATGGGAGTTGAAAGGCTCTGTTCCACGGGAGCGGCTTGGGGACTATCAGGGTGAATCTGTTTGACGGAAATTGAGATTTTTGCCTCGTCGAGCGATCGCACATAGGGGATATGAGTATGACCACAAAACAAGACATCGGCTTCTGTGGATAACACCCGTTCTAGGGCGATGAAGCCATCGAGTTCTGGCATTAAATACTCATGTTGGCTGTTGGGACTTCCATGGACAAAACAGAGGTCTCCATCCCGTAAGCTTAGGGGAAGCTGGGCGAGATACTCCCGCACGTCATCCCGAACGATTTGATTCGTCCATTCATGGGCCCGAAGTCCCCGTTTTTCCGCCAGCAGGGAAGGATAGCTACATTCGCAGGCGTTGAGGCCTTCGACGATATCCTCATCCCAGCATCCCTGGACTGTGGGAATGTTTAGGCTACGAATGCGATCGACGACTTCGTTGGGATAGGGCCCATAGCCCACTAAGTCGCCTAAGCAGACGATGCGATCGCACCCCTGGGCTTCAACATCATTCAAGACCGTATCTAGGGCTTCTAAATTTCCGTGAATACAGGATAAAACAGCAATTTTCATGGAATAAAAGTCGTGGTTAAAGAATATATCAGTGCTAGACCAGTTTTAAGATTTCATCAAAACTGAATCAAGGGCAACGTTAAAGAATTATTTTTTGTTTTAATTCGCGTTAGCCACCGTCTCTTGTGCTGTTTTCAAATAAGCTTGATATTGGACAAGCATCTCATCGGTGACAAAACAATCCTGTAGCGTTTCCGTAATTCCGGCTCCGTCTATTCCCTCACCGACAATTTCTAAGCCGCTAAACCGTTGAGGGCGGCCATCTAAGCATAAGGGAACATCCAGGGGGCGATAATCACTACCCTCTAAGCCGGAGATAAAGTTGAATAAAAAGGTCTGTCCATCGGCGATGTTAAAAATTGCTTTTGCCCGTTGGACAGAGCCATAGGCACCTTGTATCACCTCTTGCCAGAAAATATCTAAACTTGGCGGATCGAACACTTCCCCGGATAGTAAGGCCCGCTGCATCTGCAAGTTGACGATGGACTCAGGGGCCGTTCCCACGCCCACAATCACCTCATCGGCTTCTGTCCAATGATGCCAGTCTGTCTCGGGTCCTTTGGGGGGGACCAGGACGATATTACGACAATCGACGAGGGGCAAAACCAGGGAATCTAAGGCGATATGAAAGCCAACTTCAATATAGATAGGATTTTTAGCACCCTGATGTTCCACCAGCTTGACGGGGGCATCATCATCACTCAGACAGTCCAGTTTGGGGTGCAGGGTTTCTAAATAGCTGGCATCTAGGGGAAAGGAACCGCCACCGAGATTCAGGTAGGCGATCTCCTGACTGGGGGGATGCTGTTGCAGTTGTTCGGCAATCCAGTGAGTTTTTCCAACTCCAGAAGGGCCGGCAACGAGGAAGACGTTAGACATAGGGGGGGGGAAGAAGGCAACAGGGAACAGGCAATAGGCAACCGGGGAGGACCCACCCCTAACCCCGGACTGGGAGGGAACAGGCAGGGGGCATACCCTTGTGGTTGCCCTGCCCTCGTGACCGCTATCCTGTTCCCAATAGATGGGTTTAGTGGAAGGCGGGATTATGGCGAATCAGACTCATAAACTCTTGGCGGGTGCGTGCGTCTTCGGCAAAAACACCTCGCATGGCACTGCTGACTGTCCAGGAACCGGGTTTTTGGACACCCCGCATCACCATACACATGTGAGTGGCTTCGACAACAACGGCCACCCCTTGGGGTTGTAACACAGATTGTAGGGTTTCGGCAATGCTAGCGGTGAGTCGCTCTTGAACTTGCAGACGGCGAGCGTGCATTTCACAAATGCGGGCGATTTTAGACAATCCGATCACCTGTCCGTTGGGAATGTAGGCTACGTGAACTCGTCCAATGATGGGCAAAATATGATGTTCACAGGAGCTGAAAATATCGATGTCCCGGATTAAGACCATCTCATTCGTGTCTTCGTGAAAGACGGCTCCGTTGAGGAGTTCTTCAAGGGATTGATCATAGCCTTGGGTGAGAAATTGAAGGGCTTTCACCACTCGTTTGGGTGTGTCTTTCAGTCCTTCGCGATCGGGATCTTCTCCCAGTCCGATTAGCAACGTCCGCACGGCTTGCTCCATTTCTGCTCGTGAAACTCGGGCGCGGGTGGCTGGGGGAATGGAACTGCTTACAGAACTGAAGCTGGAAGGGACAGACTGTCCGTTGGTGGCTAGATTATTTGAGCTGTCTAAAGTCATTAGAACAAAGGCTGAGGGCTAATGGTGAATGGACAAGAAATAATTGATGGTCAACAATTGATAATGGCTGAATTATCATGAGTTAACCTCCTGTCAATTACTCGGGATTTGTCTCATTTTGGGGTGGCTATAGTCTCAGAACTTAGAGACTAAGTTACTGGCTTTACAAATCTTAACTATTATTAGAATAGCACTAAATTTCTTTTTGTGCCAGGTCTTAATCCCGATTTTTTGGCTAGCTGGCAAGGGGCTAGGGTCGTCCGCTGAGAACTTCGGAGGTTAGACAGTCTCTGAGGCGATCGCGGAGCTGGGTTTCGTCGAGGTGGCGACCAATAAACACCATTTGATTTTTGGGTTGGGCGTTTTTCCAGTCATCGACGTTGAGGACACAACGCTTTCCACTGAGTTGGAATATGTGTTTTTGCTGGCTTTCCTGAAACCAGAGGATTCCTTTGGCTCGGAAGATGGATGGGGAGAGATGATCGAGAAAGTTTTGGAAACGTTCTAGGGACAGGGGGCGATCGCTCTGGAAGGAAATCGAGACAAATCCATCGTTATCAAGATGGTCGGAATGGTGATGGTGATGTTCATGGGGATGCTCGTGATCGTGCCCATGATCGTGCCCGTGATCATGGTCATGAGCCTTTTCTTCCTCAATTTCCCGTTGATAGTCTTGGGGATGGTTATAATAAACATCCAAAATCAGCGGTAAGGGAACTCCCCCAAATTGACAGCGTATAATTCGCGCTCCCTCTTTGATGTTGCGCAGTTCTTGTTCGAGTTGACTGAGTTGGGCTTCGGGGACTAAATCAGTTTTATTTAGGAGAATGATATCGCTGTAGACGATCTGTTTGTTGGCGGCTTCACTGTCAAAACAGTCTGGGGTGAAGGTTTCCGCGTCAATGGTGGTGAGGACGGAATCGAGCCGGGTGAAGTCTCGTAATTCGGTGCCGAGGAAGGTCAACATAATCGGTAGGGGATCGGCGACTCCGGTGGTCTCAATGATGAGGTGGTCGATGCGATCGCCCCGTTCTAAGACGCGATAGACGGCATCGACTAAGCCATCATTGATGGTGCAACAAATACAGCCATTGCTCAGTTCCACCATGTTCTCGTCAATGGACATGAGCAGTTGGCTGTCAATGTTAATATCGCCAAACTCATTGACTAAGACGGCAACTTTCAAATCCTGTTGGTTATTCAGGATGTGATTGAGGAGGGTGGTTTTGCCGCTGCCGAGAAACCCCGTAATGATGGTTACCGGCATTCCCTGTTTGGGGAGATCGATCGGAGTGTCAGAAGCCGTAATCGGGTTAGACATAGTGAAAATAGGAACGTGTGTGGAGCCAACGGTTCGGTGAGGCTGTCAGGGAAGTCCCCAGAGGTACGGTTGGGGACCTGGACTCGTCAAAAACGAGAATGATTCTTATTATACATAAGATAGTGAATCTTGTTACCATACTGATCGTGTCATCTTTAGATCCTCTCGTTAAGCCAATTCCCGAAACCGTTGATATTGCTATCATAGGTGCTGGCCCGCAGGCGTTGACTTTGGTCACTCATCTGTTGCAGAAAAAAGCATCATTGCGCGATCGCCTAGTGGTGTTTGATCGAGCGGGAACCTGGATGGCTCAATGGAAGCAGCAGTTTGGGGCCTTAGAGATTCCCCATCTGCGATCGCCCGCTGTCCATCATCCTGATCCTAATCCCTATGCCTTACGAGCCTTCGCCGCCAATCGGCCCTCGGAGTTATTCCCACCCTATGATTTACCGGGAACGCAACTGTTCCAGGGGTTTTGCGAGGATGTGATTGAACGTTGGGGATTAGGCGATGGAGTGATTGGGGCCAGCATTCGTGATATCGAACCGATCCAGATTGAGGGCCGCGATCGCTTTCGGCTACATATCCAAGATCATCCCCCCAGTCTGGCTCGTCGCGTCATCCTGGCCACTGGCGGCGGCCCCCCACGACTCCCTGACTGGCTGGCGGAGATTGCACCCACCTATCCCCCGGAACGGTTGCAGCATTCGAGTCAGATTGATTTGCGAACTTTGCATCTGGGGGGAGAGGAAATTTTGATTGTTGGGAGTGGATTAACCAGTGGTCATTTAGCCTTGGGAGCGATTCGTCGGGGGGCCAGGGTGACGTTGATGGCTCGGCGACAGTTTTATGAGAAGTTGTTTGACGCTGATCCCGGTTGGTTGGGGCCAAAATATCTCAAGGGGTTTCAGGCTGAATTGGATTGGGGGCGGCGATCGCAAATGATTCAAGAGGCGCGAAATGGCGGCTCTGTGACCCCGAAGGTTTTATTCAAATTGCGGCGGCTAGAACGAGAGGGACGGGTTCAGTTTTTGGAAAATTGTCAAATCACAAGAGCGACTTGGAATCAAGGGCTTTGGGACATTGACTGCGACCAACCCCAAGGGTCGTTACCCAGCTTTGACCGTCTCTGGCTGGCCACGGGGACAGACTTTGACATCCGCAAGCATCCGTTATTGCAACAGGTGCAGCGGCGATATCCCCTAGAGACGGTGGGGGGACTTCCCCAACTCGATGAGCATTTACGTTGGGGGAAATCGCAACTGTTTCTGATGGGGCCGGGGACGGCGTTACAAGTGGGGCCTGTCGCTCGAAATATCTATGGCGGGAAGTTGGCGAGTCAACGCATTGTTCCCGCTTTAACCAAGTCGAGTTTAGCCAGGGTGGCTTAGGAGAGTGGTTGGCGATTGAGGGTTCATAGACACCTCTAGAGCGAACCAACCGGTAAACCTGTATAGGTTGCCTCGACTTAAACGGAAAAACTGGTGTACTGTTGTTTCAGTGAGGTTAAAACTTGAACCCATCGATCTTCATCATTATCCTCAGAAAAAATATTGGTCAGTTCCTCAACCCGACCGAGATCATCTCGTCGTTCTTCATTAATCAGCAAATTTGACAAATCTGAATCCATCAGCGAAAACAGGCGATCATAGGAAATTGAGTCAGGATTAGACCCAAAAGCTTTCCACCGTATTTTTCGATCTGTTAAAACAACTCCTTCTTTAGCATCATCCCAAAAGCTAGAGTCAATCAGAGCTAATACGCGCTCATTTGGTTCAAGTGTGATCCATTTTGACAATGCAGTTGAGAGTTTGTCTAATGGGATATTAGGAGATGTAAACCCTTCTTCTTTCCCATACTGATCGAGGATATTATCTGCCAAAAATGACTCTAATGAATTGGGTTTAGGCTCTTCTGTTGGGGTATAGATACGAGTCTCGACTTGTCGCAAAATACCTTGATCTCGCTTTTTGCGTCCCTTCATAAACGACCAGACTAAGAAAGCTGTTCCCGAAGCAACAAGGGCCGCTCCACCAGTCATGATACTTAAACCACCTAGGGCAGAAATTGTCGCTGAAATGGCAGCTGCTCCTGAGAGAGTGCCAGTCACTCCTAAGGTACTTGCTGCTGTCCAAGCGGCTAAAACTGTCGCGGCTCCAGCAACAGTTCCGGTTCCCACCGAAATCCCCAAGTTTCTGAAGTCTTCTCCGTCCATTTCGGAAATTAGAGCGATAGAGAGCAATCCAGCCGCACCAATCAAAGCGGCTCCTCCAGTTGCCACTACTAATCCACCCAACATTCCTAAACCACCCGCCGCAACAGAACCACCTCCCAAAGCGGCAAGGGTGGCATTGGTTGCAGCGGCTCCCGATAGGCTGCTCAAACTAACGCCGGTTGCTGTTTCGGCTCCAGCCGCCGAGAGTAATCGAGTTGCTTGAGGAACAACACTGGCACCCTTGCCATAGACTTTTTTGGCAGACTTCTTCAAATTTTCAACGTCTTGATAGTCCTGAATAAATGCCATAACCTGTTCGCCTAAATCCTGACCCTCAGTTCTATTATTCTGACGAGTGATTGCATAGATCAGCTTGGCATTATCAGAAATCTTAGATGTTAAAATCAAATCATCTAAATCATTGACAAGATCTTCATTAGATAGTTCACGACCATCTCTAACTTCTTGATATGCCATCAAATAGGCAATTTTTTGATTTTCATCGAATTTGGGGTTTTCGTCGAGCCACTTAACCAAAATCAAATCGACTGTTATAGCCCTAGATTTAGCACTAGCAATCGTGTACTCATTTTGGATTTCTGGCGGCAACTGGGAGGCGGTTACAATCGAATCCAGGTCACTGAGTGCTTTAAAATCGGTAATAGGTTCACCAGCACGAACCAACTCAAAGGTTCCCAAAATTAGTTGTCGTTTGTCTTGAGATAATCTTGAGGTTGCTAGGGTGGACTCAACCACATTTTGAATTCCTAGCAGTCTTGAATTTGTACTCGCCAATAGGTAGCGATCTTTAACAGAATCATCCAGTCGCGATGTTTCAACGACGTAATCCAACAGTTGCAAGGAGGTTAGATCATTGATGTACCTGGCATCTTCAACCTGCTCGTAAACGAGTTTACACTTAGTTTTACTCGCATCCTGAATGAAGGAGGTATTATCAATTTCTTGGTAAATTTGATCTGCCAGTCTTAGGGTTCGGTCGTAGAGGGTGTGAGCGATCGCGATCGCCTCACCTCGACGACCTGGGAGTTGAAACCTGATGTTTGTATTTTCTGTCGTCCTTGCCGGAATATTGAGTTCTAGTTTTTCCCCGGAACGTAGGGTAATTTCCTGTTTTCCCCCGGTACGCGATCGCACATAAGGGATAAACACATGGTATTTCTCAGTATCGAGATCGAGACTTGTCGTGGTTTCAGGCTCAGCCAGAGCTGGCTGCATCGCCAGAGTATCCCGCAACACCAAACCCATAGCGGCGAGAGTCAGTCCCTGTAAGGCTTGGCGGCGGCTGATGTTGAAGCGAGTCATCTTGGAACCATAGCTATGGAATGATAATATATTAACGGCGATGGCTGATTGTTTAATCAGGCCTTTAGGATTCTCAACATTGTCATGAAACTATGGCATTAAGCTGGACCTAGAAGCTGAAACTCTGAACGCCAGGTCATTCCTGCCAGGTATACCTAAGATACAAATCTCAAAATCCTCTAAACTTAACGAAGCTGTTGATTACGATTCTAGTCCATCCCTAACTCTACGGAAAAACCAAGTCTGATTATGATGAAACTTGCAGCAGTCCCAACGATAATCTGTCTGACGTTTTTACTCGCCTTCAACTTAGCACCTCCAGTTTGGGCTGCTTCCGTACCACAACAGGTGGCATTTTCTTGGTCGATGCAGGCCAATGGTGATGATAGAACTTCAGGAACCGTAGTCGAGGGAATTAAGCCTTCCCCCGAGGCCATGTTTTCCAGGGAACTGGTCAGTCGCCTAAAAAATAATCGTGAGTCTTTGGGCAGAAATATATTTTCGATTATTCACCCCCATGGTATTTATGACTATACGGAGCCTATCTTGATGGCAGAGACTCCTGGACATGGTATGAATTTCCTAATTCTAATTCATTGGCATCGTCATTTTGGTCTTGTTGACCGTAATCATCTGACTGAAATTCGTTGGGAAATACGAAATAATCACCACGCTCAAGCAACAATTGTTCGTGATAATTCAACATTTAAACCAACTCACCTTGATGAAATGAATGATGCCCTGCGAGTCTTAATAGAAGAACGTTGATTTTTTAGGGTTCAATGTTATTTTTCTCAAGACTGAGTCTGCAGTTGGCTGCTATTGTCTAACAATGTTGGCGGACAAGGACTTTAAGTAACTGGGAGGGAGTTCCGCCACGATCGCATAGACAAAATCATTTTCAGACCAGAGAATCATACGAGGTTTTCCCGGTTGACTGATGTACAGCTTTCCTGACCCCAAATCAGGCAGAGAGAGTTCTTCCTCCCGAGAATCAATCTGATAAAACGATAGGGTTTGTCCTGTTTCCGTCGTATAGGTGTAACGCATCCCATAGATTTTGCCAAAAACACAGAGGGTTCCTCCCATCAACTGCAATCCTGGCTTTTGAATCACAGGATTCGTCTCCGCAAACTGAAACTGACTATCAAATCGTTCGATAATCGCAGTAATATTTCCGGCATTATAATCCATGGGTCCCTGTTCTCGGGTCATGGCTTTTAGGTGGTCTTCCGTGATTTCGGCTAACCCATCCCATTGACTCACTAACACCGCATCCAACGGAGCTACTAACATATCTGAAAACTCTTGGTCTCGTTCCTGTAATTGCGCCTGAGTGTAATCGAGAGTTTGTCTCAACCGCAGATTATCGACCAGCAGGGCGATCGCCAGAACCGCTGCAATCCCAGTCACCCAGCGTTCCCATAACAACCGCCCCTTGCCCCTGAGCAAAGGCACAACAGACCCCCGCTCATCCTCTGATTCCGGAGCCTCTGGCTCAGCGGCGGCTAGAATCGCCTCTCGTAACCCTGGAGGGGGCGATGTTTCGGGCAAGCCATAGGGTATCACTCCCACAACATCTTGTAACAGTCGGACTTCTTTGGCCAGTTCCGGGTGACGTTGTAGTTGAGCTTGAAATAATTGGCGTTCTTCAGATGATAAGTCCCCAAGAACATAGCCAGCGGCCAGTTCCTGAAGCTCTTCGGGTGACAGATTACTCATGGCTCCCCCCCATCCATGGTTGTAAATGTTTTCTGAGTTCTAATAATCCCTTACGCGATCGCGTCTTCACCGTTCCCAAGGGCATCTGGAGATGGTCTGAGATCGCTGACTGACTCATACCCTGATAATACGCCAACTCTAAAATTGAGCGATATTTCTCAGGGAGTCGCTCCAGAGCCTCACGCACCGTATCTCGACGTTCGCTTAAGGAAATTTCATCAAAAGGGGTTGGGGTCGTCATGGTTTCGTCGCTCAGGGTTGCGCCCCAATGGCCAAGAAATTTGCGTCGTCGCCCTCGCGATCGCAAGCGATCAATCCCCCGCGATCGCGTTAACATCATCAAAAACGTACTCAACTTGCCCCGACTCGGATCATAATTTTGCTTACGCCAAAGAATCAAAAAGATTTCCTGAGTCAGATCCTCCGCCTCCTGGGGATTTTTGAGGACTTTTAAACTCAAGCTATACACCAAGCCACCATAACGGTCATAAAGCTGCCCCAACGCCTCGCGATCGCCGGTTTGCAGTTGTGCATATAAATCAACATCGGTAACTGGCATAGGGACAGTGGGACTGACTGAGGATCGAACCGCTTGCGCTTGTCCTGATAGCATGGCACACCAGGTTGAGGTTGGGACTTATATTAAATACGTCCCAGACACACCAGTGGATTTACCGCGCCCTCAACCCCTAAACACCCAACCCCTGAACGTCTCACCCAGAGTGCTAATCAAAGGAATAAAACCCTTGAATGAACTCCAAAATTTCCCGAGAGGAGGGCAACACCACCTGGGCCCGTTGAGACGAGAGGGCACTGAGCGGGATACCCAACTCCGCCACATTGAAGAAACGCTTGCCAAACATAGGATTACTATAAATCGTCAAGCCCAAATCACTGGAATTCGCCACCGTAGTTTGAGTCGGGGCCTGGAAAAACTCTAACTCAGAATAGCCCTCAACCTGAGGACAACTTAAGCCGCTGACCTTTCGCAGTCGTTGAATGGTCGCCACACTCAACTTCGCCGCCTGATTCGCCGCCTTCACCCCCGACAAATCAGGACTACTACTCTGAAGCGATCGCACCAAATTGACCAGAGTTTTCTGAGTAGCCCCCGCATCCTGAAACGGCAACACCGCCACATAAGCTGTCGGTAACAATAACTCATCACTATCAACCCGAAACGTCAAAATCGTGCGTCGGTAGCCCACATCAATACTGGGGGGCTGATTCATCTCCGGATACTGCTGGCTTAATTGATGATAGATATCCGCCAGAACCCGATGAGCGTCACTGCTGATGGGCATATCCACCACCAATTGAACCACCGGAGGGGTTTGATTAAAAAACTTTTCAAAGTTTTCCGAGTCAAACCGGGCAATCTGACTATGATCTCCATTGGGGCTTAAATCCAGCCAATCGCAACTCATCCCCTCCGTCGTCAAATTAAACCGGGCTACCCCATAGAGTTTCGCCCCCGTTAAAATCGCCCCACTCAAATCAGCGCCCTCCCAATCCGCCCGAATTAAATTGGTTTGGGTTAAATCCGCATGAACAAAACTGGTATTGAGAAGATTCGCACAACTGAGATCAGCCCCAATCAAATTGGCCCCACTCAGTTTAGCCTCACTCAAATCCGCCCAACGGAGATTCGCCCCACTTAAATCCGCCCAACGGAGATTCGCCCCGCGCAAACTCGCACCACTCAAATTCGCCCGATGCAGACGAGCATGACGCAGTTCAGCATTGCTCAAATCCGCTCCCGTTAAATCCGCCTTACTCAAATCCGTCCCAATCAGATTTGCATTGAGTAAAATTGCTGCAATTAGAGAACTTCCCCGCAAATCCGCTTCACTCAGGTTGGCCCCAGTTAAATCCACCTGTCTCAAATTAGACTCTCGCAAGTCAGCCGCGTTGAGATTAGCGCCATTGAGTTTTGCCTCACTGAGATTGGCCCGAATCATCTCGGCGCGAATTAAGGCTGCATCCTGTAAATTCGCCCCACTCAGGTTAGCCCGAATCATATTGGCGACGTTGAGAATCGCCCCCTGCAAGTTGGCTCGCACTAAGTTAGAGCCACTCAAGCGAGTCACATTCATTTTGGCGTAACTGAGGTTAGTCCCGCTGAGGTTGGCCCCGCTGAGGTTAGCAATACTGAGAATCGCCTGACTCAGATTGGCCCCACTGAGGTTAATACGACTAAGATTTGCTTCGGACAACATAATTCCACCGAAGTCCCGTTCTCCGGCAGCATATTGTTCTAAAAGTTCTTTGAGCGTCATGGGACTTTATCCTCGTTTTCAAGCCAGTCATCGGCACCTAACCCCCTAAGCGCCCTCCAAATCGTAACAACAATTGAGATCCCTTCCCTAATCCCTCAGAGAGCGGTGGAGAATACAGGAGCCACTACCGGGACGGTATCGGGTCTTGCCGGCGCTATTGTATAGCAAGGACGCCGGGAGAATAGACAATAGACCCTGAAGAGGGGCAGACAGGAATACCGCTCAAGGACCGGTTTGAGGGGAATATGGAGGTCTGATCTCATGGGTGTACTGCCATCAGCGAGAGGTCTAGACTGGGGCAATACTCTGCTGCAACTGAGACGGGGAAGGATTTACAGGGGATCTGGGTTGAGATCGGTGACTGTGGTTTTGACGAAATCGAAAATGACAAAGGGGGGCGGTAGAATCTGGTTACAGACTTCGGGATAGGGGGATTCAACGGGATTGATGCGGTTGGCGGCCTGTAGTCGTTGCTTGCCAAACTGAGGATGATGTTGCACTTCGATGGTTTGATTTTTGGAATTGGAGAGAATCACATGGGTTGGGGCCCGGAAAAAGTTCTGACCGGCTTCAGGGCTAAGACTCTCCGCTTCATTGTTGCGGAGACTGTTGGCCCGTTCAACGGTTTGCTCGAAAAACACCCGTAACCGCTGGATGTAGCGAAAATGTCCGACTTCCAGATTTTGTCGTTCTCGGGTTTGTAACAGCTGGACCAGGTTTTGGATGTTGCGCTGGGTGGCCGTTCCATCTCGAAAGGGCAGAACGGTGATATAGGCCATGGAAAAAAGCTGAAGGTCGTTATCGAGGCGGAAGGTAATCACGGTCCGGCGATCGCTGACATCGATGTTGGGCGCTCGCTTTAAACCGGGGAAATAACGGGCAATATGGTAATAAACCTGAGCCAGGGCAACATGAGCGGTGGGATCGAGCACAGCATCGACCAGAATGCGCACTGTGGGTAAGGATTCATTAAAAAACTCTTCCACCTGTTCAGGCCGGAAGCGTTGAATTTTGGAACCGTCGCCGTTGGGACTCAAATCAACCCAGTCACAGACGGTTCCTTCACTTTTTAAGCCAAATCGGGACACACCATAGAGTTTACTCCCGGTGAGGGTAGCGCCACTCAAGTCAGCCCCCATCCAATCCACATTGGTGAGGGTGGCCCGGGTCAGATCGGCATACACGAGACTGGCATCGAGTAAGTTGGCCCCGGTTAAGTCGGCCCCACTGAGATTGGCTCCGCTGAGCTTGGCCCCGCTGAGATCGGCTCCCGCTAAACTAGCTCCACTGAGATCGGCCCAACGTAAATTCGCCCCCCGTAAATCCGCTTCAATCAGTTTGGCACCACTTAAACGCACTTGTCGCAGTTCCGAGTTGCGCAGACTGGCCCCGCTCATATCGGCCCAACGGAGATTGGTACGGCGGAAGGTGGCTTGTTCTAAGTTCGCCCCCCGCATTTGGGCGTAACTGAGATCGACTTCGCTGAGATTGGCCCCCTGAAAGTTGGCGCGGGGAAGTTTCGCTTCTTTGAGCATGGCCCCGCTCAGGTTGGCGCCTCGTAAGTCGGCCCCACTGAGATCGGCTCGCAACATCTCGGTGCGAATTAGGGAGGCTTGGTAGAGATCGGCGCCGCTTAAGTCGGCCCGGATCAGGTTGGCAACGTTGAGATCAGCATCCCGCAGGTTGGCGCCTCGTAGATTTGAGCTGCTCAATTTGGCGACGTTCAGCTTGGCCCCCTTGAGGTTGGCTCGGCTTAAGTTGGCACCACTGAGATTGGCAACGCTCAAACAGGCGTTGCGCAAATTGATTCGGGTGAGGTTGGCTTGGCTAAGGTTGGCTTCGCTTAAGTTGACGCCAATAAATCGCCGCACGCCCGCTGCATATTTTTGTAATAGTTCTTCGGCTTCCATACACGCGCTTCGAGATCTATCCCTGGTCGGAGTGTCCGAACCCTCGGCACAGTGGGTCGTGCCACCCTAAGAGGATCGTACACGAATCCCTCCCTATCTGGGAAAATGCAACGGTTAATCTGGGGGAGCTTCTTGGGAAAGTAGCAATAGTAGCGAACAATTAAACATGAACAATTAACGACAGAATAAACGTACTGTTAGTCAGAAGTCTCGCGGGTTTCAACGTCCTATCTTATCGGGCGATGGCTCGGGCTGATCAGCCCTCTGTTCTGAAAAAAAGAACGCGAGACTTGTCCCGCGTTCTCTGGTCTGCTTGTGAATCCATACCTCTCGGTCAGGCCTCAGGGGAGGATTAGGGTTAGATGGCTTCGAGGTTTTGTTCGCCGGTCCGAATGCGGATAATGCGATCGACTGGGGAGACGAAAATTTTACCGTCGCCGATTTCTCCGGTGCGCGCAGCGGCGGTGAGTTTTTCAACCACCATATCGACTTGGCTATCTTCGATGACAATTTCGAGCTTGAGCTTTTGCAAAAATTCCACGGTGTACTCTGAACCGCGATAGCGTTCAGTTTGTCCTTTTTGCCGCCCAAATCCGCGCACTTCGGAAACGGTCATCCCAACGATACCGGCATTGACGAGGGCAATTTTAACTTCGTCCAGTTTGAAGGGGCGAATGATGGCTTCTACCTTTTTCACACCGAAAACTCCTTTGTTTGGTCTGTTTTAGCGAAATTATGCTGGTGCAGCATGGCATTTTATTACCACTGACAATCCAGTGCATTTTGTAGCCGATTATACGATTCCCGGTTTGGCGATCGCGAGGCCACTAGAGATTAGGCAACTATGGGGTCTAAAGTTCCAGGGGAACGAGTCCACAGTAGCGTAGTCCCTCGGGACTGATGTGAACCTGACAGGGTAAGATTTTCACCCCGCGCTTGGCCGCCTCTCGTAGCAAGTTACCGTAGGTCGGATCGGCGTCGTCACCGGGAGAAAAGCGATCGCAATCTCCTCGGTTAATTAAGTACAACATGACACAGCCGGCCTCGTCCACTAGGGCTATCAACTCCCGCAGATGTTTTTGTCCCCGTTGGGTAACGGTATCTGGGAAGAGGGCTGTTCCGCCCTGGGCCCAGGTGGTGTTTTTCACTTCAAGATACAGGGGACGGTCTCCCTCTAGCAAAAAATCAATGCGGCTTTTGCCGTCCTGCCCATATTTAACTTCTGAGCGGATGTTTCCATAATCCCCCAATTCGGGAATTAAATGCTGTTCGAGGAGCGATCGCACGATCGCATTACTGCGGCTGGTGTTAATCCCCACCCAGGTTCGCTCAGCATCGCGCATCTGGATGGCTTCCCAGGTGTAGGGGTATTTACGCTTGGCATTGTCGCTATAGGAGAGCAATACGGGGCTGCTGGGGTCGCAAACACCGGTCATAGGGCCGGTGTTGGGACAATGAGCGGTAATCACGTCGCCATTAACCAGTTCAATATCGGCTAAAAATCTTTTGTAACGACGGATTAGGGTTCCGGAGTAGAGGGGGGGATAGTTGTAAATCAGGGGGCTAGTCATGGAGGATTTAGGCACAAATATCACAGGGTCTGAGGTTTAGGGCGATCGCCAAGGGGAGGATAAATCATCGAGGACCGTGACCCTCTTGCGGTTAAATGTTGGGGGGGGTGACGATGGTCCTCTGCACACGCAACTCAATAATTATGGCTGACGAGACAGGAAAGGTTCGTTCTTTGGCGTCTGTTGCTGGCATTGTGGCCGCAGCAACTCTTATTAGTAAGATTTTTGGTTTGGTGCGTCAACAGGCGATCGCCGCCGCCTTTGGGGTTGGTGTGGCGGTGGATGCGTACAACTACGCCTATGTGATTCCTGGCTTCCTCCTCGTCCTCCTTGGGGGCATCAATGGACCGTTCCATAGTGCGATCGTCAGTGTCGTTGCCAAACGGGACAAACGAGATGCGGTTCCTCTGATTGAAACCATGACCACCCTCGTCGGAGGCATCTTACTCCTAGTCACGGTCGCCCTGGTTATCTTTGCTCATCCTCTCATCGATCTGGTCGCACCGGGCTTATCGGAAACGGCGGCGGGGCAAGAAATTCGCGAAATTGCTGTAATCCAGTTTCGCATTATGGCTCCCATGGCTCTCCTGGCTGGATTGATTGGCATTGGCTTTGGTAGCCTCAATGCTGCTGATATGTATTGGTTACCCTCCATTAGCCCCCTATTCTCCAGTGTGGCTCTCCTGGGTGGCTTAGGGGTTTTAGCTCTGTCTTTCGGGAAACAAATCATCGAACCCCAATATGCCATGTTAGGGGGCTTAGTCCTGGCATGGGGGACGCTTTTGGGGGCGTTACTGCAATGGTTGGTGCAGGTAATCGTGCAATGGCGAGAGGGATTGGGAACGCTACGCTTACGCTTCGATTTTTGGCGGCCCGGAGTGCGAGAAGTCCTCAATGTCATGGGCCCGGCTACCTTCTCCTCGGGGATGATGCAAATTAATGTCTATACAGACCTCTGGTTTGCCTCGTTTATTCCTCAAACCGCTTCAGCGTTAGGCTATGCCGGATTATTAGTTCAAACCCCTCTGGGGATTATTTCCAATACGCTCCTGGTTCCCCTGTTGCCGATTTTCTCCCGCCTGGCCGCTCCTGAGCATTGGGATCAGCTCAAACAACGGATTCGTCAGGGACTAATTCTGTCGGGGTTAACTATGTTGCCCCTGGGGGCTTTGATGGTTGCCCTAGCTACGCCCATTGTGCGGGTGGTCTATGAACGCTATGCCTTTGACCGAGAGGCTTCAGAGTTTGTGGCGGCTATTCTGATGGCCTATGGTTTGGGAATGTTTGTTTATCTGGGACGGGATGTCATCGTGCGGGTGTTTTATGCCCTTGGAGATGGCCAAACCCCATTCCGTGTCAGTATTGCTAATATTTTTCTCAATGTGCTGTTGGATTATTTCTTTATTCAGTGGTTTGGCGCACCGGGGTTGGTGTTGGCGACGATGGGGGTGAATGTGGTGTCTATGGTGGTCTTACTCTGGCTTCTCAATGGCAAGATTGGCGGCCTACCTTGGTTGGAATGGGCCACCCCCATCGCTGCTCTGACGGTCTTGAGTTTTGTGACGGGGATGGCCGGTTGGGGCATTTATGTCGGCTTACAACGGTTCTTGGGTGATGGCGGTTTTCTGCTGAGTTTGTTCCAGTTAACGGTTGCTGGTTGTGGGGGGTTGGCTGTGTTTGCGATGGTAGTGGCGCGTATGGGTTTGTCTGAGGTGGATTTGTTTATGAACCGCTTACGAGGGAAGTTTGGGGGGAGAAGGGGATAGGTAATAGGCAGTAGGCAGTAGGCAAGAGAAAACCACGTAGGGGCGCCCCTTGTGGTCGCCCGAGGCAAGAGAAAAGACGTAGGGGCGCCCCTTGTGGTCGCCCGAGGAAGGGGAGGGGGAAGGGGAGGGGGAATTGTTAAGGGCTGTTACGGTTTTGGGCGGTTGTGGCTGGGTCTGACTTGTTGTGCTAACATCTGAATAACTGTTCAGACGTTGTAAGTAAAAAGGACTTCTGATTATGACGACCGTGACTCAAATGAAATGTGCTTGCGATTCCTGCCTTTGTATCGTGAGCTTGGAAAGTGCTGTGATGAAGGACGATAAACCTTATTGCAGTCAGGCTTGTGCCGATGGTCATCCTGATGGGGCTGGCTGTGGACATAAGGGCTGTACTTGCCACAGCTAGGAGGGTTTGGATACTCTCTGTCTCTCGATGACCAACCGGATTTATCAACCCACTCATAACAAAAGGAGGGGCGATCGCGATCGCCCCTCCTTTTTTAGCTTGCAAATCTTGGACTGAATTGAGTGGGAAAGTTTTAGAGTTTATCTTGACAATCTATCTATTCAATGGTAATCGATTGGGGTCCATTGCCATTGGGGCGATCGCCCTCAGAGCCAGATGGGGAGGAAGAGGATGACTCATTGGTCTGGCCAACCCAGCTTTTGAGTGGCTCCTCGGACAAATCGAGGCGGAGGACTCCAGACACAAAGCCACCGAAAAATGCGATCGGCTCAGCAGTCAACTCTTTGAAGATGGGTTGAAGTTCGTCGAAGAACATAGGCTTGCAGTTTCGGCGCGTAGGGGACAGAGATTAGAGAATGTTAAAATCCTAGCGTGAATCGTGCCCAGAGAGCTATGGGGGAAAACCGTCTCTCGAATCTCCGCCCCAATTCTTGCTATTCTTAGGGGAAGCAAGGCGCAGCCCCTGCGTATCTCCTGTAGTCACCGTTCGTTCTGCTAACCCCAAGATTTCATGTTTGACGCATTTGCTGACCGCTTAGAAGAAGCCTGGAAAAAACTCCGAGGACAAGACAAGATCTCGGAAGCTAACATTCAAGATGCCCTAAAAGAGGTTCGTCGCGCTCTCCTCACCGCCGATGTGAACCTACAAGTGGTCAAACAGTTCATCGCTGATGTCGAAGAGAAGGCGATGGGGGCGGAGGTGATTGCTGGGGTTCGCCCGGATCAACAATTCATCAAAATCGTCAATGATGAGTTGGTGGCCATTATGGGGGATAGCAATGTCCCTCTGGCTCATGCAGATGAGCCGCCAACGGTCGTTCTGATGGCTGGCTTGCAAGGAACTGGTAAAACCACGGCTTCGGCTAAGTTGGCCCTCCATTTGCGGAAACTCAATCGCTCCAGCTTGTTGGTGGCGACGGATATCTATCGCCCGGCGGCGATCGATCAGCTTAAAACTCTGGGTCAACAAATTGATGTTCCCGTGTTTGACATGGGAACTGATGCTGATCCGGTGGAGATTGCCCGTCAGGGGGTGGAGAAAGCCAAGGCCGATGGAATTGATACGGTGATTGTCG
Source organism: Geitlerinema sp. P-1104 (assembly GCA_012911965.1). Classification (GTDB taxonomy): domain Bacteria; phylum Cyanobacteriota; class Cyanobacteriia; order Cyanobacteriales; family Geitlerinemataceae; genus Sodalinema. Next base: position 29,396 of record SMDP01000015.1, read on the forward strand.
ATACCGCTGGCCGCTTACAAATCGACACCGACATGATGGCGGAGTTGGGCCGCATTAAAGAGACGATTCAACCCCACGATACGCTCCTGGTGGTGGATGCGATGACTGGGCAGGAAGCGGCTACTCTAACCCGTACCTTTGATGAAGAAATTGGCATCAGCGGGGCGATTCTCACCAAGTTAGATGGAGACAGTCGCGGTGGGGCGGCCCTCTCGGTGCGGCGCATCTCTGGGGCCCCGATTAAGTTTGTGGGGATGGGAGAAAAGGTTGAGGCCTTACAACCGTTTTACCCTGATCGCATGGCCTCCCGTATTTTGGGCATGGGCGATGTCCTGTCCTTGGTGGAGAAAGCTGCTGAACAGGTAGATTTGGCCGATGCTGAGAAGATGCAGGAGAAAATCCTCTCGGCTCAGTTTGACTTTAATGATTTCCTTAAACAAACCCGCTTGATGAAGAGTATGGGGTCGTTGGGGGGAATTATGAAGTTAATCCCTGGCATGGGGAAACAAATTTCTGATGAGGATTTAGAGAAGGGGGAAACTCAACTTAAACGCTCTGAGGCCATGATTGGCTCGATGACGGTTGAGGAACGCACCAACCCTGATTTGTTGTCGAGTTCTCCGAGTCGCCGCCGTCGGGTGGCGAAGGGATCTGGGTTTGATGAGTCGGATGTGAATAAGTTGGTGAGTGATTTCAAGAAGATGCGATCGCTCATGCAGCAAATGGGCCAGGGGAATCTTCCGGGAATGGGAGGTGGCGGAATGCCGGGTATGAACCCCTTTGGGGGGATGTTTGGCGGCGGCGGCGGACCTCGTCCTGGTTTCCGGGGCCCCGGTGGCGGTACGCCGAAAAAGAAGAAGAAACCGAAGAAGAAAAAAGGCTTTGGGGATTTGTAGGGGGAATAGGGAACAGGGAACAGAAAAGACGTAGGGGCGTATTGCTGATAACTAGGGATGGATTGCTATGAAAGCTGTTGTGATGACGGGCGCTGGTGCGCCAGATGTTTTGGAACTGCGGGATCTGCCGATTCCACGGATTGAACGCCCGACTCAGGTGTTAGTCCGATTGAAGGCGGCTGGGGTGAATCCGATTGATACGAAGGTACGACAACGGGGAACTTTCATCTCCAATGGCTCTGTGGATATCCTGGGCTGTGATGGGGCCGGAATTGTTGAGGCGGTTGGCTCTCATGTGTCGGGCTTTGGCCCAGGGGATGCGGTCTATTTCTGTTTTGGGGGTTTGGGGGGATCTCAGGGGAATTATGCCGAATATGCGGTAGTGGAACAGCATTGTTTGACCCCTAAGCCTCAATCCCTCAGTTTTGAAGAAGCGGCGGCAGCTCCTTTGGTGCTAATTACTGCTTGGGAAGCTCTCTATGACCGCGCTCGTCTCTGTGCTGGACAAGGGGTTCTGATTCAAGCTGGAGCCGGTGGTGTGGGCCATGTGGCGATTCAGTTGGCGAAACGTCAGGGCGCTCAGGTGGCGACTACGGTATCTGATCCACAGAAGGCTGATTTTGTCAAGAGATTGGGAGCGGATTTGGCGATTCTCTATTCTGAACAAGATTTTGTTGAGGCGGTTTTGGCTTGGACTGAGGGGAATGGGGTTGATGTGGCCTTTGACACCGTTGGCGGTGAGACCTTTTATCGTAGTTGTGAGGCGGTAAAGGTCTATGGTGATGTGGTGACGTTGCTTGGGCTGAGTGACGATGGCGATTTGAAGGGGGCCCGGCAACGCAATTTACGAATTGGTTTCGAGTTGATGTTAACGCCGATGTTGCTCAATTTGCAGGAGGAACAGGCGGAACAGGCGAAAATCCTCCGGGAATGTGGACGTTTGTTTGATGGGGGGTCTCTGAAGGTTGAGGTGAGTCAGGTGTTCCCCTTGGCTGAGGCCGCTGAGGCCCATCGCCGCCTGGAGGCGGGGTCGATGTCCGGGAAGCTAGTCTTGCGGATGGAGTAGGGGTCGGGGGCAATAGCGATCGCTCCCCTCGTGCTATCGTAGGGGGAGCCATGGGCTAGACCGATTTGCGGTTTGTGAGTCCTTACTTTCTTATCAAGCATCCTTCAATGAACGAAACGTCTCATAGCACGATTGTGTCTGTCACCGATGAACAGGGGCGATCGCTCCCCTGTTATGTTGAACATCAGTTTGAGATGAATGGTGTTGAGTACGCGGTGTTACTGCCGGTCAATATTCCCGTGGATCTGGTAACCTGGTCGGGGGATGATGATAGTGAGGATGAGGAAGCGGATCTAGCCACAGAGGAGGAGATTGATCAGGTCTTTGACACGGCTAAGGCGGTTCTGGCGGAACAAGATTTGTTGCTTCAGCGAACGGCCCTCACCTTAACGGTGGTAGGTGATATTCCCGAGTTGGATGAGGCGATTGAGGCTCTCAATGAGACGGATTCGGATGAAGATGAGGAAGAATTGCTCTGTTTAGCCAATTTTTATGAAGGTGAGCAGGAATATGGCCTCTATGTGCCAATCGATCCGATGTTAGTTTTGGCTCGTATCAATGCTGAGGCGAAACCCGAGTTGCTGACGGATGCGGAGTTGGATGAGTTGGAACCCTTACTTCCGTCGATTGAAAGTTTGATTGCGGAACGGCTGTTTAATGGCTTGGAGTAGCACCTGTTGAGTTCATGAGGGGAAGTTTGTGAGACGACTAGCAAAAGGCGCGTTTTACTTGGCAATTCCGGGGGCGATCGCCCTGGGAGTTTGGCAAGGATGGTCTTGGTGGAGTTGGGCCACAGCTCCCATAGCGGAAACAGCAGCGGAGGAGGTGTCGGAAGACGAGGTCACTGCGATACAACTGGAAATTCCCCAGGGAACACCAGCCGCACAAATTGGCCGCGATCTCGAAGCGGTTGGCTTGATTCAGTCGGCCAACGCTTGGGAGTTATGGGCCCGCTGGCTGCGGTGGCGACAACCCGACGGCTCGTTTCAGGCGGGAGTCTATCGTTTTTCCCCCCAAGAGTCGATGTTGGAGATTGGGGCACAAATTTGGGATGGAGAGGTGTCTAGCCAAAGTTTTACCATTCCTGAAGGCTGGTCTCGTCGAGAGATGGCCAGCTATTTTGAGCAGCGGGAATTTTTCTCAGGGGAGGCGTTCCTGGCGGCGACGCAGGACATTCCCCGAGATCGCTTTCCTTGGCTCCCGGAAGATATTCCCCATTTGGAGGGCTATCTGTTTCCCGATACCTATCAGGTGGGGGAGGGAACGATCACCCCAGAGGGGATTGTGACTCAAATGTTGGTTCAGTTTGAACAGGTGGCGTTACCGGAATATGAACAAAATCAGCCCCCTGAACCAATGACGTTACATGAATGGGTGACGTTGGGGTCGATTGTGGAAAAAGAGGCGGTTGTCCCCCAGGAGCGACGCACGATCTCAGGAGTGTTTTGGCAACGACTGCGGACAGGGATGAACCTGGGGGCTGATCCGACGGTAGAATATGCTCTGGGGATTCGCCAGACGGTGGATACTCCCTTGACTTGGGATCAGGTGGCTGTGGATTCTCCTTATAATACCTATCGTAATCCTGGATTGCCGCCGACGGCGATCGCCAGTCCAGGTCTAGCCAGTTTACAAGCCACGTTAGATCCTGAGGAGACTCCCTATCTGTATTTTGTGGCTCGCTATGATGGAACGCACTTTTTTAGTCGCACGTTAGCCGAACATGAGGCGGCGATCGCTCGGGTTGAACGGGAACTGGCCCAATAAGATCGGAGCAACCGCTGTTATCCTCCCGGCGCTGTTTTAACCTGTTATTTCACCTTTTACTATGTCTTGGGGCAAACTCTTACAGCCAGATTTGGTTCTGGGCGGCACGGTTCTGGATATTACGCCGGAACTGTTGGTTGAGCATAATTTGAAGGGACTCGTCTTTGATGTGGATGAGACTCTAGTCCCCATTGGACAAATGGAGGCCTCCGAGGAACTGCGGCAGCGGATTGTGGAGTTACGTCAGGTGGCTACCCTCTGGCTGGTGAGCAACAATGTCAGTGAAACCCGTATTGGTAATATTGCCAAATCTCTGGAGTTGCCCTATATCTTCTTTGCGGCTAAACCCTTCCGCCGTAAACTTTGGCGCGCGGTCTCGGCTATGGATTTACCGGTGGCTCAAGTCGCTATGGTGGGCGATCGCCTGTTTACAGATGTTCTCGCGGGCAATCGCATGGGAATGTTTACCGTGTTGGTTGAGCCGATGGTCGATCCTGGGGAGTCTGTGCGTCAGTCTCCGGTCCGTTCGATAGAGGTTTGGCTCTCCCAGGTTCTCGGTGCGTCCCTCACAGCCAATCGTTAAGAATCGTATCATGGCAGTCATAAAACGCAACATCAGTTCACAGGATGTTAAATCGCGAAATATAAAAAAATAATTACGTTTGTCAGGATTTCTGGAAATTGCTGTCATGATGGGGAGAGGTTGAAAGGAGTCCACTTTTATAAAGACTCCAAACTTGAAGGGGATCCCAGTCATAAAGATCCCATTCTTCAAAGGGGTCAGTCTTGCATAAAGACCCCGAATATAGCTTAAAAACCCTTTAAAAAACCCAAAACGGAGGGCAAGTCTCAGGCTTGCCCTCCGTTTTGCTCTATTGCAGCAGGAAGAAGGCAGCAGGCAGTAGGGGGAAGAAACTATTGCCTATTGCCTATTGCCTAGGGCGACCACAAGGGTACGCCCCTACGTGTTTTCTGTTCCCTGTTCCCTGTTCCCTGTTCCCTGTTCCCTATTCCCTTCTTTGCCATACAAGAAACCCCAGTCCGGCGAAAGGATGCCAAGACTGGGGTTTTTGCTGTCAGACGCTCAAACATCTCTTGAGGGGAACCTGGGGAGACTCAATCGATGTTCAATGCCAGATTAGCTGCGGCGGCGACGGCGTAGGGTAGCCAGTCCACCGGCTATAGCCGTTAAGCCCAAAATTGCAGACGGCTCGGGAACATCACGAGATTCAACCCGTTCAGCTTGCGCCCAGAGAACCATGTCTTGGAAGTCGCGGTCGTTGCGGTTACCGCGATCATCAATCCCTAAACCAAGAAGACCGGCTAGGGGGTTACCACTGGTGTACCCCTCAGGATTGTAGAAGGCTTTCTCATCGTTCGGTTCTAAGAACATATTGGATATTCCATCCGTCTCACCAGAATAAACCGCTGTTCCATGGGAGCCAAAGAGGAATTGCTGAGTTTGTTCTCCGTTGGCAAATCTTCTGAGACCGTCACCATTAAAGGAGTTGAGTCGGTTAGTCGAGAAGACGGTGTTAATGAAGTCTCCGGCCACATCGTCACTACCGGTTCGAGACCAACTGCTTAGTCCCAAGGCGTATTCCACATTGGCTTTGAAGACAAACTCAGCTGTACAGTTGACGACAGTGCTATCTTCCTGACCACAGGTTCCAAGCCAGTCACTACCACTATCGGCGTGATCTTTATCGGCTGCCCACTGTTCGGTGAACAAGCCTTGAACTTGGGTGGGGGTATCTCCATTAACTTCGTAAAGTCCCAGGCTGGAGACATAGGCCCCAAAGGTGTTACCGAAGGTGAAGGTGACTCGGGTGTCTTCCGTGAAGAGTAAGCCGTCTGTACCGAACTTTTCACCAGGGTTGAGACTGGCTGCTGTTGCCGGGGCGGCGAGGGTACTCAGAGCGAGTGAGGCACTAAGTAAGGGGGCTGTATAGGTGATTGCTGTTCGCAGTTGCATGAGAGAGTCCTCCAGGTTGTTACTTTTAATATTAGGGATGTTTGGGTCGTTAGAGGGCGATCGGAACCGATGGTTTGCTGTGTTTTCGATCACATTTATTGTCGGAACGCCGGGATTCATTAGGACAGACTTACAATAAATTCAGTTCCCTCATTAAAGTTTGAATAAACCGGAAAACTGAGCGGGACTCCTGTAAACCTGAACACAGCCAAACGGTGTCTAAGAGCTATCCCTGAGAACTGCTAGCCCTTGTGTACCAAGGCTATCTAAGTTCCTACCCACCATAGTAACGGGGATATCTAGGAAGTCTGCAAGTATTCAATAAACTTTGTGTAAAGCTTGTGTAAAATCCCAGCAAAATCCCTGGTAAACACGGACTAATCCAAGCAAGAGTACTTGAGTTTGCGTATAAATACGCAAGATAATTCAAGTTGTTTCAAAACGGTTAAAAAAACAACTTGAACCTTCGCAAAAAACAAAAAACCCAGTAAATACACGTAGATTTACTGGGGCTAATTAGGTAGAGGGTGCTGGCTGCCTCTTGACCTCTGGATAGATCTAAGTTGGCCTATAGCTCTTTATCAGGGACTTAGAGACTCTCGATCGCCTCAATGGCGGCTTCAAGGGCGATCGCCACTTGCGTCCAATGGCTTCCTCCTTGGCAAAAAACTAC
>SMDP01000150.1:0-4285 GCA_012911965.1 Geitlerinema sp. P-1104
AACAGGGAACAGGGAACAGGGAACAGAAATAACGTAGGGGCACGCCCTTGTGGCTGCCCTCTTCCGGCAGTAGGCAGCAGGGGGGAACAGGGCAACAGGGAACAGGGAACAGAAACGGCTTCGAGGCGTTCTGCAAGTGATGCGCCCTAGGCATTATTTTGGGCCCCTTCGGGGAGGGTAAAGGCGTATGCTGGGAGGGGAAATTTGTTATGGAGACCCATCCATTAACCAAGACCATGAATACCAAACAGTTCCAACGCTATCTCGTTAGTACATCAGCCGTGGGTATTTTTATCATTGGGGCGTTGGTAGCTGTGGTGGCGATTTTCCCTCTCTCAGAGCGGCTCAAAGAAGGCGAACAACGCAGATTAGAGTTTGCGGCTACGACTCAAGCTCAAACGATTGATGAAATTCTCTCGCGTCTGACTGATATTGCTGGGCAGGTCTCAAGTCGCACCCGCGCTCGCCAAGAGTTGCAGGCCTATAATCAGGGGGATCTTGAACGGGAGGCATTTGTAACCAGTAATCAAGGCATTCTAGGGGATGCTCTGCAACAGTCGCCAGAAATTATTGGGATTACTCGTCTTGATGCGACTAATGCCTTAGCTGTTCAGGTGGGACAAACGATTCCGACAACAGTTTGGAGGATTCCTGACCCGGCGGCCCGAACGCCTGAGATCAGTCCTCCTCTGCAATTAGACGATAATCGCTATGTTCTCTTGGTGGCCTCCCCCATTCTCACCCCCCAGGGGCAACGGCTGGGAACGGATTTAGTCTTGTTTGATATTACTAATCTGCAAACCCTTGTAGAACAGGGTCAGATTGTGGGGGAGACTGGGGTGATTGCCTTAGGACAGAGGCGGAATGGGAGATCTCAACTGTTCTTTGACCATGTTGAGGCGAACTATCAGGCTCAGTTTGAGCAGGTCATGGGGGAGGCGACGGCTGAGGAGGTGCGACTGCGGTTATTCGAGGGAGCTGGTGGAGAAATGGCGATCGCCAGTCTGAGTCTATCCAATCATGACTGGGCCGTGGCGGTGAAACTCGACAGCGCGGAACTCTACGAGGCGATTCTAGTGGATATCCGCAATTTAGCGGGAATCCTTGTGATGCTTACCTTGGTGGGTAGTGGGGTGATGGTTTTGCTGTTGCGTCCTTTGGCGGGCCGGGCGATCGTGGAAACGGAGGATCTCGAACGGAAACTGCAAGAAACTCAAGAACTCCTGGCCCTAAAAAATGCCACCCTGGAGCAACAACGGCAAAAAGAGGAGTATCTCCAAGCGGCGATGGCTAAAATCGAGGCCTTGCGCTCCTCCGCTCGTGAGGTTTCCCATCAATCCGAGCAAGCGGAAGCTACGTCGGAACGGGCCCTAACGCTGGTTCATCAGGGGGCTGAGGATGTCGCCAATGCCCTCTCAGGAACCCAAGCCTTGCGAGAACAGGTTCAAGATATCTTAGATGAGATGCAGCGGTTAAACGAAAGTACCGATCGCATTACGGTCATTGCCCGTTTGGTGGGGGATGTGGCCTCACAAACCAATATGTTGGCCCTGAATGCAGCCGTCGAAGCTGTCCGGGCTGGGGAGAAAGGTAAAGGCTTTGCGGTGGTGGCGGCAGAAATCCGCAAATTGGCAGATCAGAGTCATCAATCGGCTGAGCGGATTCGTCATCTGAGTACGGAGATTCAAACAGCGATTCGTTCGACCTCAACGGCGACTCGTGCGGGGACGGAAACCGCAGATTCAGGGGTGCGGGTGGCGGGAGAAACGGCCCAGGTGTTTGCGACTGTGCGCGAGTCCATCCAAACGGTTGCTCAGACGACCAATCGTATTGCCCAGGTGAATCATCACCAGGCTCAGGAGATTGAGTCCCTGGTGCAGACCTTACATGATTTGGACAATTTGAGGTGAATCTCTTAAAACGAGAGTTTATAGAGCATAAACAGTTCTCCAGAACGGCGACTGAGTTTTTGACCCTTGGGTTTGATGAGAGTTTCCCACTCGCTGAGGGGTTCGAGAAATACCTCGGCACCGAGATAGGTTTCTAGAATTGCCCAATCTTCGGCGAGGGGGGTTTCCGGGTTAATCACGTCAAAGACAAACTGGCCGCCGGGTTTGAGGACTTTTTGCACGGCTTCGATAACCCGCTGCCAATAGTCGAGGGGAAAGTAACAACTAAACCCGGTGGCGATGACCAGGTCGAAGAAGTTTGACTCGTAGTCTTCTAGGAAATGAGCGCCGCCAACGGTTACGCCTTTAAAGAGTTTGGAGTTAAGTTGTGGGGCGCGAGATTTGAGAGCCTCACAGGCCACTGTGCTAATGTCGCGCCCATAGAAGAGAGCTTCCCAGGTGAGCCAGGGATAAATCAGGAAACTGACCCCGCAGCCGAGATCGAGACAACGCTGATTTTTCTTGGGTTTGGCGAGGTCCCAGAAGGGGGAGGCGATGCGTTGCTGAAGTTTCCCGGCGGTCCACTCTCGGAAGATAGCCAAGGATTCAACTTCGGCGGGGACGTCAAAGGGATCTCCGCGATAGTCTCGGTTATATCGCTGCGAGAGTAGGGCCAGGCGATCGCTTAGGGGGATTGGGGTCACAGGAGTTGAGTAGGTGCGGGGGACTAGCGGCCTTTGAGGGCTTTGGTAAAGTTCTGACGATAAGATTTGTTACCAATGTAGAGAACGGGCCACATTAGTGATAAGGCAATTTGGTTGCCAATACCCCGTTCAAAGCTGGTGCGGTGGAAGCCTTGCCAAAATTTCCAGACTCCACCCGCATAAACAACGATGAGGACGAATAGCAAGATTCTCATGATGGTCTCAAGGGTTGGTTCTAATAGGTCGGGTTGTACATTGGGAGAACAGCCTAGGGGAGAACTCCTAACCTCCCAAGTTGTGGTGAGTTGGAGGACTCAGGGTTGGCCTAAGTCCAGTTTAGCCAACTTTGTCTCAATCGACTTGGACGGGGACATCGTCGAGACCAAAGTGTTGGATGACCCGAATCACACCAATGGAGAAAATCAGGCCCAAGACCAGTCCGCCTAAGACCAGGATGGTAAAGTAGCGGCGTAGGATCGAAGCTGTTTTGTCGCTGCGCTGCACTGGGGTTTCGGGAAATTCCCCATCAGGAACCTCGGAGTTTTGATAGACGGGGTCGTTGGATAGACCGGAGGTTTCGTTAAAGGGATTGGGACCGCCGCTAAAGGGGTCTGGAAATAGGTTGCTCATCAGATCTGGGGAATCAGGGACTTAACGCCATTGTAGGGCATCGGCTTTTAGGCGTTTGAGGAGGAGGAGGCCTGTGGCTGATCCTGATGGGTATATTGGCCGACAACTGCCAGGAGCTGTTCCCCGTCAAAGGGTTTGGTTAGGTATTCCGTCGCGCCGGCGAGATGGCCTTTGACCTTGTCGAAGGCTTTATCTCGGGCGGTGAGCATGATGATCGGCAAGTCCTGAAATTGGGGTAGGCTACGCACAGTGCGACACATTTCTAAGCCATCAATGTCAGGCATGGACACATCGAGCAAGACCACATTAATCGACTCGTGGTAGATGGTGCTGAGGGCATCGAGGGCATTGTCAGCCAGAATGACACGGTAATGCTTTTCTAAAATCCGTTGGATGGTTTTTTGCATCACCGGACTGTCATCGACCGCGAGAATGGTGGGTGAGTTGAAGGAGTTGGCAGGCATGGCATTCTCTCAAGGGGGACGTCCCAATTGCGGCGATCGCAGTTTCTGATTGAAGCGCATCCAGGGCAAGTCTGGGGGACACCTAATCTCCTCAATCGGAGTGGGGACGGGGAGCGCGATCGGCTAGGTCTAAGGGCTTGTGTAACCATGCTAACAATTTTTGCGCGGCCGCGGTCAAAAGATTCTCAAAACTTGATATCGCCTCGGGTCTAGGTTTAGGGATAAACAACTCATGACATTTTAATTTTTCTAAATAGGTTGCCGAGATAGTGAGTCATTTTACTTAGGAGGGTCGTCAACTGTTAGGCAAAACGACATATTAGAAACTCAATCCTTGCATTTCGTGAAAATCTTTACAAAATCTAAAGAAAATCGAGTAGACTATAGGGATAGGGCGATCGCAGCCAGACTCCTTGAGGATGTGCAGGTGGATCAATCCAGAAGTTTAGGCATTCGTCTCTATTTCAGCCCCATCATCATCCATTGAAACGGCTGATGATTAAGCCTCCCTGAGAATTAAGCAATTCGATACAATAAAGTGAGACGACGGCCTTAGAGACACCGACGAGATCTGCTGAATCCCCTGATTGCTCCCCCC
>SMDP01000150.1:4445-10799 GCA_012911965.1 Geitlerinema sp. P-1104
GCGATCGTGTTTAGTAACGGGAGGCATCGGGGGGCTAGCCAGGGGTTAGATGGCTCATCCCCGAGTCAATATCGCTGTTGGATTAAAGCGGCTTTGGGACTGTCACCCGAGGAGTTTGCACTGGGCATCGACCTATGTGAGGTGACCCTGGAGCGCGATCGCCTGACGGTCATCGAAGACCTTAGCCAAGAACCTCAGTTTCGCGATCGCACCTTCATTAATAGCTATCCCCACTACCGCTTCTATTGTGGCATCCCCCTGGTCAGTCCCAAAGGCACAACGGTCGGGACCCTCTGTGTCCTGGATCATGACCCCCGTCAACTGGACTTGAGCCAACGCAAAGCCCTAGCCACCCTCAGCCGGCAGGCCACGCGATCATTACGGGCCCTACGAGACTTTGGGACCTACTTTCAACGTCCCGCCTGGCAAGATATTAGTCATTATGTCAGTCCGGTTCCCCTGGCCCAACATCCCTATCACCTTCCCCTACCCGCGACCGCCTCTAGTCCCTCAGCCGTCGAGGACACCAAAGCCCGGTTTTCCCAGGATGAAACCCCAAATCGCTTTAGCATCCTAGAAACTATTACCGAAGCCTTTTTCGCCGTCGATCGCCAGTGGCGACTCCTCTACATCAACCGACGAGCCGAAAAACTCTGGAACATTAGCCGCAAGGAGGTCATCGACACCAATCTCTGGGAAACCTTCCCGGATTTAATCCAATCGGTGTTTGCCCAAGAATGTCATGCTGCCTTTGACAATCAAACCTGTCGCCACTTTGAAGAATACTACGACCCCTTAGGGATCTGGTTAGAAGTTCGTTTACATCCCGAACCGCAGCGGTTATCGATTTACTTCCGGGATGTCACCCAATACAAGAAAAACGAGACGGTACTGCTCGAACAGAGTCATCTCTCAAGCCTTGTCAGTGCCGTCAGTAGCGCCCTGTCCCAAAGTCAAACCCTAGATGAAAGCCTCGATCGCAGCGTCAACGCCCTACTGAATCATCTTCAGGCTAGCACGGTGGGAATTTGGTTAGTGCAAGCCGATGATCCCGATACCACGACCTTTGACTGTACCGACACCCCCCTGACATTAGTGGAACACAGTGCAACTGGGGATGCCCTGCCTGACGGCTTGTTTCCCAAGACCACCGTATTAGGGGCCTCGTTGTTGGGTTGGGTAGCCGAGACTCGTGAACCCTATATCAATAATCACCTCAATGGCATTGCCAGCGATTGGGCCACAGCCGTAGCCACAGACGCGGCCTTTGAAGCGTCCGGCTTAGATGCCTCGGTCTTGGATATTCAGACGCTGGGACATTGGGCCGAGAAGCATGAGATTCAGGGCCTCGTCCTCTATCCTCTGATTGTCGAAGAGCGGATCTTAGGAGTGCTGCTGATTTCAGCCTGTCATCCCTGGACTGAGGACGCAGTGAGTGTCCTGGATTGGCTATCGAGTACCATTGGCTTGTCCGTCGATCGCGCCTGGGCCCGAGAGGCCTTAGTCAATCGCCGCAAATCCTTGCTGTTTCGCCTAGCCGGACAAATCCGTAATTCCCTGGATCTCGATACAATCCTGGATACGGCCGTTCATGAGATTCGCGCTCTGCTGCAAATTGACCGCTGTTATTATCTCTGGTGTTCTGGACAAGGGGAGTCTCCCTTAACCCTGGCGGTCACCCATGAAGCCTGTGGTAAAGATATTCCCAGCTTCTTGGGTGAGAGTTTCATGTCCCAGGCGGACCGGCTGGTTCCCAAAATTTGGCAGTTGGAAACCGTGCAGTTGAATGATCTGACTCAGGCGGATCAGGAAACACGGGACTTTTTGGAACCCTTGGATGTGAAGGCTCAGTTGATTTTACCCCTAGGGACGCGATCGGGGCAGTTTGGGGCGATCGCCTGTAGTCATGGAACTCGTCGCACCTGGAATGACACTGAGGTCGAACTCTTGCAGGCCGTGGTCGATCAATTGGCGATCGCCATTGATCAAGCCGAACTCTACGCCAAAACCTGTGCTGCGGCCCTCGCCGCTCAAACCCAGGCCCGACAACTGCAAGAGGCCATGGAACACCTCAAGCAAACCGAGGCCCAACTGATTCAACATGAGAAGATGTCTAGTCTGGGGCAGATGGTAGCCGGGATTGCCCATGAAATCAACAACCCCGTTAACTTCATTACCGGCAACATTAGCCACGCCAGCACCTATGTCGAAGACTTGCTGGGATTGATTGACCTCTATCAACGCCATGTTCCCAATCCCCCCGAGGAGATCGAAGACGAAATCGAAGAGATTGATCTAGAGTTTCTCGAAGCAGACTTGCCGAAATTGATTGACTCGATGAAGATGGGGGCTGAACGCATCCGTCAGATTGTCGTCTCCTTACGCAACTTCTCCCGTCTCGACGAAGCCGATGTGAAGGCGGTCGATATCCATGAAGGGATTGAAAGTACCCTCTTGATTCTTCATAACCGTTTGAAAGGGAAAGGCGAACTCGCACCAATCCGCATCATTAAGTATTATGGCGATTTTTCAAAGGTGGACTGTTTCCCGGGACTCCTGAATCAGGTGTTTATGAACATTATCGCCAATGCGATCGATGCCGTTGAGGATGCTGGCTTACGAACCCCGCAATCGCCAGAAACCCCAACCATCACCATTTGTACGGAAAAAACCTGTAGTGGTTCAACTCCCGAGGACTGCACCTGTGGTCAGCCGGATAGTGTCACCATTCGCATTCGCGATAATGGGCCGGGGATTAGGTCACAGATGCTCGAAAAACTGTTTGATCCCTTTTTCACCACCAAGTCCGTGGGGAAAGGAACTGGGTTAGGCCTGTCGATTGCCTATCAGATTATCGTTGAGAAACACCAAGGACGAATTTGGTGTGAGTCGGAACCGGGGCAAGGAACCGAGTTTTTTATGCAGATTCCTCTACACCAACCTGACTTAGATCTTTAACCCCTCAGCCATCAAGAGCCACCCTCCCCAAAGCGATACCCTTTCCCGTACACCGTATGGATGAGAGGGGTTTCCCCAGAAATCGAGAGTTTCCGGCGTAGCAGGCGAATCGAGGCCGCCAAGACATTGCTACTGGGGGGACTGTCTCCATCCCAGAGATGTTCGTGGATTTGTTGGTGGCTCAGCAGTTGTCCGGGATGGCTCATGAAATAGGCCAACAGTCGCAGTTCTTTGGTCGACAAATCAATGGTGCGTCCGTGGCGATAGGCCAGTTGGTTGTCGAGATCCAATTCTAGATCCGCCACCTGTAATCGCTGTGCTGGGGGAGTTTGGGCATTGTTGGGGGAATTATCGAGGGAACGCTCGATGCTGGCCTCAAAATGGGGCGATCGCCGCAGCAGGGCCCGCACCCGAGCCAGGAGTTCCCGCAGTTCAAAGGGTTTCACCAGATAGTCATCCGCACCTGCATCTAAGCCTAAGACGCGGTCATCAAGGGTATCTTTGGCAGTTAGGAATAGGACTGGGGTGGTATCACCATGCGATCGCCGTTCTCGACAGACATCTAACCCTGACGATTCCGGGAGCATCCAATCCAACACCAACAAATCATACTGATGTTGAGCCGCCCGGTGCAGTGCGTCCCCTCCCGTAAAGGCCACATCCACCTCGTAGCCTTCTCGTTTTAAGGCTCGGGACAGGGACGTGGTCAGTTCAATTTCATCATCAACCAGAAGGATACGCATAGACCACGGACAGGGTGAAGCGAAATGCTGGCTCCATTTTACCCTCTGCTGGACCTAGAGCCACTGAGATTGAGGGGGTGCAGACAATCCAATCTCGGAGAACTTACGTACTGAATGCGTGAAACCCCCTTAACCCAGGATGGGGCGATCGCGATACAGTACAAGAACTGACCTTACAGACGCGAATCATGAGTCAAACCCAGAACCCCTCCCAACCCCTAACCCAAGCACCCAGCTATGATGTTGAACAGGTGGTGCTTGAGCGATACCAGGACGGTGCTGAGGACGTTCAGCCGAGTTTATGTTGTGCAACGGACTATGACCCGTCCTATCTCAACATTATTCCCCAGGAAATTTTGGAGAAAGACTATGGTTGTGGCGACCCCTCTCGCCATGTCGAGGCTGGAGAAACCGTCTTAGATTTAGGCTCTGGGGCCGGCAAAATTTGTTATATCCTCTCTCAAAAAGTCGGCGCCGATGGCTCGGTGATTGGGATAGATTTCAATGACAAGATGTTAGACCTAGCTCGGAAGTATCAAGCCGAGATATCCCATAAGATTGGCTACCAAAACCTAACATTTGTCAAGGGTAAAATTCAAGACTTAGCCTTAGACTTGCAGCCCGTACAAGCTTGGCTCAAGGAACATCCCATCCAGGATTTAGAGGGATTATTTCAGTTCGAGCAACGGTGCGATCGCATCCGTCGAGAACAGCCTCTCATTGCCGACAATAGCATTGATGTCGTCGTCTCCAACTGTGTCTTAAACCTCGTCCATCCTCGACACAAACAACAGCTTTTCCAAGAAATCTTCCGAGTTCTCAAACCCGGTGGACGTGCCGTCATCTCCGATATTGTCAGTGACCAGCATCCCACCGAGACCATTCTCAATGACCCAGACCTATGGAGTGGCTGCATTGCCGGAGCCTTCCAAGAAGATGAATTCCCGCAACGCTTTGAACAGGTTGGATTTCAAGACATTGAAATTCTCAGTCGCCAACATGACCCCTGGCAAGTGGTGGACGGAATTGAATTTCGTTCCCTGACCCTTCGCGCCTATAAGGGTGGCCGCCAGCCCTCCCCAGGACCCAACTCCTCTGCCAGTCCTCAACGCTCCTGTTGCGGCTAAGTATCCCCAAGCTGGCAAGTTGGGGACATATCTAGGGTGGCCCCTAGCCGTCCCCAAGCTTTTTTGACGCTTATAATCTCTTAATTTCATGGTACAAGCGCCCATTCGCTCCCAGACAATCACCCCCTTTGAGAATCAACTCAACCAGCCTTTACAAAAACAGCCCATTTCCGTCTTACAAATCAACCTGGGCAAACGCTGTAACCTAGCCTGTAGCCATTGCCACGTGGAAGCTGGGCCCAAACGAACCGAGGAAATCGACCCAGAGGTTTGGCAAGATTTAGTGACCCTCATCGAGCAGTTTCCCCAACTCAAAACTATCGATTTAACAGGAGGGGCGCCGGAGATGCACGCCGGATTTAAGCCTCTCGTTGATGCCGCTCGACGAACCCATAAAGAGGTGATTGTCCGCTCAAACTTGACCATTTATTTCGTTCCCGGCTACGAAGACTTACCCGAGTATTTCGCCGCCAATCAGTTGCGGATTGTGGCCTCCCTCCCCTGTTATCTCGCGGACAACGTGGATAAGATGCGAGGCAATGGGGTGTTTGACGAGTCCATTCGCGCCCTACAATGGCTCAATCAACTCGGCTATGGTCGCAACCCCGAGTTAATCCTAGATTTAGTCTATAATCCCCCCATGCCGATGTCTGAGGATGAGTTTCGGCTTCCTCCCGCCCAAGCCGGATTAGAGGCGGCCTATAAAGCCCATCTCGGGGACCAGTTTGATATTGCCTTTAACCATCTCCTGACGATTACGAACTTACCCATTGGGCGGACTAAACAATTTTTAGAACGTCGCCATCTCCGGCAAGCCTATACGAAGTTCTTGGAAGAGAATTTCAATCGGGCCACGGTTGAGGGGGTGATGTGTCGCAATCAGCTTTCTGTGGATTATCTGGGCAATATCTACGATTGTGATTTCAACCAGATGGAGGGAGTGGCGGCCCAGTCAGGTGCTGGAGACCCCCTAACGGTTCGTCATCTGTTGCAGGCGGGGAGTTTAGATCTGATTGAACAGATTCAAACTCGGGACTATTGTTATGGCTGTACGGCGGGCTGTGGGTCGAGTTGTGGCGGTGCGTTAATTGAGGATTAACCCGTATCGGGTTTTCTCGGTTTAGGGTAATCAGGAGAATTTATGCCAGATTACACCCGTTGCCGTAGGGGCGAAAAATTTTTCGCCCCTACAATGTTGTATACCCGGCAACAAATCCAAGCGTAGATTCAGAACACCCTTAAACCTTGAAGTTTTGCGTGACGCGGGTCATAGCTTCTTCTACATTGGCGCGGCTGTTAAAGGCGGAAATGCGGAAATAGCCTTCGCCCGCCGCCCCAAAACCAGAACCGGGAGTTCCGACGACGTTGGCGGTTTGCAGGAGTTTGTCGAAGAACTCCCAACTGGATAAGCCGTTGGGGGTTTTGACCCAGACATAGGGTGCATTCACCCCGCCATAGACTGTTAAACCGGCGTTGCTGAGGCGATCGCAGATGATTTTAGCGTTTTCCAAGTAGAAGCCCACTAA
>SMDP01000151.1:0-2110 GCA_012911965.1 Geitlerinema sp. P-1104
GAGGCGGGCCAGACTTCGCCATCGGGATCGACTTGTAGCCCCTGATAGCCATGATCCCAAAGGTTGATAATCACCAGTTGTTGGTTCTCATCGATCGCCACAATGGGGATCTGCTGCAAATGAGCCTCAGTCACCTCTAGGGTTTTCAGGTTTCGCAAGCCGGGATAATCAGACTCCTGTAAGGGGGCAAAACTCCACTGTTCGCCATCGTCATCCTGACCCCACCAGAGAGTTGTGCCGGGGGGAACCTGTTGTTTGATATAGAGTCGGGCGCGATCGCCAATTAATTCGGTCAGGGAAGCGGTCATAAATCCAGGCTGAGAGATTGAGCGGGAGGGTTAATTTAGCAGTTGTGTAAACTCATCAGAGTCATCAATGTCTTGTGAGACATCAACGGACAGTTCTTGATACTTCAAGCGAGCAAAGACCCGGTAACGAGCCGAGGATTTTGTATCACTCTCGGAGGGATCTCCTACTTCCACCAGGCTATACTCAACATTTTCGGCATGAATGGCAAAGGCGATCTTGAATAATTCAAAAAAGTGAATCACCCATTGACACTCCTCTTCCGGTAAATGTTCATAGTAGCGAATGAGCTGGGCAATCCGAGTTTCTAGGTGAATCCGAGAATGACGACTAATTAAGACTAACTTCAGAAGAATTGCTACTAACGCCAGAGGATTGCCACAGGAGAGCATCCAAATAAAAATAGCGGAGGGTTCCGTACCATTTTCACTCATCAGGGCATCAATAGCTCGATTGCAAGTGCGCAGTCGTAACGACTCATCTACGGAATCGTTATGCTTGTCAACATAGAGCAGATCGAGCCGGTCTGAAAGCCGTTGACGCAAAACTTGAGCGAGGTCTTTATCTGACCAGGAAAAGAGGAGATATTTCTGAAGACTACGCTTGAAATCACGATACCGTTGGCTTTCGGTTTGTCGTAAAAAGACATTGGCTAGGTTTTCATAGCTGAGACTGCCTCGACGAGCTAGAATTGTTTTAATAATCCGCAGAACTTCATCACCAAAAATGGTGGGGTTCGGGTGCTGCTGGTCGTCATAGCGCACCATTTGGGCGCGGGTGATGTAGATGGCTAAGTCAAACTTAAAGCGATCTTTGAGCCGCTGGGATATGGCCCGAGCCACTTCCCGCTGTTCCATGGGGTTATCAGGGTTTGAATATTGAGGAACCAGCAAATAGGCGGTGTAGCGATCGCTCCATTTAGCGGCTTCAACTTCTTGAAATTCCCCGTCCTCATACTTGGCGGTGAAGACTTGTAAGTCTTGATAGTCTTTCCCGTCAGTAAAAATTTGTAACCAAGCTCGCACCCGTTGTAGATGAGGAGAGAGGGTGCGCTCGCGAATCGAGGGTTCTTGAAAGAGCTGAACCAGTTTAGGGATAAACTTGTGCTGACGGTTCGCTTCCCAGTTATTAAATAGGATGTAGCATGACCGCTTGACTGTATGACGAAAGCCACTTTCTTCATTGGCTTCCACGAGTTGCTTGAGAGACTGAAACGCCTCTAGGTTCTTGACATTATCACAGTCAATGAACAGACCTCGAAACTCCTGCAAGACATCCTCTGGCGACCAAGCGCGAACAATCTCTAGCAAATAGTTATAAACAATTTCCTGAGTTTGCTCTTGTAGATGCTCATCCGGTCGGTTGGTAGCGATAAAGGGTGTCGGTCGCTGGGTCGGGCGTTGTTTATCAAACATAGGTTCGTACCCCGATTAACTCCACATAGCCAGATTACCGTCATGCTCACCTCCCATTATCCAGCAAATCTACGAAAGCGGGGTCGCACCAGCGACCCCGGATTGTCGATTTTTGGGCAATCTAGCGGAACATGCTACTAACGGAACTATCTTCGTGAATGCGCCAAATTGTTTCACCCAGTACATTCGCGACAGAGAGAACCTTCAGTTGGTCGAACATCCGCTCTGGGGGAATGGGAATGGTATTGGTGACAATGACTTCTTCAAAGACCCCGCTAGAGAGTCGCTCCACGGCTGGAGGAGAGAAGACGGCATGGGTAGCACAGGCGTAAACCTGACGGGCCCCTTCTTTGCGTAGGAGTCGCGCTCCCTCGCTGATGGTTCCACCA
>SMDP01000151.1:2324-6637 GCA_012911965.1 Geitlerinema sp. P-1104
TGATCAACACCGGAGACCCATAGACATGATCGACGGGGATGTCGAAATAGCCTTGAATCTGGGCGGAGTGTAAATCCATGGCCAGAACCCGGTTAGCCCCGGCTTCGACCATTAAGTTGGCAACGAGTTTAGCGGTGATTGATTCTCGTCCAGCAGTTTTGCGGTCGGCGCGCGCGTAGCCATAATAGGGCAGAACGGCGGTCACCTGACGCGCGGAGGCCCGACGACAAGCATCGATCACGATCAGTAACTCCATGAGATGATCGTTGACCGGATGACAGACGGGTTGAATTAGATAGACATCGCAGCCTCGAATTGACTCCTGAATCTGCACATATAGCTCTCCATCGGCGAAGCGTTTGCGCACCATGGGACCGAGATCGATCCCCAGGTAACGAGCGACTTCTTGAGAGAGCGGCAGGTTGGCAGACCCAGAGAATAGCCTTAATCGATTGTTATCGACAACAGAGAGTAAAGAAGGCTGAAGCGATAGAGTTGCAGAACGGCTCACAGCGAACCCTCGACGGCACATTAGTTTAAGGCAATATTATCATTCCAACCGCCGATCTGTTCGGAAATTTATCGATTTCGAGCCACATGGAGCCCTGATTTCCCCGGTAGCTCGGGCTGAAATAGGCTCACTGTGCAAGTTTGAGTCAATTTAGATTTCAACCTTAAATTCTGCTTTTTTTTGCCCAGGGTAGGCGATCGCCCCCAATCTAACCGCCGCCGCGCAAAGACAGTACAATGAACAGGTAATGCCCCTGCACGTCCCTTTGAGATGATTTACCTAGGAGCCAGCCTCTCCGCGTCCTATGCTCGTTAGTGATGATTTACTGCTGTATTACCAACGATGCGATCGGCGAGCATTTTTAGATGTGTTCGGTGACTCCCGTCAACGAGACCCTCTCGATAACTTTTTACTGAAGCTGCGTCAGGACAGTCGCAGTCATCGTCGGGAGGTCTTGAGTCAGTACCATTACCAACGTCCGGATTGGTCAGGGGAGGATTGGTATGAGGGAACCCAGGCGACGCTGGAGTTGATGGAACAAGGGGTTGAGGCGATTTATCGAGGGGTACTTTGGTCGTCCTGGCTTCCGGGAGTGGAGTTAGTCTCGAAACCGGATCTGTTAGTCCGCCATCCGGGATCATCCCGCTTCGGGGATTGGTTCTATGTTCCCTATGATATCCGCTTCGGCAAACGCCCCAAACTAGATTATCAAATCGTTGGGGCGTTTCATGGTTTAGTCCTGTCGCAACGGCAAGAGGTCTGGCCTCCTACCGCCTGGCTGGTGTTACGGGGCCGCAACCCCCACGCGGTGGATTTCCCCAAACGAGTTCCTCAGATGCAGCAGCTTCTCTATGACTGCATTGTCAGCTTACGTCAGCCTCAACCGCCGGAGTTGTTTTTGTCTCGGCAGAAATGCAATCTCTGCCATTGGTATAGTTTTTGTCATCAGGCGGCCGAGTCCCAGCGTCATTTGTCCCTGATTCCGGGAATCACCCCCAATCGTTACGGTCAGTTGCAGGGGATGGGAATCAACAGCTTGGCCGCGTTGGTAGATACGCCGCGATCGCAGCTTAAGATGGTCTTCGGGGCTGAGGCGGGAAATCAACTGGCCCAACAGGCGATCGCCTCCTATCGACAACAGGCCCTCTTACGAGACGGGGCCACGACACACCTGCTTCACTCGCCTCACAATCGCTGGTTAGCCCCTCCTCAGACGGCGATCGAAATTCATTTTGATATCGAAGCCGAACCCGATTTAGATCTCGACTTTCTCCTCGGGGCCTTGGTGATTGACCATCGCCAAAATCGCCAAACCTACTATGGATTTATGGCAAAATCTCCTCAGGAAGAAGGCTGGGTTTGGCAACAGTTTTTAGAGTTAATGGAGTCTTATCCGCAAGCCTTGATTTTTCATTTCTGCGACTATGAAGTTAAGACGATTCAACGCTTAGCCAAGCTCTATAAAACCCCCAGACATCGCTATCAAGCCCTGGTCAATCGTTGTGTTGACATTCATTGGTGGGTGAACCATTCAACCATACTCCCCGTAGAAAGTTACGCCCTAAAACCAATTGCTCGCTGGCTGGGCTTCAATTGGCGTAATCCCAAAGCCAATGGCGCTCAATGTATTTGTTGGTACAATGAATGGCTAGAAGAGCGAAACCAAGACTGTTTAGAGGCAATCTTGGAATACAATGAAGATGACTGTCGTGCCACCTATACCTTAAAAACCTGGTTGGCTCAGTTTCTCCAACCCTACTACCTAGATGCCATGGAGCCGGGGACGGATAAAATTATTAATTATTGACCGATTGAATCAGATTTTTCCGGTAATTGCCGCAGAGGCGAGGTAAGAGTCCAAAATTTTTGCCGTCCCTGTGATTTTGATCATAGGCAAAGTTAGATCTCAACAATAGTATGGGGGTACATACTATGCACATTATCCACCCTGCTCCATTAAACCAGCTCTTAGGGACATGGTAAACCGCCCCAGCTTCTGTTCTGACTTCGCCGACTCGATCCCAGATGTCGAGCATTCCTCCACAATGTCCGATTCCCTCGATTCTCAATTCTCTCCAACCCCTGTCCCCGACTCATTGGTTCAAAACGTTTCCTGGGATGTCCTCTCCCAGTTTATTACCTGCACCGCAGCGGTAACCGGCCGGGATTATTATCCCGTTTTAGCGGAACAGTTAACCAGCAGCCTAGATGTTAAATACGCAATTATCGGGGAAATTTGCCAATGGGAGGACGGTCACCCGACACGAGTGCGATCGCTCTGTTTTTGGAGTGGCCAGGGGGTGGTAGAGAATTTTGAGTATGATCTCGTTTGCACCCCCTGCGGACGACTCTTAGAACAGGCCTGTGAGTCGTCAGGAGACTTAAGCTTTTGTTGGTTTCCCGAGGAGGTTCAACGTCAATTTCCCGAAGACATTGACCTGGTTAAACTCCAGGCTGAATCCTATCTGGGGGTAGCCTTACTTGACCCCCAAAGTGGCCAACCCGTTGGCCATATTTGTATTTTAGACGATCGCCCCCTCTCGGTAGAAAAGCGTCATCGCGGCGAAGTTCTCCTGAGTTTATTTGCCACGCGCACCGTCGCTGAACTAAAGCGGGAACAAGCAGAGCGACGAGAACAGGAGAAAATCAAAGAACTAGAGAGTGCCTTAGCAGAACTCAAATATACTCAGTCTAAACTGGTGCAAATTGAGAAAATTTCCAGTTTAGGGCAATTAGTGGCCGGGGTGGCCCACGAAATCAATAACCCCCTGAGCTGTATCACCGGCAACCTATCTCATACGGCCGACTATACAGCAGATCTCCTGGAACATCTGAGTTTATATCAACAACAGTATCCTGACACCTCTCCAGAGATTAGCGAACACGCCGAGGATATCGACCTAAACTATCTCACGGAAGATTTCCCGCTGATTGTCGATTCGATGAAAGTCAGCGTCGATCGCATTCAAGAGATTGTCTCCTCCCTGCGTCAGTTTTCCCGCCTCGATGCCGAGGAAACCCTGTGTGATGTTCATGACGGTCTTGAAAGCACTCTCGTGGTGTTACGACATCGCCTCAAAGCCAATCCAGACCGGCCGGAAATTCAAGTTATCAAGGATTACGGCAAACTTCCAGAAATCCTCGCTCGTCCTGGACAGTTGAGTCAGGTCTTTATGAACCTCCTCAGCAATGCAATTGATGCGGTGGAAGAGAGAAATCAGGGCCGCCGTTATGGAGAGATTGAGCGTAAGCCAAATGTTATTGGCATTCGCACCCAGCATCTGCAAGACGAGGAGGGCGATCGCATCGCCATCTGTATCACCGACAATGGAAACGGGATTCCAGTCGAGGTTCAACCCCGATTGTTTGAAACCTTTTTCACCACCAAAGACGGGGAACGGGGGACAGGATTAGGTCTATCCCTAAGTCAGCAAATCATCGCCGAGAACCATGGGGGAAGTCTCAGTTTTGACTCCACCCCCGGCCAAGGCACCGAATTTATCATTGAATTACCCGTGTCACCGGGTGATAAGGCTGGTTAGAATACTACCACATCCTCTCAAGGAGAAACTAATGTTAACTCTAGAAACGGCAATCCAAAAAATCAAACAATTCTCCTCCGAACAGCGCAACCAAGTAATTCAATTTATCGAATTCCTAGACTTCGCAGCTAACCAAACCACCACCGTTCAAGAGTCTCCCTCCCCTGAGGCAGAAGAAGCCTTCTTTGAACTAGCCGGAATTTGGGAAGATAAAGATATCACTGCCGAATCCCTCCGCGCCAAAGCCTGGAGAGAAACTA
>SMDP01000151.1:7521-10729 GCA_012911965.1 Geitlerinema sp. P-1104
TCGGGAATGGCCGCCGCGAACAAGTCAGGCCGTTGCGTCATACAGGCCCCCACCAACAAGCCGCCGTTACTTCCGCCACCAATGGCCAATTTCTCAGACCGAGTATAGCCTTGGTCAATTAGCCATTCCGCAGCGGCAATGAAGTCATCAAAGACATTCTGTTTATTCTGTTTAATTCCCGCCTGATGCCAGGCTTCGCCATATTCCCCGCCACCCCGTAGGTTGGGGATAGCCAGAACGCCGCCGAGTTCCATCCAGACGAGCTGACTCACGGAAAAACTCGGGGTGAGGGAGATGTTAAAACCCCCGTAGCCATAGAGATAGGTGGGATTGTTGCCATCACAGACTAATCCCCGTTTGTGGGTGATAAACATGGGAATGCGAGTTCCATCTTGGCTGTGATAGAAGACTTGGCGGGTTTCGTACTCCTCTGGGTTAAAGTCCACTGTTGGCTGGCGGAAGAGGCGACTCTCGCCAGTGGTGAGATCGTAGCGATAGATAGTGGTGGGGGTGGTGAAGCCGGTGAAGGCGTAAAAGGTTTCGGTATCGCTGGCTTTACCGCCAAAGCCGCCAACAGAGCCAATTCCGGGTAGGTCAATATCTCCGAGGAACTCGCCGCTGAGGCTAAAGCGTTTCACCTGAGAGCGAGCATCTTTGAGGTATTCCACCACAAATTGATGGTTGAGGAGACTTACGCCTTGTAGGACATCTTCGGCTTCGGGGATAACCGTTTGCCGATCGCCCCCTGGGAGGTCCAAGGCAATGAGACAATAGCGAGGGGCGTTAAAGTCGGTGGTTAACCAGAGGCGATCGCCCTCATTGCCCACCACATCATAGCGGGCCTCCCAGGTGTTAATCAATTCCACCACTGGCGCGTCGAGTTGCGGCGTACTGGGGGTTTGTAAGTCTTGGTAGAAGACGAGGTTTTTCGGTTCGGTTCCCCGCCAGACGGAGATGATGAGATAGCGGCCATCGTCGGTGACATCACCGCTAAACCCCCATTCTTTCTCGTCGGGCCGTTCATAGATAAGAACATCCTCGCTTTGGGGGGTTCCGCGACGGTGGTAATAGAGTTTTTGGAAGTAGTTAATGTCTTCGTATTGACTCTCTTCTTGGGGGCGATCGTAGGCGCTATAGTAGAAGCCTTGATTGTCGTGAGTCCAGGCGGCCCCAGAGAACTTACTCCACTTCACCTCATCGCTGAGATCGTCGCCGCTGTCGATGTTACGAATGCGCCAGGTTTTCCAGTCGGAACCGGATTCAGAGAGGGAGTAAGCTAGCCAGTGGCCATCGGGGGAAATGGCGTAACCGGTTAGGGCCACGGTTCCATCGTCGGAGAGTTGGTTAGGATCCAGGAGAACGCGGGGATCTCCGTCCAGGTTATCCAGGACGTAGAGGACGTTTTGGTTTTGCAGGCCGTCGTTTTTGAAGTAGAAGTAGCGATCGCCCTCTTTGAAGGGAATCCCGTATTTTTCGTAGTTCCAGAGTTGGGTGAGGCGTGCTTTGAGGCGATCGCGATCGGGATTTTTTTCCAGAAAGCCAAAGGTTAGCTCATTTTGTGCTTCAATCCAAGCCCGAGTTTCCTCAGAGTCGGAGTCTTCTAACCAGCGATAGGGGTCAGGAATTTCGATGCCATGATAGGTATCAACTTGGTTACTTTTTCGTGCTTGAGGATAAGTAAATGTCATAAGTTTTTAACGGTAAAGGGTGAACAAAAAAACTGATTTTGCGGGCAATTCAAACAACAAAATCAGATTTCGTAGGGGCGAATAATTATTCGCCCCTACAAGTTAGTATCCAAGGCAAAAAACAGATAAAATATCATCTCTGAATGATTCCTTGTTCAGCCCTAGTCTTGTTGGTGAGAAAACTGATACGCACCAATCCAAGAAAAGGCGATCGCCACCACCAGCAACACTGGAATACTAATCCAGGTAAAGTCTGCTAAGGAGCCATAAGCCGCTGACCGTAAGCCAATACTGGTATAGGTTAGGGGCAGACAAAAGACAATGGCTTTAAGGGCAGTGGGTAAGGTTGCGGGGTCAAAAAAGGTTGCCCCGAGAAACGACATCGGGACAATCAAAAAGTTGTTGAGTAAGCCGACACTTTCGAGGGATTTTACATTAAGACCTACAATTACCCCCAGTCCGGCAAAGACAGCACAATTGAGGATTAAGACTAATAAAAATAGGGGATTAAAAAAGCTCCAAACCGCTGAAATTCCCTGTTCGGTGAAGCCGAGAAAGAGGACAGCCACCACCATAACTGATGCCGAGGTCATTAAGCCTCGAACCACACCGGCGATCATTTTTCCCAGATGCAGTGAGAGGGGATGAATGGGCAAAAGTAGCACTTCTTCAAAGGTTTTGCTGTAGAGTCGTTCGCCACAAATGGAGAAGGTAGTACCGCCGAAACTGATGGCCATGGAGGAGAGGGCCACCATCCCCGGTAGGATGAATTGCAGATAACTACTATAGTCGTCACTAATTGCCGTTCCGGGGCGGACAGAACTGCCCAAGCCTAAGCCGAAGGCGACAATGTAAATGAGGGGGGAGATGAGGCCCGAGGCGGCGACTTGGGCGATGCGAACTCGTAAATCGAGCCAATCTCCCCAGAAGATGGTCAGGCTATCTTGCCAAATGGTGGCGTAGTCGAGGGAATTGGGATTAGGTCGAGAGGAGGTGAGGGAATTTTGGACAGTCACAGCTACAGGGGCGATCGTGAATAGCATACCAGGAGCATCTTACCCCGATTTAGGACGATCTGGGGTCTGGGCGATCGCCCTCCTCCTCGTCCGGGTTCACCGTCTCCGAGGCGGGGGAATCGTTGCTGGGGGTGGCTTCAGGGATGTCCGGGTTCTCGGTGTCCGCCTCCTCTTCTTCGACAAACTCAAACTGAATCACATTGTCATCCCCCAACTCTCCCACAATCTCCTCCACCTCCTCACCTGTGGCTGTTTTGCGAACCCGACGGATGGGGAGATTCGCGGTAATCGAGGTCATGCGTTGATCACTTTCCAGGGCAAAGTTGAGGCCTTCGGTGTCGATTTCCACATAGCGGGAAACCACCTCTAGGATTTCC
Source organism: Geitlerinema sp. P-1104 (assembly GCA_012911965.1). Lineage (GTDB taxonomy): Bacteria > Cyanobacteriota > Cyanobacteriia > Cyanobacteriales > Geitlerinemataceae > Sodalinema. The sequence goes on from SMDP01000151.1 coordinate 10,603, forward strand.
TTCTGCATCGCCTCGATGGTTGCCGGGTTTAAGTCTACGCGATCGTGAGCAATCACCAGTTGCAGGCGGCGTTTAACTTCCTTGCGGCTGGTGTCTTTGTGCGATCGCGGCAACAGGCGGGCGAGCA
>SMDP01000152.1 GCA_012911965.1 Geitlerinema sp. P-1104
CGAACGAACTGTGCGGTTCGGATCGCTTCGTCAATCGCCGCGTATTGGTGGGGCTTCCCTTTGATTTTGAACTCAAGAACAAGCATCGCACCGTTGGCATCGGTTGTGCGGACAATCCTAGCACAAAAAAGCAGGATTGTCAAAAGCCGTCCTAGAAGGACGGGGTTTTAGACCCAAAATTTTCGATAAAAAATGGATTATAATACCGGACAAGGTGGGGGTCTGGACTCTCAGCACCCCATTCCTCAGTTCATATTGCTTAACGTTGAATCATGAGTCAACAGCGTCAGAAAGATTTAGAGGAAATTCTAGGGTTGTGGTACAAAAAATTAGCATTTTTCGAGAAAAAACTGCCTCTTGTCGATGGATTACAGCAAGAGTTGGTAATTCAAGAAAAGATTAAAGAATCGAATTCAAAAATATCTCAATATGAAACAGAGTATTGGGACATCATGACCCAGGATGCTATCTTTGTTTTTGATAATGATGAGCAAGAAGCGGAGGAATCCCTACAAGATATAACAGTTGCTGTGCAGCAAGTTGAGGCAACTAATCTGTCGCCGGAAGTTGTGGAAGTCGTGAAGGAAATTCGCGACAGACTGAATACGCCTAAGGAACCAGCATCAGCCAAGTTAAAAGCGACTCTGCCTTTAATTCCAAGCATTTTATCTTATGAAATCGAACTAAACACCAGCCAGATTATTCATAAAGTCTTGGAGAAAGTTCGCAAAAAAAAATTAGATTTATCGACGATAAGGGCTAAACTGCCCTCTCAGCCAGTCCACATCCTCAAAAATCATTCAGAGTTAGTTAAATCTGTAGCAATTAGTCCAGATGGTCAAACATTAGCTAGTAGTAGTGCTGATAAGACCATCAATCTCTGGAGCTTAAAAACTAATGAGCTGCTCTACAGCTTAAAAGCATATTCAAGTGGTGTTATGGCAGTGAGGTTTAGTCCAGATGGGCAAACCCTAGCTACAGCTAGTAACTTAGAATTTGGTGATGCTAATATAAAGCTTTGGGATGTTAAGATGGGACAGCTAAAAGGTAGTCTTGGTGGAAAGTTCTTAAATTTGAGATCTAGCTGTCTTGCCTTCAGTCCAGACGGGGAAATGCTAGCAATTGGCAACATTGATGCCACAGTCAAAATCTGGAAATTGAAAACTAGAAAACTTGATAAAAGCCTAAAAGGTCACGGCTGGGATGTCACATCTGTTGACTTTAGTTCAGATGGTTGTTATCTCGTTAGCGGTGCTTTGGATGGGGCCATTAAGGTCTGGGATTGGCGCAATGGCGAATTACTTAATACCTTTAATCGACCCTCCCCTGAAGATTTAGTTGGCTCTTTAGTTGCCTGGTTTGACTCTTCCGTGGGGAGTATTTACTCTGTAGCATTTAGTCCAGATGGAGAACTTATTGCCAGTGGAGGAGCGGATCAGCCAATTATTTTATGGGAAACGTCCACTGGAAAAATAATTCGGACGCTTACGGAGCATCGGGATTCGGTCTTTTCAGTTTGTTTTAGTCCTCAAGGTCGTTTGCTTGCAAGTGGTGGAAACGATAACCGAGTCAGAATTTGGGACTATAAAACTGGAGAACTACTACAAACATTTAAACACCTTAGTCCAGTTTATTCTGTGGTGTTTAGTCCAGATGGAAAGACAGTTTTCAGTGGAAGTGCTGACACAACGGTTAGGATTTGGCAGATTCAAGATTTATCTAAACCCATCAATCAGGCAATACAGCCTACAATTGAATCTTTGAATTATAGGCTTGAACGTCAGCAAGACCCATCAAATATGAATCTAATGGAACCTATCATCAATTTATCTGGTCCAGAAAGGAGGCAGCTAAGAGAAGCAATTTTATCCGCATACCCAAGTTATGATGACTTGCGGATATTTGTGGATGATTATTTTCGGCAAAATTTAGCGGCGATCGCTGGAGGAAAGACTCTAAAACACGTTTCTCACGATCTAATTATATGGGCGCAATCAAAAGGTAAGATGACCAACTTGCTGATTGCCCTTTATGAAGATACCCAAAATCCAGAAATACAGATTTTTTGTCAGCCCATCTATAGACAGATTCAAAACAAACTAGAGTTAAATTCTGATGTCAACCCTAGGCTTTCCCTCGATACCCAATTAGCTTGGAATGACGAGATTACGGAGGATGAGCTACAGCAATTTCTCCCCAGGCAATATAGTCTGGAAGCCGATGTGGGACAATTATGGCGGGGGTTGGCTTGGGCAAATTCGGTCTGTCGAATTACCCATAATGATCGCCCCCAGGAATCAGCGACTGGGGTGTTGATCGCGCCGAATCTAGTTTTAACCAACTATCATGTCCTGAGTTTGGATGACTCTTGCGATTTGGGGGCGATCGCCCGCTCCCTGCGATTTGAGTTCGGTTATATTAGTGATCCGAGTGGGGTGACCATTCAACCCGTCGCCGTTGCTGAACATCAGCCAGTGATTCATGCCAGTCCAGTGGCTCAGCTTGATTATGTCCTGTTGCAGCTAGAGATGGAGGGAGTCGCCACTATGCAACCTGTACAGTATGATTCCCACCAACGACTTCCCCCTAAAGCTCCCCTCAATCTTCTCCAACATCCTGACGGCGAACGGATGAAGGTGTCATTAAGTAACAATGGCGTCGTTAAAACTGATGATGTGAGAGGATTGGTATACTATGTCAACCGTACTCAGGGGGGATCGAGCGGTTCGCCCTGTTTCAATGAAGACTGGCGACTGGTTGCATTACATCATAAGGAAAAACAAACGAGTTTCGGTAGCCTTCGGGAAGGGATTTTGTTTCAGTCAATCTATGCAAAAATTTCTCAGTTCCTATAATTTGTAAAGGTCAACAATCAATATGAGTCGTCGCATCGTTACAGAGGAGTTTCAGAGTCGGGGAAAGCAAGCCGTTGATGGCTACTTTGACCGACTCATTAAGTATATTCCCAGTGAAATCATTGGCTTTTGGTTGGCTATCAGTGGCATCATTAAAAGCTCTGAAGATGGTCAAGAAACCCGATTACTCTGGATATTCTTTGTTGTCGGCATTATCTTAACTGCTGGTTGGATTTTCAAGCAGACCTATGACCCTCAAAAACCTATTGCTCTGACGCAAATTGCAATTTCTTCCGGTGCATTTGTCGTTTGGGTATTTGCAACGGGAGAACCTTTCTCAAGTTTGGAATTTTATCGACCTTACTATGGGTCGCTTTTACTCATTACGTACACGTCGATTTTGACGTTAGTTGTCCCGAAGGAAAGCTGAAAATCTATGGAATGGACGGGTAAGAACAGGAAACGATTTCGTGAAGCCCTGCAAAAAGTTTATCCAAGTAAAAGAGACTTAGAGATATTTGTTGACGAAGACTTTGAGGAAAACTTAGGGGAAATCAGTCAAGATGGTAACCTTAAACACTTGTGCTCTGATTTAATTACGTTCGCCCAACGCCAAGGAAAACTGGATAAACTTTATAATACGTTCTGTCAAGAAAATGCTGATAATCCTGTCATTATTGAACTCAAAAATGAAATTGATCGAATCTTTGATGCTCCCATGACTGCCATCCCTAGTGAGGATTGGGATAGAATTTTTAGTCATTTTTTAGATCTCGATATATCGATTCTTTCAACCGCTTGTAAGATTGCATTCAAACAAAGATTTGACCAGCCTATTTCTCTGATCCGTCCGGATCAACCGCCTCTTGATAGTCCTGATAACATCAAGGATCTTCTTGTAAAATATGATAATTTCTCTTTAACTTGTTTGTTTGTTACTCATGCTATTCGCTTGTCGAGGGAAGTAGAGAATGTCAGGGACTTTACAGGTCTAGAAAATTGGATTTTGGACATAAGAAATCCCCAGGAAGAGAATCATGATTTGGCCCGCTATTTTTATTTGTTAGTTTCGATAAACCCAAAAAACCAAGATGAAGTTCGCTTGACCGCAGAACTTCATGGTTGTTCTAATTCAATTGAAGCGTTCGATGGCGCGGATGCGGGACAACGGGGAATGATTCTCGATTTAAGTCATGTCAGAAAGGAAGAACGGGCTGATACGATCGCTCAAAAGCTGATAGACCCCCTATCGAGATGGATTAAGTTGGCCGAAAGTAAGATGCTTGAAGAAGCCGGCGAACAGACTAGGCAGCGGGTAACATTAGAGGTGTTTTTACCTTGGGCGTTACTGGATATGAATTTCAGCCGGTGGAGCGTGATCAACGAGTTTGAGGATACGGTCTGCTTGTTAACCCATCGAGGTGTCTTGGTGCGATCGCTTGATCGCTGTCAAAAACCGGGGTTAAGCATCAACTTAAATCAAGGTTGGAATAGCTTAAGGCAAGCCATTGAAGAGAATCGATTAAACGAGTGTTGCGGTGAAATTGACTGTAGCAGTCAAACCTTTCTCGGATCTCTAGGCGGAGACTATCCTATCTATAGACTTCCCAGGGGCTTACCGAAAGAGCGGGAGACTCGTCATAATCTCCTGAAACAACTCCTAGACGCCCCAACACCGCTCGCCCTGTGGACACAATCGTCCCAATTAGACCGAGAGACAGCACTAAGGTCATTGGATAACCTTTTGACATCCGATAATCTAATAGAACCGGCTCGATTCGCAGAGCAAATTCGACAACAACAGGTGAATCATGGCCATTTAGCCGTACTGTATGACCGTCCCGATCGCATCCCAACGCTTCCGAGTCAACAAACCCCCTTTTACGCACAATCTTAAGTTCAACGACCTCTCTCTCAATTCCCTATGAGTACCTGGAAACTATTTCACGGCAACTGTCGCAATAATCCCCCCGGTTTGAGGGAAATTCCCAAACGTCCCCCCTGGCGGGAGTTTTTGCCCCGCAACGCGGTAAATGAAGAGGCAGACCAGACGTATTGGCAACGGTTAGAGGAGATTGCCAACAGTGATCAACCTGCTAAGCAACGGGGACAAAGTTTCCGCATCCAGATCGATTCACAGGGTCATTCCGAGATTGTCGATGCCGTCAATGCTGCCCTACATCTGCGTCGTCCTCTCATGGTAACGGGAGTTCCAGGGTCTGGGAAAACTTCCCTGGCTTATGCGATCGCCTATGAATTGAAACTTGCCCCAGTCTTGGTTTGGTCTGTCACCGCACGATCGCAGCTACAAGATGCCCTCTATCGTTATGATGCGATCGCCCGCCTGCAAGATACCCAACTTGACGAATTACAACGACGTATCAACTCAGACAATGCTTTAGAAGCTGGAAGTTTAGGGGATTATATCCAACTTGGTCCTGTGGGAACTGCCTTTTTACCCTCCCGTACACCCCGCCTGTTGCTGATTGACGAAATCGATAAAAGTGACTTGAACCTGCCCAATGACCTCCTAAACCTATTTGAAGAAGGACGGTTCGAGATTCCTGAATTAGTCCGACGCAAACGCCGCCGACGGGATGGCGATGAGAACGTCGATAACGAAGATGCCACAGTCTCGGTGCGGACAGAAGATCTCGACATGGAAGCGGAAATCAGCAACGGTCGCGTGCAATGTTGCGAATTTCCACTGATTATCATGACCAGCAACGGCGAGCGAGACTTTCCCCCAGCCTTCTATCGCCGCTGTCTGCGCCTAGAAATGCCCAAACCCACCCTTGAGTCTCTGTTGCCCATTGTTGAGTCTCATTTTAATCGGGGCGATGGGGACAACTGGGCGGGAGTCCGAGAACAATTGCAAGCTTTAATCCAGGATTTTGTCGGGTCTGGGAATCGCAGCGATCGCGCCACAGACCAACTCCTCAACGCTGTGCATCGCATTGCTCACCCCGACCCAGCCAGCAACGCGGAGATGGAGCGCCTGAAGAAACTGCTATTCAAACCACTGAGCGACCCCGGCTAATGGAGATTCAGCAGTTCGTCACCCTCTTGGCAGAAGAAGCCCAACTCAGCGCCCGAGACATCGCTGATGTCTTCTGGCTACTTTTAACTCAAGAGCAACCAGAAGCATCTCCTCAAACTCCAACATCTCCTCAAACTCCAACATCTCCTCAAACTCCAACATCTCCTCAAACTCCAATATCTCCTCAAACTCCAACATCTCCTCAAACTCCAGCATCTTCTGAATTGACAGAACCCTCTGAAGTCCAGGAGAGGCGAGAGGCTGCCAATTCCCAAGCACCCACCGAGTCTCCTAACCCCTCACCCACGCCAGAAGACCCCAGTGCGGACGTTGCTACAGGGTTTCCTCAAACCAGCACACTTTTCCCACAACGAGCCTTACCAAGGGCCTTACCAATTTGGATCAATGACCCCCCCCTATTAAACAATCCCCTCTCTCTAATTCGGGCATTACGTCCCCTCTTACAACAGATTGACCGGGGCGTGGGAACCCGGCTCGATGAAGCCGCAACCGTTGAGCGCATTGCCCAAAGTCAAATCTGGGTTCCCATCCTGGAACCAGATCAAGAACCCTGGTTTGACATTATCCTGATTGTTGACCCCACACCATCGATGAATCTCTGGCAGCGGCTTGTGAAGGATATCACCCTGGCATTACAGCGTTATGGGGCCTTTCGGGATGTGCGACGGTTTGACTTAGATATTCAGGGGCAGGATATCCGATTGCGATCGCATCCCCAACGTCCCCCCCATCGTCCCAGCGAACTCATTGAACCCAATGGTCGCCGACTGATTCTGGTCTTGAGCGATTGCGTTGCCAGCTACTGGTGGAATGGAACCCTGTCGGCCATCTTAGAGACTTGGGCAACGGTGATGCCAACGGCCATTTGGCAGATGTTACCGGATTGGACATGGGAGCGCAGTGCTTTGGGACGGGGCATTCAAGTCGCTCTACACAACAGTCTCCCCGGAGCCAGCAACCCGCAACTGAAGGCAGACCCTTTGGGCTTAGAGTCTCCCTCAGAACGAGGAACGAGTCTCCCGATGCCAGTGGTGACCTGTGACCCCAGGGACTTATCCCGATGGAGTCGTATGGTATCAGGAGATGGACAACAAACCACGGCGGGCTATCTGTTGCCCTGCGAGGGGGGCGAAGTCCCTCAACCCCCAGCCCAGTCCGCCAAATCTGACCCTCAACACCAAGTTCAAACGTTTTTTCTCCTCTCCTCCCCTAGAGCGCGGCGCTTACTGATGTTACTCGCCGCTGCCCCAGTCATTACTTTGCCGATTATGCGCCTCATCCGCGCCACGATGCTGCCGGAGGCCTCGCCCTTACCTATTGCCGAGGTCTTTCTCAGTGGCTTGTTGCGGCGCTTACCAGACCAAGAGGATGGGCTTGACCCCGAGTTGGTTCAATATGACTTTACCCCTGGCATTCGTGAGATCTTGCTGAAGCCTTTACCGGGGGTTGAGGTCATTGACATTGTCAGCCATGTCTCCCGTTATATTGCCGAACGGTTGGGATATGCTTCTCTGGCAGAGTTTCGTGCCTTCCTAATTGATCCGAATGCCGAAAAACCCGAGCCGTTGCCGGGGGTGAAAGCCTTTGCCAGTCTTACCGCCTCCATTTTGGAGCATCTGGGTGGGCAATATGCCAGTTTTGCTCAACAATTACGACAAGGTGCGGGAGAACTTCCCCCTGGCTGGCCTCCCCTGCAAACTCTGGAGTATGAACCGGCGGTTATCACCGTTAAGGAAATTTTCCGGTTTGGGACGGCAACCCTAACTGGTGAGGGAGATGAGTGGGTGATTCAGCGCCGCCAGGGTGAGGCAGAAGGCTATGTTGAACCTCTCAATGATGAATTGGGGTTAGAGATGGTCTTGATTCCTTCCGGGACTTTCCTCATGGGAGCGCCAGAAGAGGAACCTGAGAGCCGAGATAGCGAAAGACCCCAGCATCCAGTAAAGGTTTCTGAATTTTTCATGGGGCGTTATCCGGTCACTCAAGCTCAATGGCGCGAGGTGTCAAGCTACTCAGCCGTTGAACGGGATCTAGACCCTGACCCCTCACATTTTAAAGGGGATGATTTACCCGTTGAGCAGGTCAGTTGGCGTGATGCCATAGAATTTTGTCAACGACTCTCTAATCAGACCGGACAACTCTATCGTCTCCCCAGTGAGGCAGAGTGGGAATATGCCTGTCGTGCTGGAACCCAGACCCCCTTCTATTTTGGCGAGACGGTGACCCCAGAGCTTGCTAACTATGATGGCAACTATACCTACAATGGAGGTCCCAAAGGGGTCTACCGCAAGTCAACGACCTCAGTAGGAACGTTTCCCGCTAATGCTTGGGGGTTATATGATATGCACGGCAATGTTTGGGAATGGTGTCAGGATGACTGGCATGATAACTATGAGGGTGCGCCAGAGGATGATAGTGCTTGGCTAAAAGAAAATACTACAGAAAATCAAAAGCTGCTGCGCGGCGGGTCCTGGAACGACCTTCCCAGGAACTGTCGTTGCGCCATTCGCGGCTTCAATACGCGCGTTGTCTTCACCAACCGCAGGGGTTTTCGGGTAGTGTGTGTGCCTGTGGTGGCGGGGCGTGCCCGTCGAGCGATGGACTCTTCTTAATCCTTAACCTCTTAGTCCCTTGGCGCTTTATTGTTGATATCTCCCATCATGAACACCACTCCCGAGCGACGCATCGTCATTCATCGAGAAAAACGCTACACCACTTACTTCAGCGAACCCCTCAGCGACGAAGTTGGCCTAGACATGGTTCAGATTCCTGGGGGGACTTTCCTCATGGGGTCACCCCATGAGGAGTTAAAAAACCATCCCAATGAACAGCCTCGACATTCCGTCAGCGTCCCCTCATTCTTTATGGGGCGCTATCCCATTACCCAGGCCCAATGGCGCGTAGTAGCAGCCTATCCAGAGGTAGAACGGGAACTGAAGCCAGACCCATCTCGGTTTAAGGGCGAGAACCGTCCCGTTGAACGGGTCAGTTGGGAAGATGCAGTGGAGTTTTGCCAGCGACTCTCCGTTAACACCTCACGTAGCTACCGCCTCCCCAGTGAAGCGGAGTGGGAATATGCCTGTCGGGCTGGAACCCAAACCCCATTTCATTTTGGTGAAACCCTAACGGATGAGTTGGCGAACTATGATGCCACAAAAGTTTATGGTCGTGGTGTTATAGGGGAGCACCGAGGTGAAACCACAGAGGTTGGGCAGTTTTCGCCCAATAACTTTGGCTTGCATGATATGCACGGTAATGTTTGGGAATGGTGTCAGGACGACTGGCATGGGAACTATGAAGGCGCACCAGAGGATGGTAGTGCTTGGCTTGATGAAAATAGTACAGAAAACAAAAAAGTGCTGCGCGGCGGGTCCTGGTTCCACTATCCCAGGAACTGTCGTTGCGCCATTCGCTACTACTTTACGCGCGTTAACTTCTACAACCTCGGGGGTTTTCGGGTAGTGTGTGTGCCTGTGGTGGCGGGGCGTGCCCGTCGAGCGATGGACTCTTCTTAGTCCTGACGCCCTTAGTCCCTTGGCACTTTGTTGTTTGCCCTTTTTTCCCCTGGCGCAACGCGCCTTTTTTTATTTTTTTCAAACGAATGGTATGAGACACCGAGACACCCCTTGGTGCGATCGCGCTGTTTCATCTCTGGGGTGTCAACCACCTCTCTCTGGTGGCGCGAACACACCCGACCGTGGGGGTGACCGCCTAGCCGCCTCCCTAGTCACCCACCTCGTGGCAAAACTGTCGCACAGCACGAATCACCGTTAAATCCGTCCCCGTCTGACGCAACCCTAACCACTGATTCAGTTGCCTCGCACTCACCCCAGGAAACGCAACACTATTTCCTTGAGGCTCATAGCCTTCCCCCACCCGTCGCAAAATCTCTAACCGTTCCTGACGATACAGCCAAATCTCAGGAACCCCCAACGCCGCATAAATGGGGAGCCGACGCTGGGAACGACTGGCAATATCTACCTCAATGACTAAATCCGGGGCGATCGCCGAGATGTCCACAGCGAATCCCTGGCCCTGTTGAGCATTTTGCAGATAAAAACAACCATCTGGCTCAACGGCACTCTGGGAGGTGGGATGTTCTAGGCGTACCGAACCAAAATCATTAAACTCTAACCCCAATTCGTCCGCCAAGGTGGCAACAATCGCCGCCAAGACTCGACTGAGCAGCTCATGTAACACACCCGGCATCCGAACCTCCAGTTCTCCTCCAGCATAAGCAATCCGACTGGGGCGATGTTCCCCCAAATCCAACAAGAGATGTTGATAGGCGGCCCAAGTTGGGGCCGCCATCACCATGGCACTATCGGGAACTAACGTGATTTGACGGAGACTTGTGACTCCTAGCATCCTCGGCTTCCCCTCATGACATACTCTGAGCTACAGTTTCATGATAGTTAAACTGAGTCTTTAAAATTTACGGAAGGACTCGAAGCCTTCATTTAACCTGCGTGCCATATCAATCCTCCAAACAGTTTAAATGTTGCTCGAAACGTTCAGTGGCAAAATGGAACTGTTCCCGTTCATGGGTTGGCGATGGTACTATCACAACGATTTACACAGGCCCTCCTATGGGCGACAGAACTCCATAAAACTCAGGTTCGCAAGGGGTCTGGGGTTCCCTATATCGCCCACCTGCTGGGGGTCACCAGTGAAGCCTTAGAATATGGGGCCACGGAGGATGAGGCGATCGCCGCCCTACTCCATGATGCCATCGAAGACTGTGGCGGGCGGGCGATCGCCCTGGAAATTCGCCA
>SMDP01000153.1 GCA_012911965.1 Geitlerinema sp. P-1104
TCTTGGGCGCTACGGTGTAGGTTGCGGGCCCGGGCATAGTAGCCTAATCCTTCCCAAGCCTTGAGAACGGTTTGTAAGTCTGCTTGGGCCAAATGTTGGACATCGGGGAACTGCTGCATCCACCGTTCAAAGTAGGGGAGAACGGTTTTGACTTGCGTCTGTTGCAACATTACTTCCGAAATCCAGATTCGGTAGGGGGTTGGTTGATCGCGCCAGGGGAGCGATCGCCCCTGGTGACGATACCACTCTAGCAGCGATCGCCGAAGCCTTTGCCGTTGAGCCTCGCTGAATTGTCTCGATTCCACCTCCATCAGTCCCTCATCCCGCTCACAAACTCTGTCATTTTAAAGGATATTGGCCTGGGCTTATCACCTCCGAGCTGGGTCTGCCTACCGCAATCTTTTTCAGGAAACTGTCTCAAAAGCTACAATTCAACAGGATTTAGGCACTCTCATTTTGTCAGCATATCTTGACAAAACAAGCTGGGGTGATGGGAATAAATCAGATGACGGAATGAGGCGTACTGGCGCAAATTAAACGGTCAATTGAGAGCAGTTTGATCTAAAATATGACTTAGGTATTCCTCGGTTTCAAATTGGTCGCCACAGCTTTCACCTCACAACTGAATATTGTTTCTCCTCACCTACCATGATGCAACTCTATCCTGCTCCCACTAGGCTTCAGTCGCTCGATACTCAACGAGTTCCTGTGATGGTTCCTCATCCGGGTTCTCAGTTTGGCAGCGATCGCCCCACCTTCCCAACCATCTATTCGAGCCTGTCACCTCAAGCCCTAATCTCCGAGGTTTTATCATGCTATGACATTGAGCGAGTCATCTCCTGTCAGTTTTGGAACCGGGGATTGAGTGATGTCTACTTAGTGCAAACCATTACCCGCTCCTATGTTTTGCGCGTCTCTCATTACCACTGGCGCAGTCGTTCGGATGTCTATTTTGAATTAGAATTTCTCTCATTCTGTCGCGATCGCTGTTTACCCGTCGCCTATCCCCTACGAACGACTGATAATCGCCTAGCGGTAGACATTAACGCCCCAGAAGGGGAACGCTATGCCGCCCTGTTTGTCTTTGCCGAAGGGGAAGTACCCCTAGGAGATGTCAACCCCAACCAAAGTCACCTCCTCGGAGAAACCCTAGCCCGCATCCATGAAGCAGCCCATCTCTTTCGCAGTCGCTATCATCGAGAACCCCTCTCCTTAGAGTATTTATTCAATCGTTCCTGGCAGGTGATCGCCCCCTTCTTCTCCCATCGTCCCCGCGATCGCGACTATCTCACCCAGGCCATCGCCGACAGCAAAGCCAGCCTAGAAGCCCTGCCCCAGTCAGAACCCCACTGGACAATTTGCTGGGGAGATCCCCATAGTGGCAATGCTCATTTTACCCCTGATGGGCGGGTGACCCTCTTTGATTTTGACCAATGTGGCTATGGTTGGCGAGCCTTCGATGTAGCCAAATTCCTCCACATTGCCCTACGAACTGGCATTAGTCGCAAAATTCGGGATGCGTTCCTTCTCGGCTATGAAAGCGTTAGTCCCCTCGAACCCGTTGAAACAGAGATGTTTCAACCCCTCACCCAAGCGGCCCATCTCTGGAGTTGGGCCATCGCCGTCAATAACGCCATGATGGATAACCACAGTCGTTTGGATCACAGTTACTTCAGTCAACGCCTCGAACAACTCAAACTTCTCCGTTCTGACGACTGGGGACTCTTCTAACTCCCAAGCGATTAAGAGTCGAACCTGTTCCAATCCTGATCCGCCTGTTGACGGGCGCTGATAAGCTGTTGGTGTAACTGTTGCCAATCCATCTCAGCTTCGGGCCCATAGTGAACCATGCGCCCCCCTTGTAGGTGTAGCACCTGGGAGGCGAACTGACGCACCAGATCTAACTCATGATTCGCCATCACCAGAATCATCGATCGCTCCTGAGTCAACGTCGAGAGGACTTCCATCAACATCTCTCCCCGGCCCACATCCAGGGCGGATGTGGGTTCATCGAGTAAGAGAACCTGCGGTTGCGTCACCAAGGCCCGCGCGATCGCCACCCATTGGCGTTGGCCGAGGGATAATTGCAGTTCCGTTTTAGGTAACCAATCCGAAGGGATTTTCAGGCGATCGCACCACTCATCAATGCGTCGCTGAATCTCCGCCGCCCCCACCCCCCGTAATTTGAGGGGATAGGCCATGGCCTCAATAACCGTCATCCCCAATAACCTCGACTCCTGGGGAACCAAAACAATTTGACGGCGTACCTCCAAAATGGGAATCTCCCCTAACGGGCGATCGCCCCAGAGAATCGTCCCCGCTGTCGGATCTTGTAAGCGATTCAACAGGCGCAACAGCAGAGATTTGCCCGCCCCCGAAATCCCCACCAACCCCAGGCGATCGCCCCACAGAAGATCTAGAGAAATTTCCTGGAGTAGCGTCAAGCGCCCCGAAGCCGCCGCCAGGGAAACGCGATCGAGGGTTAAAGACATAGCAAATCCAGATACAATCGAGCCAACGTGGAGCCAACCCCTCAATCATGCCATGACCGCTGACCCCTTACCCACTCTCTCCATTCTCGGAAGTCCCGTCCATCTCCATCCTAACTATTGCCAATGGCTGCGATCGCAACTCGATCAGCAGCGGGGCCAGCATGTCGTCACCCTCAACGCCGAAATGACCATGCAGGCCCAACGAAACCCCCAACTCGCCCAAGCCATTCAGCAAGCGGACTTAGTCATCCCCGACGGGGCCGGCGTTGTCTTATACCTAAAACTCCTCGGCCAAGCCTGCACACGCCAACCCGGTATTGAACTGGCCCAAGGCCTTCTCTCCCAACTCTCCCCCCAAGAAGCCGTCTTTTGCTACGGCGGGAAGCCTGACGTCATCCAACAGGCCGCCACTAACCTGCGTCAGCAATATCCCCACCTCAACCTCAGCGGGGTCTATCACGGCTATCTTAGCCCCGACGAACAGCAGCAACTCCTACAAGACTTACAACAGCAACAGCCCGCCGTGATTCTAGTAGGGTTAGGCGTTCCCCGCCAAGAACTTTGGATTCAACAGCATCGCCATTGCTGTCCTCAGGCCATCTGGATCGGCGTGGGCGGAAGTTTTGACATCTGGGGCGGTGTGAAACCCCGCGCCCCCCGTTGGATGGGAGATAATCATCTAGAATGGGCTTACCGGCTGTATCAAGAACCCTGGCGTTGGCGCCGCATGTTGGCTCTGCCTCAATTTGCCTTCCAAGCCCTCCGAGAGATTATCATGGGCAATAGGCAGGGAAAACAGGACAAAAAAGCCCGAAGACCTCAGAAATAGGCATCACTTGCCCCCGCTCACAGGTGTATTTAACACTAGCAAGCGGGGTCTATTTTCCTATTTTTTGCCCTCGGTCTTAATGATTTCTCCCCTGTTTCTTGTTTATTATGACAACTAGCTAGGAGTGATTTGCTGTTGTGAAACTAGGTGACTGGATTGCTGTTATTTGCTTTATTATCGCCCTCGTTATTATCTGGGAATTTCGCGAAGCCCTCCTGTTAGTAATGAGTGCAATCGTGTTGTCGGTTGCTCTGAATAGTTTGGTGCGGCTTCTGCAAACTTGGGGCGATCGCCTGCATATGAAGCTCTCACGAGGCATGGCAGTCTTCATTGCAATTGTCTTAGTGGGTCTATTTGGTACCTTGTTTTTTGCCCTGGTCGCACCTCCATTTATCAATCAGTTCCAACAGCTCATCGAACTGGCTCCCATCGGCTTTCAACGCTTCCTCAATTGGCTTGATCAAATTCGTATTTCACCACCAGTTTGGCTGAACTTAGAACAACTACAACTGCCCAACTTTTCTGAATTAGCCCAACAGGTGGGGCCCCTGGCTCAAAATGTGATCGAGAACTTCGTCACCTTCTTCTCCAACTCCCTAGCGGTGCTGGTCAAGCTGCTGTTTGTGTTGGTGTTGACAGTTATGTTTCTCGTCGATCCTACCTCCTACCGCAAGCTGCTGATTCGGCTGTTTCCCTCCTTTTACCGCCGACGCGCTGATAGCATTCTCAACCTCTGTGAAGAAGTGCTGCTGGGTTGGATGGGGGGCATTGTCATTAACTCCATCTTTGTGGCCATGCTGAGCGCGATTGGCTTAGCCGCCCTACAGGTTCGCTTTGTCTTTGCCCATGCCCTGCTGGCGGGAGTGTTTAACTTTGTCCCCAACATTGGCCCGATGTTAAGTGTCATTTTTCCCATTTCCGTGGCACTGCTAGATACCCCCTTGAAAGCCCTCGGGGTGCTGATTTTATACCTGGTGATCCAAAATGTGGAGAGTTACTGGTTTAGCCCCATGGTGATGCGGAAACAGATTTCCCTGTTGCCCGCTGTCACTCTGACAGCTCAAATCTTCTTTGCCACCTTTTTAGGCTTGCTGGGGCTAATTTTGGCGTTACCCCTGGCCGTGGTCACCAAAACTTGGTTAGAAGAAGCCTTTTTTAAAGATTTTCTGGATCGTTGGGGGGGCAATCCTAGCCGTCAAATTGCCCGGCAAATGGTCGCCATTGACGAAGCGCAACTCTCCCCGAGTCATGGGGAGATGGTAACTGAGGGCATGGCCGATCCCTGGGAGAGTTAATCGGGGCTATTCGATCCTGATGTTGACTTGACAGGCGAGCAATGAGTGGTCTTAATTATTGGTTAAGTATTAATCGGTTCGCACATCACACAGGGAAAAACAAGAGCGTATGCAACTTCTAAGACAACGGATCCTCTTAGGGCTGGCCACCCTAGGCTTGGGGGGGATCATGACCCCGGAGGCGATCGCCCACAGTCATCAAGAAAACTCACGCACCTCTGAGGTCGCGGCACGATTTGAACAGGCCGAAGTCGATTCGGGTCAATTTATCGCCATTGCCGCCCCTGTCGGGCGAACCAACGGCTATCAACTCCTCGTCATTGAACAACGGTCGGATAGTCGCCCCTGCTGGCAAGAACGAGGCAGCAATCCCACCCAGGTCGATCCGTTGTTACTCGAGTTTGACTTTACGGGCATTTGTGGCCGCAGCACGGATAGCAATGGCTACTCCATTCGGGCCGGACAACAAGATTTAGGATTACGCTACAATCTACACGTTAGAGAGCGCGGTGGAGAATTAGTCTTAATGGGCATTCCCATGGGGGGCGATCGCAGCCTGCCCCGCTTGGAACTCGGACGGACACAGGGACGGGCTGATGGGGGTTTTTATCGCCTTCACCTCGATCCCGGTTGGCGTTTTACCCGTCGCAGCTACCAGGGACAAACCTTAGGTCATATCTATCTAACCCATGACGCAACGGTGAGCCAAATCGCCAATCAACCTCCCTCCCGCCCCAGTGACGCTGTTCAGGAGAGTTCACCCAGAGTCGAGACGCAACCGGAATTGAGCGTTACCTCCCCCGAATCCGATGAATCCAACACCTCCTTGGACAGTCCTGACACCATCGAGTTTGGTGAAGACCCCCGGATCATGTCCCCGGAGAATCACACGCCAGCCCCCGGCAGCAGCCTGTTCCCTCGTACCCCCGAGGGCGCTCAGGAGGAGAGCCTCATTTACGATGAAGTGGAGGAACAACCCTTCGCCGCCCCAGTTCCCCGGCGACAATTCCCTGACTCGCCTCTGCCGGCCTTCCAGGACGAGAGTTGAGGACGTTAGATGATTTTAAGTTTGGGTTGACAAAATCAGCTTTATGTGATACTAGCGTTTCGGTTGACGAGAGCGTTGTTGCACCTGTCGCTGTAACTGTTGGAAATCTCGCTCGACTTCTTGGCGAAGACTGCGGTTATGAGGATCGGTGCGCAACGCTTTTTTCAGATAAATGTCGGCTTTACGCCACTCACCGCGCTGCATAGCTTGACGGGCCACCCGCTGATAGGTTACCGCTTGCCACTGACGCACTTCAATATCCACCGCCAGTCGTTGTGATAACCCTTCCACGAGGGCGATCGCATAGGCAAACTTCCCTTGACTGAGTAACCGTTGCAGACGATAGTACGCCTGAGACTTCAACTGACAGTCTAAGGGGGACAGTTCGGGATGATGGCGGAACGGTGAAGGGGGTTGCGAAGACGGTGGTGGCGAGGACGTTGTTGGGGTATGGGCCGGTGGGGCCGTTGTGGGAACCGGCCCCTGAGAGTTCATCGGCCTAGCCGGAACCGCCTCCAACAGCACCTGATAGGCTTGATGCAAGCGTACAAAGGGATCATGAGGGAGTCCAGGATTGAGATCCGGATGTAACCGTCGCGCCAAACGCCGATAGGAGGCCTTCACCTCAGCGAGACTAGCTTGAGGGGTTAATCCTAAGAGGTGATAACAATCCAGTAACTCCATGGAGGCTCAACAAAAGGACAAAAAAAGAGGACTTCCCCCGGATTGTAGCCGAGGGAAGCCCCATTTAACCAATTAGACCGGCTTTCCTTCCAAGACGCGATCAATCAGTCCGTATTCCTTGGCCTGTTCTGCCGAGAGGAAGAAATCCCGATCCATATCCTTCTCGATTTTCTCAATCGGCTGTCCCGTGTTAGCCGCATAAATCCCATTCAACTGATGGCGAATCCGTAGAATCTCCTTAGCCTCAATTTGAATGTCACTGGCTTGGCCACGAGTTCCCCCAGAAGGCTGGTGAATCATAATTCGGGAGTGGGGTAAGGCCAGACGTTTTCCAGGGGTTCCGGCGGATAGTAAGAATGACCCCATCGATGCCGCTAAGCCAACGCAAATGGTCACCACATCGGCTTTAATATGCTGCATGGTGTCATAGATAGCCATACCAGAACTCACCACCCCACCGGGAGAATTGATATAGACCATAATGTCTTTATCAGGATCTTCTGAGGCTAAATACAGCATCACGGCAATCACATCGTTGGCGAGTTTGTCGTCAATGTCCTCGCCGATGAAGATAATCCGCTCGCGATAGAGGCGGTTGTAAATATCAATCCACTGGGTGTAGGTATCCCCAGGCATTTGATACGGAACTTTAGGAATGCCAATAGGCATAACGCGAAATTCTCCCTTAAAACGATAAAGATAGTCAAGCGCCCTGAATGGGCAGCAGATGGATCAACGTAGCATTCTGGTTTAGGACACACCCGCCAGTTGTTGGGTGTGTTTATCCCCTTTCTCACTCACGAGAACTCGGTCAATGATGCCATACTCCTTGGCTTGTTCTGGAGTCATGTAGAACAAGCGATCCATATCCTTGCCGATTTTCTCGACAGAATGACCGGTGTTCTGAGCAAAAATTTCCAACATGGTCGCTTTGTTGTCCAGAACTTCCTTAGCCCGAATTTGGATATCGGTGGCTTGTCCTTGGGCAAAGCTTTTCGGCTGTTGCAAAATAATTGAGGCATGGGGCAGACTGGCACGACAGCCGGGAGTCCCCGCCGACAAAAGCATCGCTGCCATTCCCATCGCCGTTCCCAAACAAATGGTATGAACCGGCGGCTTGATGTAGTTGAGGGTATCGCAAATGGCAAAGGCCTCAGTCTCAAAGCCAACCGGTTCACCGCCATAGTTGGAGGTTCCCGTGGAGTTGATATAAATTTTGATGGGTTTGTCGGGGTCGTCGTACTGTAAATAGAGCAGTTGCGCGATGATCAACTTGGTGACCTCAGAAACCAGAGGCATCCCCAAATAGACGATTCGCTCTTTAAGAAGTAGGGAGGGCAAATCCGGGGGAGGAGTGCGATTCGTTGAACCGCCGTAATAGGGAGATTGGACCGCTTGAATCGGTAGGTTCATAGGATACTTCCGAGGCTCGATAACGATAGCTGTAATTAGACGGCTGGCTTGGACTTGCTTAGACTCGCTCTTGATGCCGCGATTCAGCCTTTTATATATCTTAACGTCTTTGGGGGATCGGCTTGGGGGGGTCAATGGGAGATTTCCCTGGGACGATCGCCCCGGTATCCCCGCCCCTAGGGGAGTTCCACGGAAGTGGGTTTGGCGATATGAGGTAATCCCCAGCCGAGTTTTTCCCGTAAGACTCGGAAAAATTCCGTCGGACGCAGACGTACGAAGCCAGCGGTATAGTCAGATTTCTCAATGACGACGCGATCGTCGGGTAAGACATAGCAACCAGCATTGCCATCGACGACCATCATCATCCGTTCCCGAGTCGCCGGTAGCACTTGCACCCGTTCCGTATCGGAGAAAATCAAGGCCCGGGAGGCGAGGGAGTGGGGACAAATTGGCACTAACTGAAGCACTTGCACGTTCGGGGTAATCACCGGGCCGCCGGAGGAGAGGGCATAGGCCGTTGAACCGGTGGGGGTGGAAACAATCACACCGTCGGCAGCAATATCGACTGGGGAATGTTGCCCGACGATGACCTCGAAGTGACACATACTGGTGAGGGGTTCCCGATGTAAGACCATCTCATTGAGACAGAGGGCTTCCCAGAGAACCGTCTCCTCGCGCAACACCCGCACGGTTACCATGGTGCGCTCTTCGAGGCGATAGTGTCCCTCAAAGACCGCTTCTAGGGCGCTGTTGAGTTGACTGAGATAGGTTTCCGTCAGGAACCCCATATGTCCGGTATTGACGGTTAATAGGGGAATGCCTAGGGGGGCAACCTGGCGGAAGGCGGCTAAGACAGTCCCATCGCCTCCTAGGACGATGCCAAAGTCAAAGTCTTTATCAAATCCGGGGGGAACTAAGCCATGAATGGGGGTATGACAAACGGGACTATCGGGTTTGGAGTGACCTAGAATGCCTCCCATTCCCGTAGCAACCCGCACCTGGCATCCTCGGGCGGTCAGATCCTGTTCGAGTTGCGTTTTGACGCGGCAGGCGGCGGGTTTGACTTCGTTGTAGATAATGCCAACTTTCGGCACGCTCGGAGTTTACCTCTTAGGTTGTACGTTGAACAATCTGTTGAGGGATGGTGATGATCCCAGAGTATCTTCCCATGAATGTTCCCCAGCACAATAGTCCGGTTTGGGGTTTTTGGGGGCTAATCTGAGGATTTGAAGGGCGATCGCTGCCGTTTCTTGCGTGCTTTGGTTTTTTCTTGTTCGTACTCAATTTCTTTGAGTTTCTTCATAATGCGACTGTGATACTCTTGCAAGTAAGCTTCCAGAGTCGTCATGTCGTTGGGGTTGATGTCAAAGACGGGATAGACGTGATCCATCTCGGCAGTGAGGGGATTTCCAGAAGCCAAGACTTCAGCGAAATCGAGGCGATCGGCGACGTTCCAACCCCATTGAAAGAAGCGGGCCGCCCGGCGCACAGTTCGCAACAAGCCCAGAGGGGCCCGGGTAATGCGGGCGTTGCGGCCCGAGAGACGTTCACAGAGTTGGATGATTTCTTCGGCACTCCAGGCCCGAGTTCCCACGACGGGATAGGTTTGATTGGCGGTTTCGGGAAGGCTAAGGGCCTTGACGGCAAATTTAGCGATGTCCTGGGTGTTGGCGTAGGCGATGGGGGCGGCTTTGCCGGTAATCCAAACGGGTTGATTGTCGAGGATGGGGATGGCATATTGGCCGATTAACCCCTGCATAAAGCCTGCCAGTTGTAAGACGGTGTAGTTGAGTCCGGATTCGGCCAGAAAACGCTCGGTACAGCGTTTGATTTCCATGAGGGGAACATGGGGATACTGGTCGTTGTTGAGGATCGAACAGAAGACAAATCGCTCAACTCCGGCTTGTTGCGCCGCTTGGATTAGGGCCACTTTGCCATCCCAATCGACTTCTTTGATACTCAGGGAGTCGGTGATACGAACGGTGGCGGCATCAATGACATGGGTGATGCCTTCCAAGGCTGGGGGGAGAGTACTAGGATCGCAGAGATCCCCACGAACCAGTTCTGCGCCCCATTTTCTCAGAAATGAGGCTCGGTTAAAACTGCGGACAAGACAGCGGACCGAATATCCTTCGTCGATCGCTTGACGGGCAATTTGTCTTCCTAGGGTACCGGTGGCACCAACGATTAATAGGCTCATGGGGATCTCAGTAACGACAGTCGCTCCTCCTAAAACCAGTCCCAGCGCAGTGAGGATCGAGACAAGACGATAGACTGGGCCGACTCTAACTTGTCAGAAATGTTAACATATATTAACGACATCACCACAAACTTCTCATTTTCTGCCAGAAATTTCAGGGAGTGTTGTGGTAGAAAGATGCTTCAAGGTTCGTCTCAGGGACAGATTGAGGTCGAGAGAGCCTGGCTTTGCGTTAAACTAGAAAGTAATTATGGATAAACCGCAGCCTAGCCCTCAATCTCAAACCCCTCATTGCTCTGTTCGCCATCCGGTGGATTTAAGTGAGGTGCGATCGCGGCGATCGCAGCTACTTGATGTCGACAAAGCCCAACGCATGGCCACCTTCTTTAGTTGTCTGGGCGACCCCAATCGGCTGCGCATTCTCTCGGTCTTATCCCAGGGCGATCAATGTGTCTGTGACCTGGCGGCGGTGGTCAACATGAGCGAGTCAGCGGTCTCTCATCAACTGCGCACCCTCCGCGCCCATCGTATTGTGGGCTACCGACGACAGGGGCGCAATGTGTTCTACTATCTGCAAGACGACCATGTGGCCAATCTCTACCATGAGATTGCCGAACATCTCGATGAACCCGAGGACTCGTCAGCAACCCCGGCTGAAGCACGGAGGCTTCGTGCCTCCCGCAACAGAATAGCTGACCAGCTTAAGCCTTAACTGGCTACGTT
>SMDP01000154.1 GCA_012911965.1 Geitlerinema sp. P-1104
AACTTCCTTTTGTCTCTCACCGATGAAACGACTTTGCTACCGACATTTCTGCGTGATGCAAGTCTGCCCTCACGGGATGTTAAGCCCCTTTCATTCGGGTCTTAGAGAAGGTCATGCAATTATACCACTGCTAACTGCGGCTAAAGCCGCACGAGTCGCCTTTCCGCCCCGGATTTCCCCCTGTCCCATTTCCCGGTGAACAATTCCAAAATCCCATCCACCCAATAGCCAGCAGCCTGTCAAGTAGACGCGGCACGATGACAACCTTAAAGCTTTCCTAAAGCCAAGATGGTAGCAATCGGCAGCTTTTAAGCCTTGTGTCATCAGTCTACTGAGGGATTCAGCCGTTATCTTAACCGCCGGCATAGCTCAGAAATCGCGATATGGTAACGGTAGTCCCAAAAGGGTGAATCTCTAAACCCTGCTCTATTGTGCCTGACAGATGTGCCACCGGCGATCGCCGCCTTCTGTTTCCGCCAGCCGACGGGGCCAAGGAGTCTACCTAAACCGGACGCCGGGACACTGCCCATTCATCTGTGTTAAAGGAATCATCATCATGGTCAAAGTTGGAATCAACGGCTTCGGTCGCATTGGACGTTTAGTTTTCCGTGCTGGACTGGACAATCCCGAGATTGAGTTTTGCGGGATTAACGACCTAGTCCCTCCCGAAAGCCTGGCCTATCTCCTTAAATACGATTCAACTCACGGTCGCTTTCAGGGAACCGTCGAAGCCAAAACCGATGGAATTGTCGTCAATGGGAAATTCATTCCCTGCACGTCGGAACGAGATCCCGCTCAACTTCCCTGGGCTAAGTACGGAGTTGAGTACGTCATTGAGTCCACAGGACTGTTTACCACCTATGACAAAGCCTCGAAGCACTTAGAGGCCGGCGCCAAGCGGGTGGTTATTTCTGCCCCCACGAAAGACCCAGAGAAGGTTAAAACCCTACTTATGGGCGTGAACGAGGGAGAGTATGACCCCAGTCAACATCCCATTGTCTCCAATGCCAGTTGTACCACCAACTGCTTAGCGCCTATTGCTAAGGTCATTCAGGATAACTTTGGTCTGGCTGAGGGTTTAATGACTACGGTTCACGCCATGACCGCCACTCAGCCAACGGTGGATGGCCCAAGTCAAAAAGATCTGCGGGCTGGCCGTGGCGCACCGCAAAATATTATCCCTGCTTCCACCGGGGCCGCGAAGGCGGTTAGTTTGGTGCTTCCTGTCCTGAAGGGCCGCCTAACGGGGATGGCCTTCCGGGTTCCTACTCCTGATGTGTCGGTGGTGGATTTAACCTTCCGCACGGAGCAGGCCACCAGCTATGCTGAGATTTGTGCGGCCATGAAAAAAGCGGCTGAGGGTCCCATGAAGGGGGTTCTTGGCTATACGGAAGATCCGGTTGTCTCGACGGACTTCACTACTGACCCCCGTTCCAGTATTTTTGATGCCACCGCTGGTATGGAGTTGAATGCAAATTTCTTCAAAGTGGTGTCCTGGTATGACAACGAATGGGGCTATTCAAACCGTACCATCGACTTGATCTTGACCATGGTGGCGAAGGGTTGATCTCCCGTCTGATCGCGGCTTGACCGTTTTGCCCCTATCAACTCAGACCCCGGTTCCTAAGGCGTTGGGAACTGGGGTCTGGTTCTTAAGGCAGAATGACGGCCCAGAGACTCCAGCCGAGGGCGATCGCACTCAAATGTTGCGGTAGCAGAAAGCGCCAGGATTTACGGGCAATTTTCTGGGTCAGAATCAGGCTTAAGAGGGTTGAGACCATCAGGAGGGTTCCTTGTAAGAAGCTGATGACGGCTGGGTCAGCTACCCAGATGGGCAGATTCGCACCACTCATGCCAAAGGTGGCTAAGGTCACCGGTAAGACGCGCCCGGCTTCCCCTAAGCCTAAGTGCAGATAATGGGCTAAATTGCCCCCCCAGACTAGGGGCAGATAGCCATAGGCTAATGTGATAAAGGGCTTGGGTTTGGGGCTGTTCCAGAGGCGGTGAATGCCCTGTATGAGACCGTACGCCACTAGGGGGGCGATCGCCGGCAACAGTAAAGCCAACAATGAGAGTTCTAAATGTTGCCCAAAGCCATCTACGTTAAACGACCAACCTAACAACTCCTGTAGTTCCGGGAGTCGTCGCAGGAACACCCCGCCTAGAAGTAAGAACAGTAACGCCACTTCGTAGCTGTGGGGCGTGTGGGTTGTCCAGAGTTCAATTCCCGGCGGCCGTAGATTGACTTCTACAGACCGATGGGGACAGGCTTTGAGACAGGTCATACAGAGCACACAGTCTCGGTTATCTTGTAGTTGGGCGGGATGGGAATATAGAGGACAGCCCTCGGTCTCTTGACCTTCCCCTTTCTCAGGTCCTCCTTTGTAACATTGATAGGTGGTACATTCAGCGGAACAAATTCCAGTTTGCGCCCGTAGTTCGGTCATGGAAAGTTTGGCGAATAAGCCGTTCATTCCGCCAATTGGACATAGATACCGACACCAAAATCGCCGCTCAAATAGAAGCGAAAAAATGACGGCTCCTGCGGTGATTAGTAATAATAAACAACTGGATAAATAGGCAGTGTTTTGTAAATGCCAGAGTTCTTCCCAAAGAAAAATTAAGGCAAACAGTCCAAATAAAAACCAGCCTCCCCAACGTTCTGCGGCTTGTCTCTGCCAGGGTTTGAGCTTTCGAGGAAATAGTTTTAGGGAGAGTTTTTGACTCAGTTCCCCATAAATCATAAACGGGCAAACGGCACACCAAAGTCGTCCCACGAAGGGGAAGCTAAGTAAGACCAACGGCCACCACCAAGCCCAAAATAGATTTAGGGCTACATTTTGATCACGGGTTTGGGGACCTACAAACAGCAGAATTACCACCAAGGCAAACACCCAGGTGGTAATTCCATAGTTGAGTCCATCCGGCCAAAATCGACCTCGAAGAAACTGACGCAGTTGCGGATAGCTTTTAAATAAATTAAAGCGCAGGCGAGTGGTTTTGTTATCTTGAGACCAAAACAGTTCCTCGGTCAGTTCGTCGGCACCATCGGCTTGAGTCACGGCCCGCTTCACCAGGCTACTGAGTTCCCGTAGGTTATTGGGAAAGTCGTAGGATTGCAACCGACGAATGGCCTCGGGGGTGACGCCAGGTTTGGGAATACCTCGACTGCGACAGCAGAGGCTGAGGTTGTAGTCGAGGAGGGCTTTAATATCGGTTTTGCGAACCCGCACTGGGGGAACTTTGATGCTTTGAGCAATACAGTCGGTAAATTCTGGGGCGGTTCGTTCGGAGATGAGGATGATACGAGCCTTACATGAGCAGGTGATTGGAGTCGTTTGGCGATCGCGGGAGACGGGGGAATAGGTTTGAGTTTTTAGCAGTTGGGCAATTTGGGGCCGCAGTTCGTCGGGGAGATCCTGAACGTTGTTCAGTACGAGAGTTCCTTCCCCTAGCCATTCGAGGAGGCCCGGTTTACCGTTAACTCGGCCAAAGAGTTCGGCGCCGCTGGTTTGCAGGAGGCCACTGGTGAGTTGAATCATCGGTTCTCGCCGTTGGGGGGAACCATAGTGAATCAGGCTGGCCATGTTATCTTTTTCCAGACCCGGTTCTCCGAAAATCAGTACGGAGTCCCGAGTTTTGGCGGCTTTTTTGATGCTTTGTCGCAAACGCACGGCGTAACGACTGGTTCCGATAATGCCTCGACGAATACGGTTGACGAGATAGGGGCGCAGTTCGCTTTGACGTTCTCGTTCGTAGCTGAGTTCGGCGGAGACGCGATCGAGTTCGTCGGCTAGTTGTTGGGAAAATAGCCGTGAGATTTCGCTGTGGCGATTGAGCAGATGGCTAAAGTCTTCTCGGGAAATTTGCCAAAGTTGGCTGTCGCTTAGGGCGGTTACGGTTTCGTTGCTGTTACGGTCTAAGAGGAGATCTTGTAGGTGCAGAACGGTTCCAGCGGTGAGGCAATAGGAGCCTTGGGGGCGATCGCTCTGGAGTTTACCCTCGTAGAGAATATAAATGCCATCGGGGGGGTGATTGGCTTGGCTGAGGATGTCCTCTTGGCAGAGGTGGCGATCGCTGAGCTGGTCGTTTAAGTCAGCTAGAGCCGCCTCAGATAGTTTCTGGAGAATGGTATGGGTTTTGAGCCAGGTAATCCGGTCTGCACCTATCATGGGATCGGCCCTCGTCTATGATCCTGTTGTTCTATCCTAGCGGCGATCGTTATGACTCTGGCAGATCTCCCGAATCTTTGGGTTCCCCTAGCGTTATTAGGACTGATTGTGGCAGCCGCCATCTTTTTTAACCAGGCCTAATTCACCGGTGGACTATAAGAAACGAGGCGAGTCTAAGACTCGCCCCCTCGGATGCCAGCTGCGCTCTGAATACCGAACGGCCGGCTACGGCATAAAGCTATCGTCTCGCGGCCCAACCACCATTTGTAAGACCGTGGGTTCACCACCTTTTTGATGGAATTTGTCGGCCCAACCCCGGATCAGTTCATCGAGTTCTGTCAACGCATCTTGGAGGCGATCGCTGGGGATATCCAACTCTTCCAACAAGCGCATGGTTTTCGGTTCCCGTTGAGTCCAGTCTCGCATCATGCGGAAGTAGCGAGCTGTGTCCTCGACCATGATATAGTTGCGTTCCTCATCGTTAGCGGGAGAATAGGAGGCGCGGGTAAGAGCATAGACCGGCATTCCCCAGGGGGAGTCAATGCGGGTAACGGTTCCTGAATAAATTAAACGCCGTTTGATATGCTCAGCTAAGGCTTCACTGAGGGGCATTCGGCGTTCAGGTGGGAGATCTTCTTGGGAGCGGCTGTGCAGAAACTCAATCAATTCCATAAACTGGAAGGAGTTAATGGTTTGAGCATCCGGTAAGGGTTTGGGCAGTTTCCGTTCCAGTTGGCGTTTTTCCTCGGGTGCGAGACTGCTGCCGGCGATTCTGGGTTTGCCGGGTTGCCAGGGATATTGTTCGAGCCAAACATAGGGGAACTGAATCAGATAGCGGGGTTCCTGCGACCCCAGCATTTTCAGAAGTTTCCCTTCTGTTAGGGCCTGACGGACTTCCTCGACGATAACCTTGACCCGTCGGGGTTCGATATGATGCAGATGGCCCGTCATCCGCAAGTTCTCGCCCTGTTCGAGATAGGTTAGGTAAATGGCACATTTAGCAGCCGTTGCTGCCGCATCCAGAAAGGCTCCATGTCGATGTCCGCTAGTCCGCATGGCAATGAATGCCAAATAGAGCATGATTTGATCCATTGCGCTCGGACTCAGACGCTCGATCAAATCGGTATCTTTATTCATAATAATCCCTGAAGCTATCAGTGTTGGAGGGATGACAGTAACCTCCGGTCAATTAGTCTACTCTTGTGAGAACGTCCGCACTCAGGATCAGACGGTTTTAGAATAGCGCCGGGTGTGGCGTTCTCTGAGCGATCGCAGGATGCACGCCTGGGTAAGGGAGTTACTCGTCAAGGCCGTTCCGGACAGTCGCCAGACTGCGAACTGCTTTTTTCGAGGAGTTTTCCCCCTTATACTCACTTTATCCCAAGATCTTATCCGATCTCGTTATCCTCTTAATTCTCCTTGGAATTCCTGCGGGGGTGATCCTCGACAATCTACTGTTCAAGCATTTAATCCTGTTTTGCCTATGAGTTCTTTATCTGAGATCCATATTTCTCTAAGTCCGGCGGCGATCGCCGAAGTCGAGCGTCTACGACGTAAACAACATCGCCCGCAGGCACAGTTACGGGTGCGGGTGCAAGCGGGAGGCTGCGCTGAACTCTATTACGACCTTAGCTTTGAGGAGTCTCCCGGCTCCGATGACCGCTGTTGTGTCTGTGATGGAGTGGCGATCGCCGTTGACGTGTTAAGCTTACCCTACGTCGATGGACTGACGATTGACTACACAGAAGATCTCATGGGAGGCGGGTTTCGCTTCCACAATCCTCACGCCGAGCGCACCTGTAGCTGTGGACATTCCTTTGTTCCCCAAGCTGATCTGACGGCTCACTGAGGGCAGTTGACTCTTGCCCAAAATCGCGGTATAGTTGGAGACTGTTTCCAGATTTATCTTAAGTCCGCTCATTAGCATTACTCATGCCCACAATTCAGCAGCTCGTGCGTAGCGAGCGAAAGAAAGCCCATAAGAAAACGAAGTCGCCAGCTTTGAAAAGCTGTCCCCAGCGTCGTGGAGTTTGCACCCGGGTTTACACCACCACCCCGAAAAAGCCTAACTCTGCCCTGCGGAAAGTGGCGCGGGTTCGTTTAACCTCCGGGTTTGAAGTGACCGCCTACATTCCTGGCATTGGCCACAACTTGCAAGAGCACTCCGTAGTCATGCTGCGGGGAGGTCGTGTCAAGGATTTACCCGGAGTTCGCTATCACATCGTGCGAGGAACCCTGGATACCGCCGGCGTTAAAGATCGCCGTCAGAGTCGTTCCAAGTACGGAGCCAAACGTCCTAAAGAGTAAGTCTCCTAGGACAGAATCCGCGCAGTTTATACTTTTTCAGAAGTTCAAGCCGAATCTATGTCACGTCGCAGAGTCGTTCAAAAACGTCCGGTTCCCCCCGATCCGGTTTATAATAGCCGCCTAGTCAGCATGATGACCCGCCGCATCATGCAGCATGGTAAAAAATCTTTGGCATCCAACATTGTCTACGATGCCATGAAAATTATTGAAGAGCGCACGGGTTCTGAGCCTTTAGAGGTTTTCGAAACCGCTATTCGCAACGCGACGCCTCTGGTTGAAGTCAAGGCCCGTCGTGTGGGTGGGGCTACCTATCAGGTTCCCATGGAAGTGCGTCCTGATCGCGGAATTGCCCTGGCATTGCGCTGGCTGATTGCCGCGACGCGCAACCGTTCAGGAACCACCATGGCCATGAAACTCGCCAACGAACTCATGGATGCTGCCAACGAAACCGGAAACACCATCCGCAAACGGGAAGAGACCCATCGCATGGCAGACGCGAACAAAGCTTTTGCTCACTATCGTTACTAAGAGCTAGCCTCGCCGCTGAAGCTTTTTGAAACCTCAGGGGCGAACTAGAATTTTTTGCTTAAATCGTCGCTTAAGTCAAAGAATATTAAGATACAATAAGCAATGTTGTGTCCGCGTCTCTAATTTCTCTTAGGAGAGGGTCGCGGTGGGTTGTGTGTGATTCTAGGCGAGCGATCGCCCCAGCAAGAATCCCCAAGCCAATCACAGCAGAGCAAGAAGACACAGCGGCAGTACACGTAAAGGGAGGTTATTGTGTCACGAACAGTCCCGCTCAACCGAATTCGCAATATTGGTATTGCGGCACACATCGACGCAGGAAAGACGACTACAACAGAGCGTATCCTGTTCTACTCAGGCATGGTTCATAAAATGGGCGAAGTCCATGACGGAACCGCCGTGACGGACTGGATGGCTCAGGAGCGAGAGCGGGGCATTACGATTACTGCCGCTGCGATCACTACCAACTGGCTCGACCATCAAATTAACATCATTGACACCCCAGGACACGTGGACTTCACCATTGAAGTCGAACGGTCAATGCGGGTGCTAGATGGCGTTGTAGCTGTCTTTTGTTCCGTGGGTGGGGTGCAACCCCAGTCAGAAACGGTGTGGCGGCAAGCCGACCGCTACAAAGTTCCCCGTATCGCCTTCGTCAATAAGATGGACCGGACCGGGGCCAACTTCTTCAAGGTCTACAACCAAATGCGCGATCGCCTGCGCGCCAATGCCGTTGCCATTCAAATTCCCATCGGCAGTGAAAGCAACTTCAACGGTGTCGTCGATCTCGTCGGCATGAAGGCCTTTATCTACAGCAATGACTTAGGAACAGACATTCAGGAAACCGAAATTCCTGAAGAGGTCTCGGAACTGGCAGCAGAGTACCGGGAAAAACTCCTCGAAGCCGTCGCCGAAACCGACGATGATCTGATGGAGAAATACCTAGAAGGGGAAGAAATCAGCGAAGAGCAAGTTCGCGCCACCCTTCGCAAAGGAACCATTGACGGAACCATCGTTCCGGCCCTTTGTGGTTCTGCCTTTAAAAACAAAGGGGTGCAACGGCTACTCGACGCCGTTGTGGACTATTTGCCCTCTCCCACGGAAGTTCCTCCCATTCAAGGAACCCTTCCCGATGGAGAAGTGGCCACTCGTCCCGCTAATGACGAAGTGCCTCTATCGGCATTGGCCTTCAAAGTCATGGCCGATCCCTATGGTCGTTTGACCTTCGTGCGCGTGTACTCGGGCATCCTGAAAAAAGGAAGTTACGTGTACAACGCCACCAAGGACCAGAAAGAGCGGGTGTCTCGTCTGATTGTCCTTAAATCTGACGATCGCATCGAAGTCGACGAGCTTCGTGCCGGAGATTTAGGTGCAGCCTTAGGCTTGAAAGATACCCTAACTGGCGATACGATTTGCGACGAGGAAGAACCCATCATCCTCGAATCGCTCTACATCCCCGAACCGGTGATCTCCGTCGCCGTCGAGCCGAAAACCAAGGCCGACATGGAGAAACTCTCCAAAGCCTTGCAATCCTTGTCTGAAGAAGATCCCACCTTCCGTGTCACCACGGATGCAGAGACCAATCAGACGGTGATTGCGGGGATGGGTGAACTTCACCTAGAAATTCTCGTTGACCGTATGTTGCGGGAATTCAAGGTAGAAGCCGAAGTCGGTGCGCCTCAGGTGGCCTACCGCGAAACCATCCGCAAACCCAGTACCGCCGAGGGCAAATTCGTCCGTCAAAGTGGTGGTAAAGGGCAATACGGTCACGTGGTCATCGAACTCGAACCTGGCGAAACCGGAAGCGGCTTTGAATTCGTTTCCAAAATCGTTGGGGGTGCCGTTCCCAAAGAATATATTGGGCCGGCCGAAAATGGGATGAAAGAAGCCTGCGAATCTGGTATTCTAGCAGGTTATCCCCTGATCGACGTGAAAGCAACGTTGGTCGATGGGTCTTACCACGATGTCGATTCCAACGAGATGGCATTTAAGATCGCTGGTTCCATGGCGATTAAAAATGCAGTCACCAAGGCATCCCCGGTTCTTCTCGAACCGATGATGAAAGTTGAGGTCGAAGTTCCCGAAGACTTCATGGGTAACGTGATTGGCGATCTCAACTCCCGTCGCGGTCAGATTGAAGGTCAAGAGACTGACGATGGCCTTACGAAAGTAACGGCTAAAGTTCCGCTGGCATCCATGTTTGGCTATGCCACGGACATTCGCTCGAAGACCCAAGGTCGTGGCATCTTTTCGATGGAGTTCAGCCACTATGAGGAAGTTCCTCGTAGTGTGGCTGAAGAGATCATCGCCAAAAGCAAAGGGAACGCATAACACAGAATAAGGAACACAAGATTCATGGCACGCGCAAAATTTGAACGCAACAAACCCCACGTCAACATCGGTACCATCGGTCACGTTGACCACGGGAAAACCACGCTAACCGCTGCAATCACCGCCACTCTGGCTGTGACCGGTCAAGCCAAAGCTCGTAAGTATGCTGACATCGACGCAGCACCCGAAGAGAAAGAGCGGGGAATCACCATCAACACCGCTCACGTTGAGTACGAAACCACTGGACGTCACTATGCTCACGTGGACTGCCCCGGTCACGCGGACTATGTGAAAAACATGATCACCGGAGCCGCTCAAATGGACGGCGCGATCCTGGTGGTGTCCGCCGCTGATGGCCCCATGCCTCAAACCCGTGAGCATATCCTCTTGGCTCGTCAGGTGGGCGTTCCTAGCTTGGTGGTCTTCTTGAACAAACAAGACCAAGTCGATGACGAAGAACTCCTCGAATTGGTTGAACTTGAAGTTCGTGAACTCCTGAGCGAGTACGACTTCCCCGGCGATGATATTCCCATCGTCACTGGCTCTGCTCTCAAAGCCATTGAAGCTCTCGAAGCCAACCCCACTGTCGGTGCTGGTGAAGATGAGTGGGTTGACAAAATCCTCAAGCTCATGGAAGAAGTGGACGCTTATGTGCCCACCCCTGAGCGCGATGTCGACAAAGACTTCTTGATGGCAATTGAAGACGTGTTCTCGATTACCGGTCGGGGTACTGTTGCCACCGGACGGATTGAGCGCGGCATCGTCAAAGTTGGCGACACCGTGGAACTCGTGGGCATTAAAGATACCCGCAGCACCACCGTCACCGGTGTGGAAATGTTCCAGAAAACTCTGGACCAAGGGATGGCTGGCGACAACGTCGGTGTGCTGCTACGTGGGGTTCAAAAAGGTGATATTGAGCGGGGTATGGTGTTGGCTAAACCTGGCACGATTAACCCTCACACCAAGTTTGAGGCTGAGGTCTACATCCTCAATAAAAATGAAGGCGGCCGTCACACCCCCTTCTTCCCCGGCTACCGTCCTCAGTTCTATGTGCGGACTACTGACGTGACCGGAACCATCAGCGACTTCACCGCTGATGATGGTAGTGATGCTGAAATGGTCATGCCTGGCGATCGCATCAAAATGACGGTTGAACTGATCAACCCCGTGGCGATCGAACAAGGAATGCGCTTTGCCATTCGTGAAGGCGGTCGGACCGTCGGTGCGGGTGCTGTGGCTAAAATCCTTCAGTAGTCCTTCCGTCAGCACCCCCGGCTGAAGCACGGGGGCTTCGTGCCCTCCCCTTCAGGTAGCTGACCAGCTTAAGCCTTAACTGG
>SMDP01000155.1:0-8479 GCA_012911965.1 Geitlerinema sp. P-1104
AGGGAACAGGGAACAGGGAACAGGGAACAGGGAACAGGGAACAGGGAACAGGGAACAGGGAACAGGGAACAGGGGAACCACGGAGGCACAGAGGACACAGAGGAAAGAAGGAGGAGGAGGGACTTTGCTTATATTCTAACTCTTGATTTGTTTGAATGGATTTATTTGCACATTTTTTTACTTATGTCAATAAAAGGTTTGAAATTTATCAATTCGTAACAATCTGTGGGGGGCATCTAGTAGCAACGAGTACAACTTGTTAGCATGGGGAAATATCTTTAAAAGACTGTTAACAGCCATCAGTGAGCCTTCAGCTTGAATGTTTAGCCTACGGTGTGGGCCATGCCCAAGAGGGCCTGTGTTTGCAACTGCGAATTGGCCCCTATCAGGTGCTGCTCGACTGTGGGATTGAGGATTTGTCGCCTCTTCTGGGGGACCTTCATCATGCCGCGCCCCAAATTGATTGTGTCATCTGTAGTCATGCCCACGGTGACCATGCTCGGGGACTGTTGGCCCTGCGTCAGGCCTATCCTCATCTTCCCATTTATGCCAGTGAGGTGACAGCTCAACTGTTGCCCCTGAACTGGCTCCATGTGCCGGAGGTTCCTGATATCTGCCAAGCCTTACCGTGGCGGACTGCCGTAGAAATTGCTAAAAACCTATGGCTGGAACTGTTCCCGGCGGGCCATCTTCCGGGAGCTTCTCTGGCTCGTTTGACCTATCATGGGGGCGATCGCCCCCATTCCGCCGTCTATACCGGGGACTTTCTCCTCTCCAATTCTCGCTTGGCCGAAGGCCTCCCTCTCGAAGAAGTCCGCAACTGGCATCCTGATGTGTTGATTGCTGAGGGCAGCTACGGAACCGCTCGTTATCCTCGACGGCGAACTCAGGAAAATGAACTGGCTGAACGTATCAATCGCGCGCTGGCGGAACAGCATCTGATCTTGATGCCGGTTCCCCGTCTGGGATTGGGACAGGAATTGCTGATGTTACTGCGATCGCACCATCATTTTACCGGGCGCAACATCGACCTATGGGTGGATGCCTCTCTAGCCGCTGGCTGCGATCGCTATCTAGAACTCCTCCCCCATCTTCCCACCGCCGTCCAAAACTTCGCCCGCCATCAACCCCTCTTCTGGGACGATCGCATTCGCCCCAGAATGCGCCGCCTCACCCCCGATATCAGCTTTGGTGAGGTTCCCACCATCCTCCTAACCGACATCGAAAGCGATTGGCAACGCTTCTGTGCCGATGACAGCCACTCCTGGCTGATTCTCTATCCCCTCCATCCCGGCCAACCCGGGCCCGAGGAGTATCTCGATGACGCACCCCAGGTTCACCTTGAACCCTATCTCCTCAGTTCCCACTGCGATCGCTCAGGAACCAGTCAACTCATCCATAACCTACGCCCCCAACATATTATCTTCGTCCACGGCTCCCCCAACTATCTAGCGGACTTAGCCAACCTAGAAGAACTCTGTAATCGCTATCAAATCCACTGTCCCGCCGCCGGAAAATTGGTGCAGTTGCCCCTGCGGGATAAACGGCCCCCCACAGAACTCCCAGACTCCCGCTACCAAGGGGAAGTCAGCGAAGATGGCAAACGAGTCATCTTCCATCTCGACAAAGCCCTCAGTCAAGATTCCCGCTGGCAAAGCTTCGCCGATACGGGCCTCGTTGAAACCCGTTGGCAAGGGGATGAGTTGGTGTTACGGGGCATCTCCCAACGGGAACTCCTGGGGCGAGAACGGGCCCTACAAATTCCCGCGAGTCTCCCCTGTTGCGCCAATTGTGCCTACTATCGCGCCCAGCAATGTTTTAATCCAGATTCCCCCCTCTATGGGTTTAAGGTGACGGCGGATGGAACCTGTTCGGTGTTCGAACCGGTTTAGGGGGGAAGGGGGAGAACCACGGAGTCACAGAGGACACAGAGGAAAGGAGGGGAAAGAGAGGGCAGTAGGGGAAGACGGCAGTAGGGGAAGACGGCAGTAGGCAGTAGGGAGAACGTCAATTACAAAACCTCTCGCTTGAGATAGGGTTGTAGGGCTTCGGGGACTTGAACCGTTTTATCGGCGAGTTGATAGTTTTCTAGAACAGCGGCCATGGTGCGGCCGATCGCTAACCCTGAACCGTTGAGAGTATGGACGTATTGGGTGCCTTTTTTGCCTTTCTCCTTGAAACGGATGTTACCCCGTCGCGCTTGGAAATCTCCACAATTGGAACAACTCGAAATTTCTCGATAGGTTCCGGCGGAGGGGAGCCAGACTTCTAAGTCATAGCATTTGTTGGCGCTGAACCCGAGATCCCCAGTACAGAGTTCGATGACGCGATAGGGGAGTTTTAGGGCCTGGAGGATGGCTTCGGCGTTTTCCACCAGTTTTTGATGTTCCGCCTCCGACTGTTCCGGGTGAACTACTTTGACGAGTTCTACCTTATTGAACTGGTGCAGCCGGATTAAGCCTCGGGTATCTTTGCCATAACTCCCGGCTTCGCGACGGAAACAGGGGGTATAGGCACAATGGTGGATGGGGAGATCGTCGGCGTTGAGGATCTCATCTCGGTAGAGGTTAGTTAGGGGAACTTCCGCTGTGGGGGAAAGCCAGAGATCGTCGTCTTGGCATTTGAAGCTCTCTTCGGCAAATTTGGGGAGTTGGCCGGTGGCTTCTAGGGAACGACTGTTAATTAAAACGGGGGGCATCACTTCGGTGTAGCCAGCCGCGATTTGTTGATCTAGCATGAAGCTAATCAGGGCTCGTTCTAGGGCGGCTCCGGCTCCCATGAGGGCAACAAAACGACTTTGGGCGACTTTGACGGCGCGATCGCTGACAATAATCCCCATCTCCTCGGCTAAGTCAATATGGGAGAGGAAACTCTCGGATTTGGGTTTATACTCATCCCCCCAGCGTCGAACTTCCACATTGTCCGTTTCGTCTTTCCCCTCAGGGGTGGTGAGGCTGGGAAGGTTGGGAAAGGAAAGGAGTCGGGCCTGGAGTTGGCTGCTGATCTCCTTTTCTCGTGGTTCGAGTTCCCCGAGTTGCTGTTTGAGTTGGTTTCCTTCGGCTTTAAGCTGTTGGATCTCGTCACTCTTGGCATCAGCACCGGATTTCATCTTCTGTCCGATCGCCTTACCGATTTCGTTGCTGCGGGCCTGAAGCTGCGATCGCTCGGTTTCGAGTTCCCGTCGTTGGCGATCGAGAGCTTCAATGGCGTTTAAATCATAGGTATCCCCCCGCCGGGCGAGCTGTTCTCGGACGGTTTGGGGGTTGTCTCGAATGAATTTGATATCTAGCACAGTGGACGGTTACGGATAGAGGTTAGCAACTGAGGGAACAATCTCCCAGACCTGTATTTTGCCATGTTCCCAGACTTGAGAACATTGTTAACAAGGACAACCAGAAGGGCGATCGCTTTGTATCCTAGAGGAATGATGCCATTTTTTGATAACAAACCGATGACAATAGAATCAATAGTCTCTCACCACCCTAGGGGCGATCGCCTCTACCGACGCATCCGGGTTGGCCTTTTGGCGATGCTGGGGGCGATCGCTCTTTGGCTCTCAACCTCCCCAGCCCTGGCGGTGAGTGTGTACAATATGCCCTTTGTCTCCCCGGGGGATAACACCTGGATTCTCGATGAGGGGAACAGCATCAGCCGCATTAACGAAATCCAAATTGGCAAGGCCCTCGAAGAACTACGCAACCAAACCGGGGCCGAGGTTCGTTTTGTGACGGTTCGCCATATCGACTATGGGGAAACCATCCAGAGTTTTACCGACAAACTGTTTGAGAAATGGTTTTCCACTCCTGAGGAACAAGCCAATCAAGTGCTAATCTCCCTAGATGTGGTCACCAATAACGCCGGAATCCGCGTTGGGGAGGGACTTACCGAGGAACTTACCCCAGACATTGCCGAAAGTGTCGCTCAGGAAACAGTCCTCTATCCTCTCATTGAGGGTGACAAGTACAATGAAGCCTTCATCGATGCTAAAGATCGCTTGGTGGCGGTTCTCTCGGGCCAAGGAGATCCAGGTGCGCCTGAATTGAAGGTGAAAGAGGTACAAGTTGAAGGAACCTTCGCCACCGCTGAGGAAACGGCGGAAAAACGCAGTGATGCTACCACCTTTGTGATTGTGCTGCTGATTGCGGCAACAGTTATCCCCATGGTGACCTATTACGCCCTCTATTCCTGATTTTTCTCAATTCCCATTCGTGCATCTTGAGGTAACGTTGAGACAATGTTTACCCCTAGATGCACGTTTTTTTAATCAATAGGGGGATAAGGCAATAGGCAATAGAAAAGACGTAGGGGCGCGCCCTTGTGGACGCCCTAGGCAATAGAAAAGACGTAGGGGCGCGCCCTTGTGGACGCCCTAGGCAATAGAAAAGATGTAGGGGCGTATCCTTGTGGTTAGTCTTCCATGGTTTTCCAGAATTTAAAATAAGCCAGCGATGAATACCATCAAATTACTTCGTCACAACAAAACATGGTTTAACATAACCAGTTGTCTTGTCTTGGTTTTTAACCTATGCTTATTTACCGCTCTTTATATTTCTAGTGAAACCATTTATTATTGGTCGGATTTTATAAATTATCAATATTTTAGCGAATATATCTTTGATATTTATCAAGACTCGCGCCGAGATGCCTTAGCCCTAATTTGGTCATCCCGAGATACCACCTCCTATAATCTTCTCTTTACTACTCCCTTATTGCCGGTGTTTGATATCTTTGGTTTATCCCGATTTACCTACATCTTGAGTCTGGTTTTATTCTACTTACTTCCCTTTTCTCTAAGCCTGGGAGCCGTCGCGACACAACTGATCAACGCCCCGGCTCGTCGTGTCTTTTG
This sequence comes from Geitlerinema sp. P-1104, assembly GCA_012911965.1. GTDB lineage: Bacteria > Cyanobacteriota > Cyanobacteriia > Cyanobacteriales > Geitlerinemataceae > Sodalinema. Next base: position 4,850 of record SMDP01000155.1, read on the forward strand.
GGGAACTGTCTTTTTAAGTTTACTGAGTCCATTTACCCTAGCCACCAGTTTAAGAGGCTTACCCGATACCGGGGGAATGATCCTAATTTGTCTCGCCATTTTTGTATATCTAAATAGCCATCGAGCCAGCCCTAAAGTTCGCCTACCTACCATCATCACCCTAATGGGGGTAGGCATTCTCTTAGCCGGAGCGATCGCCTTCCGTCGTCATTTTGCCTATAGTGTTGTGGCATTTTTAGGGGCGATGCTGATTTGGGAAATGATGAGCTTTTGGAGATGGGGATTCGGGGCAATCGTGGCAACACTTTTACGAGGAACCACCATTGTGATTTCCGCCTTTCTCGTTCTGGCGATCGCCATGCCCAACTTCTTACAAGATAGCCTCAGCCGGGATTATGGCAGACTCTATGCCTCCTTCACCTATCCTATTGGCGAAGTCCTAAATTACTACGGAAACGGGGCAGGATGGCTGCTATGGGGGTTAGCGATTCTCGGTTGGTTGACCATTCAAGACTCGCAACGGGGAGCCTTTCCCTTCCTATTTGGACTCTGGGAAATCGGGCTATGGGTGGGAGTGGTTCGCTATACTCATGTTCACTATACGCTCCATTTCGCCCCCTTCCTGGTCTGGGGCATTGCCGCCTTAATTTGGGAAACCCGACGGGTGGGAGTTTTGGTCTGGATATTAGTCGGCTTAAATGCGATCATCGGCCTAACCCCCCTAGCCTTGCCCCAAGTTCCTGGCCTGGCCCAAGGCTATCCCCCCCTGATTCGCGAGGATATTGTCCAAGTGGATGTATTAGTAGCCGCCTTACGAGATATGCCACAACCGGTATACATCGCCGCCTCCTCGGATAGCCTTAACCCGGACTTAATCCGTAGTGCGGAACGACAAGTCTATGGCGAAGATCTCAAACTGGCTGTGTTACGGGTTCCCCAAGTGGATTCGAGTGATGAGTATCCCCTGCGGGCCTTATTGCAGGCCCAAACAGTGGTCGTTCCCGATTCCTTTCAACATAGTTTACGTCCAGACGAGCAAACGGTGGTGCGAGTTGTCTCGGATGCCTTTAATCAGGAATGGACTCTGATTCGGGATTTTTTGCGTTTGAACCGTCGCTTTAATCTCTCGGATGTTGAGGTTCGACTTTATCGCCGAGTTCGCGACACGGATTTGGCCACCGCCATTGCCACCTTAGCCAAAATGCAGGGGGCGATCGCCCCTCGCTATGAGGGCCATCAACAATGGATCTCAGTTCCCCCTGGGGCCCGGATTGATAAAACTGAAGACACCTATGAAATTTCTGGGGAAACCCCCATGTCTCTGTTATACCTGCACCCCTTGCAGGAGAGGGACTCACTAGCCGGGGAATTGACCTCAACCTGTCAGCAGGGACAAGTGCAGCTAAGGGTTCACAATCAAGAGGGAGAAATCCTAGAACAACAAGAGGTTCTCCTCACAGACGGTTCCTTTAACTATCCCCTTCCCTCCATCGACTCCCCCAGCTATCTCAGCATTTCCTTAGCTAGTGATCCCTCCTGTTCCCTGAACTTGACGCTGAGGGATTGAGTACAATCACGGAAATTCGGCGAGATTGCCGGACATTTCCAGGGCGATGGTTTAGAATGGCGGGCAATTTCGATGAGTTCAGGGTGATACAGCTATGGGGTACAACGTTCGCATCGCCGATATGCCACAGACAGAACGCCCTCGGGAACGGATGGTGGCCTATGGTGCCCATCACTTAGCGACAGCGGAACTGTTGGCAATTTTGCTGGGAACTGGGAATCGCAGTGAGAATCTGTCGGCGGTGGGGTTAGGGCAGAAAATTCTCCGTCAGTTGGGCGATCGCAGTCCCGAACCCTTGGAAGTCTTACGCACGGTGTCCCCCCAGGAGTTGATGCAGATTCCCGGAATTGGCATGGCCAAGGCGACGACGATTGTGGCGGCGATCGAGTTAGGGAAACGGGCCTTTCAAACTCGCCCAGCGGAACGTCAGGTAATTGAAGATCCAGCCACGGCGGTGGCCTATTTAAGTCATGACCTCATGTGGCAGGATGCCGAACGCTTTGCGGTTCTCTTATTAGATGTCCGTAATCGCGTCTTAGGAAGCCAAGTCTTAACCATCGGTACCGCCACCGAAACCCTGGCCCACCCACCTGATATTTTTCGCGAGGTGATTCGTCAAGGGGCCAACCGGGCGATCGTTGCTCACAATCACCCCACGGGCAATGTCAGCCCCAGTCAGCAAGATCTCGATTTAACCCGCCGCCTCCTCCAGATTGGTCAAATCCTCTCAATCCCCATCCTCGACCATTTAATTCTCGGTCACGGTAACTACGCCAGCCTGCGCCAGCAAACACAACTTTGGCAAGAGTGTCCTCAGGAGTAGAGGGAACAGGGAACAGGGAACAGAAAAGACGTAGGGGCGTACCCTTGTGGTCGCCCTCTTGACGTAGGGGCGTACCCTTGTGGTCGCCCTCTTGACGTAGGGGCGCGCCCTTGTGGACGCCCTAGGCAATAGGCAATAGGGGGGATTTTCTCTCCTCTCCCTCTTCTCCCTTCTCTCCCTCGTCTCCCTTCTCCGTGCCCTCTGTGACTCTGTGGTTCCCCTCTTGCCAAACGTGAAAAACTAGGTTAGAATGGAAATCTATGGGCGATTAGCACAGTGGTAGCGCACTTCCTTCACACGGAAGGGGTCACTGGTTCGAATCCAGTATCGCCCATTTGGTTTTTTTAAATCAACAATAGAATCACAGCCGATATCTGACTATCATAGGGTAATAGTTTCTTTTGCCCTTACTAAGTTTTAGGAGTTCTGTACACTGATGACTCAAGCAACTCAAGCTCAGCAACGGGGTATTCAGATGACCGAAACTGCACTCAAGCAGGTGATGGCGTTGCGTGAACAGCAGGGGAAAGACCTGTTTTTGCGAGTTGGCGTTCGTCAGGGTGGTTGTTCTGGGATGTCCTACACCATGGACTTTGAAGACGCGGGCAATGTCCGTGAAGATGATGAAGTCTATGATTATGAAGGCTTTCAGGTAGTCTGCGATCGCAAAAGCCTGTTATACCTCTATGGCTTAGTCCTCGATTATAACACCGCCCTGATTGGTGGTGGTTTCACCTTCACCAACCCCAACGCCACCCAAACCTGTGGTTGTGGGAGTTCATTCTCCGCCTAGTCTCCCAACACTGGCAAGAATGTTGTCAATTTCCCGTATCTTATGAAGGGGCGTTTTTTTAAACGTCCCTCTTTTTATGGCGGGATCCCCCGTCTTCTATCATCAACCTCACCTCCGTCGGAGTTTGACTATCTATGACTACCCCCCTCGAAACAGAATTTGAACAAGCCATCGCCCGCTACCAGAATGGGGAGGCTGTCGAAGATCTCATCCCCATCTTTAAAGATATCTGCGATCGCGCCCCCAAGAATAGCGCCGCCTGGACTTGCTTATCCTGGCTCTATCTCCTGAGCGATCGTCCCAAATCCGCCTATAACGCCGCTAACAAAGCCGTCAAACTCACCCCTCAAGATCCCCAAGCCCAAGTCAACTTAGCCCTGGCGATGCTGGATATCGAGAAAAAAGGAGTCCGAACCCATATTGATCGCGCCCTTGAGGTGATGGCCT
>SMDP01000155.1:8727-10413 GCA_012911965.1 Geitlerinema sp. P-1104
GCCAAGCCTTGGTTTGCCGCCATAGGAGCTAGTGATATCCCGCCCGGAATTGTAACACATAGTTCACAATTCCTTAAATTACTTTATAAAAAAACCAAGAAGATAGTGATAAGATTATGTGAAGTCAGACATTAACTATCCGAATCACATCAATTACACATTTAAAGGAGAAACATCACATGAGTAATACTAGCAAAAACGTTTCCATTAAACCAGAAACCCGGAATCACCAAGGCTTCTTCGTTCGCGATGGCGAATATCAGTTCATGGGTGTTGACGAGTCCGGCTGGGCGCTCATCTGCTTTGATGACGTGAGCTGCCACTACGTTGATCCCGACAACCTAGAATCCGTAGAAGACCTCATCGACTAACCCCTGTAGGTCTACGATTCTGGATGTTCTGGACTCCCAAACCAACAACTCTAACTAAGTCCCTTTAGGCAACACCTCTTCCGGGTGTTGCCTTTTTCGTGAGTCGAGTTCCCCACTACTGAGCCAGAACATTCTCTAACGCCGGTTTCACCGTAGGAAAATCATAGTCAAACCCAGCGGCTAAAGTTTGTTTAGGCAACACCTGCTGACCATCTAAAACCACCATAGCCCCCTCCCCAAGCAATAACTCCAACGCAAACTCAGGAACCGGTAACCAGGACGGACGAGAGATAACCTCACCCAACACCTGACAGAGGGTTTGCATTCGCACCGGATTAGGAGCCGTGGCATTATAGACCCCAGACAACGAGGGATTAGATAGGGCTTGAACAATTAAACGCACCACATCCTGACGGTGAACCCAGGACACCCATTGTTTACCCGAGCCAATGGGACCCCCGGCAAACAACTGAAAGGGAGTTAGCATTTTCGCCAAGGCTCCGCCATCACGGCCGAGAACAATACCAAAGCGGGCAATCACCAGGCGAGTTCCCGTCTCTGTCACCCCGTGAGCGGCCGCCTCCCAAGCTTGGCAGACTTGGGCGAGATAATCGTCACCCGAGGAACTGGCTTCATCAAACGTCTCCGTCTCGCTGGTTCCGTAATAGCCCACCGCTGAGGCATTCACCAGGACTTGGGGCCGTTCAGGAGCAGCGGCGATCGCCTCCACCAGTTTCTCAGTCGTCAGGGTACGACTCTCCAGAATTTCTCGTTTATAATCTGCCGTCCACCGGTGATCGGCAATGGGGGCCCCGGCTAAATTCACCACCCCCGTACAACCGGAAATGGACTCCTGCCAAGTCCCCGATTCTCGGGGATTGTAAGCCACCACCTCCAGCTTGGGAAACTCCGACTCAGGAAATAGCTGTCTTGCCCGTTGGGGGTTGCGCGTTAGAACCACCACCGAGGAGTCATTCTCCGTCAAATGCCGCACGAGCGGTTGCCCAACAAAGCCGGTTGCACCGGTAATTGCCACTTTCATCATTAAACCCTGAGGTTGAGATTTTCCTATTCATACTATCAATGGGGGGATTTCCATGTAAGATTTGTGTAACAACAGGACCCTTTGATCGGGTCCGGCTTTCACTTTGGCATCTGCCATCGAGTCCGCGCGTGGAAGAACGACTGCAAAAACTCTTATCTCACTGGGGCATCGCCTCCCGACGCCGTGCCGAGGATTTGATTCGTCAAGGACGAGTCAGCCTCAATGGTTCAACGGCCGAATTGGGGGCGAAAGCTCATCCTGAGCGCGATC
>SMDP01000156.1:0-1996 GCA_012911965.1 Geitlerinema sp. P-1104
GAGCGCGATCGCAGCCTAGAACGACAAATCCAAACTGTTGGCGTAGGAATTGCCGCCGGGGCGATCGTTGCCTCAACCTCTCCCTTAATCTTTGAAGAACCAATGACCCTTCCCTGGCAAACCGAGCGGGGGGAGACTTGGCATCCCTTTGCGATCGCCGTCTTGCTGAGTATAGCTTCAGCGGTGCTAGCCTGGTGGGCCGCTCAAGGGTTAATCTGGCTCTGTCGGCATCGACGATAGATCGCCAACATCTCCCAAAATCCTTCCCTGTGCGAAGATAGCAGCAAATCGTCTTTATCGCCCCTAATTCCTCATGAGAGAGCACTTCGCCCAACAGGCCCTGGCCCAACTCCCAAAAATCCTCACTCAGCTCGATCGCAACCCCCATAGCCCCACCTACGGCTGTTTTGATCGCAACTTCTGGCACTATAAAATCATCGACTTCCCCAGTGGAATGTCTCAGGAGTTCGTCTATCCCCTAGCCTTAGCCTACTCCCTCGATATCCCCGACAACCCCTATTACCAAAAACCCATCCTCAGAGAATGGGGGGAAGCCGCCTTAATGTATATGTTAACCAGCGCCCACCGAGACAGCTCCTGTGATGATTATTTTCCCTTTGAACGAGCCGGAGGGGCCGCCGCCTTCTCTCTCTTAGCCGGGTTAGAAAGCTATCAACTCTTGCAACTGGACAATTACAAGGTTCTCAAATTCTTTGAAAAACGGGCCGATTGGCTCTCTCATCACAATGAAAGCGGCCAACTCACCAATCACCAGGCCCTAATCGTCCTCTGTTTAGAACTCGCTTCAGGCCTACTGCAACAACCCTCAAAATGGGCCCGGGCCAAATCACGACGCTTAGAGCGAGTTCTCGAATGGCAAAGTGAAGAAGGTTGGTTTAAAGAATATGAAGGCTGTGACCCAGGCTATCATACCCTGACAATTTGGTGTTTGGCTCGCTTGCAACAGGTGCGATCACAGCCCGATGACCGACTACGAGAAGCCCTCACCCGAGCCGTACAGTTAGCCGGCCAGTTCGTCCATCCCGACGGCACCTTTGGCGGCGAATATGGGAGCCGCAACACCTACAACTTCTTCCCCCACGGCTTTGAACTGGTGGGCCAATGGATGCCTTCAGCCTTAAGTATCAACGATCGCATCCTACAAGGACTCGCCAACGGACTCGGTCCCTGTTACGCCGATGACCATATTGTCGGGCATCATACCTGGAACTATCTCCTGGCCTGGCGCGATTTTGTCGGCGATCGCCCTCCCCTTCCCCCTCGCCGCGTCGGCCGCACCTACCTCGAAGAAGCCCAAATCCTCATTGACCGTCGCACCAGCCTTCCCCCCCTCCCGGAAAACGCCCCAGCAGACGCTCTCCCCGCCGATGCCAAGAAACCCCAGGAGGCAACCGTTGAACTGTATACTGCCCTCAATAAAGGAGGAACCTTTAAACTGTTCCGAGATGGTCAACTGGCCGCCTCAGATACACAAATCTCCTTAAATGTCAAGTCTGGGCGCAAGATAAAAAATGCCGTGGGGCATCTGGTGGGAGAGTATGACACCGACATCGAGGTCCATGAGATGACCGTCATGGGCAATCTCGGCTGGGCCAAACAGCAACAGATGACCCCATTCAAGCTGATGCTGTTGCGGGTGGTCATGTTGAGCTTCGGACGTTTCTTCCCGAACCTGATTCGTCGCATCTTGCAAGGGATGTTAATCACCGGCAAGAAACCAGCTCCCTATCAACTAAAGCGGCGATTTAGTTGGGAAAATGGGCAATGGGTGGTTACGGATGAAATTACAGGGAGTTCCTGGCGGGATGTGGTGTCGGCCGGGATTGGCTGCGATCAGACGTCGATCTATGTCGTGATGAGTCGCACCTTCTCCCTGAATCAGTTACGCTCTTGGATTGACTTGACGGCCGCCATTGAGCAACTGAGCGATCGCGCACCGCTACGATTAGAACGGAAACTCTAGGGAGTCGAACCA
>SMDP01000156.1:2180-7995 GCA_012911965.1 Geitlerinema sp. P-1104
CCCCTATCCCCTAAGCAAACTTCTCAATCCGGCGTTTGTAGCGCAAATCCGCTTTGGCGTAGAGTTCCCGCAGTTGCACGGTGCGCTCTTTCCAGGCATTGAGACTGTTGACATCGGGGGACTTGATGTACGCCTGGAAGGCCTGACGCTCGGCTTCCATGAGCCGCTGACAGAGATCCACAGCTTCAACCACGAGAGCGTGAGCCTGTTGGCCCGGTTTAGCGTGGGGGTTGAATGACTTATAGAGGTATTGCACAAAGTCAATCACCATAAAGCTGCCAACCAGCCCCGGAATGGCAATAATCAGAAATCTAAGTTGGTTCATAGCACAGTTGCCGAAATTTATCAACTTACCCAACGATACCACCATCTCTCGGGGTAGGAAAGTCACAGCGGCCTGAACCGATCCATCACGCCCTTGACTCATCTCCCCGAGGCTTCAGTATTTTTACTGATTTATGTCCGGAGTTAACACGGAGTTTAACAACGTAAAATCCACGTAAATTACCCTAAAATGCTAAAGTTTATATTTAGTTGCCATAATTAAAGTGTCTAACTTGTTAAAGTAAAACAAAGCTAATAAAAAGCTAATTCAAAATTCAATAAGTTTCGTTTAATTCCTGTATTAATTGCTGCACAAGAATTACAGGCGATAGATTCCATAGGTTTTCAAGATAAAAAGTGGTTTTTATATGCTATTAAATAATGAGTACTAGATTACCCCGCCTTGACTATCAATGATACACTTAAGAGAGAGGGTACAACACCGCTTATCTACCGTTGGCAGGGAGATTTTATATGCTATTTTCCGACCGAGTCACCTGTGATATCGATTGGCCGCTGACTCAAGCGGAGAAACCGTTAACCATGAAGGCTAACATTCTCTTGGAGGGCGATCGCGCCTTCGAGGCTCTGTTCAACGCCTCCCTCGATGCCATACTTCTCGCCGATGATAGCGGTCACTATATAGATGCCAACCCAGTCGCCTGTGAACTCTTCGGGCTAGAGCGTGAGCAGATTATCGGTCGTTGTATCCAGGACTTTGCTGCCATCGAGTTTGACTTTGAGCAAGCTTGGCAGACTTTTCTGCATAAAGGCCGGGAACAAGGGCAGTTTTCCCTAGTTCGCCTTGATGGAGAAGTCCGAGAGGTAGACTACACCGCCACAGCCCACTTACTGCCCCATGTCCATCTATCGATCCTGCGAGATATCACCCCAGACTCTCCCCCTCAACCCACATCTGAGGTAGCTGAAGCAGACCGTCGCCTAGAACAGATTGTCCATCATGTTCCTGGGGCCATCTATCAGTTCTGTCTTGACCCCGATGGAACCATGTCTTTTCCTTACATTAGTGAAGCAGTTCGAGACATTTATGGCTTTAGCCCAGCTGAGGTTCAACAGGATTGTCGCACTGTGTTTGATATCGTTCATCCCGATGACGTCGAACGAGTCAATCAATCGATTCAAGACTCCGCCGCCCAACTGAGCCTATGGTCTTGTGAATATCGGGTGAATCACCCCAATGGTCGTCAACTCTGGCTACTAGGGCAAGCGATGCCCCAACCTGAGGCCAAGGGTCGTATTACCTGGTATGGCTATATTCGGGATATCACCAGCCAAAAAGTGGGGCAACTCGCCCTACAATCAAGTGAAAACACATTTCGCCATGTCATCGAAACCCTCAATGACATGGTCTTTATCCTAGACCAAGATGGTCGCTTCAGTTATGTTAGCCCCACCTTCAAAACCGTGATGGGCTATGACTTAACGGATCTCTCCAGTCAGCCCTTTAGTCACTTGATTCACCCAGACGATCTCGATGTTTGTCTGACGAGTTTTCAACAAGCATTCAACCAGGAAAAGGTGTCCGGTCTGGAATACCGGGTTTTGCATCAGGATGGTCATTACTATTGGCATCGCGCTAATTTAGCCCCCCTTAACAACCTGCAAACACAAGTCAACCAATGTCTGGGAATTGCCAGTTATATTCATGACAGTAAGCAAGCGCAATTGGTGCTGCAAGACAGTAAAGCCCGGTTGGACTTTGTCCTCGAAGCCGTGGGTGAGGGGACTTGGGAGTGGGATCTACAGACCAATGTTGTGACCTATTCTCAGGAATGGCCCAAACTCCTCGGCTGTCGACCGGAAGACTTAACCAATACTCAACAGGATTGGGACAGTCGCCTCCATCCTGATGACCGAGTTCGCGCCTATGAGGATATGAACCGCTATCTCTGCGGGGAAACGTCCCTCTATGAAAGTGAGCATCGTTTATGCTGTGGGGATGGAACCTATAAATGGATTCTCTCGCGCGGCCAGGTCATTGAACGAGATGACGCGGGGAATCCAATCCGATTTATCGGCTTATTTCGTGATATTTCTCAGCGCAAAGCCAATGAAGCGGCGTTAGCGGAGTTGACCGGGAAGTTGCGTCAGGCTCAGGAGGTGGCCCATATTGGTCACTGGTCGTTTGACCTGCTGACTGAACAAATTAGTTGGTCAGCGGAGGTCTTCCGCATTTTTGGTCTTGACCCTGAGGGGTCTGAACCGAGCTTTTCTGAACATCTACAACAAATCCACCCAGACGACCGAGAGTATTTTAGCCAACGAGTGGCAGAAGCAGCGTCAGGAAAGCCACAGAACTTTGATTGTGCCATTATCCTAGGGGATGGCCAGACCCGCTATATCAACAGTCGCATTCAACTAGAGGCTCGGGATGGCCAGGTGTCACGGATGTTTGGAACCGTGATGGATATCACGGAGCGTAAAGCGGCTGAGTTGGAGTTGGAACGCTTTTTTACGGTGGGGTTGGATCTGCTCTGTATTGCGGGTCTCGATGGTACGTTCCGCCGTCTCAATCGCGCTTGGGAAACTACCTTAGGATATAAGTTGCCAGACTTGGAAGGACGGGCCTTTTTGGAGTTTGTGCATCCAGATGATGTGGAATCAACCTTGGCGGCGATCGCAGATTTAGATGATCATAATAGTATCAATCGCTTTGTCAACCGCTATCGCGATAAAGAGGGAAATTATCATTCAATTGAATGGATTGCGAGACCTCATGGTGAGTTAATCTATGCGGCGGCGCGAGATATTACGGCCCGTCTGGACACAGAAGCGGCGTTACAGGCATTAGTTAGCCGCTCTCAGCTCCTGAATACGATTAGTGATGAGATTCGCAATTCTTTGGATCTCAACACGATTCTACAAAATGCGGTCAAGGCGATCGCCGCCGAGCTAGACGTGGATATTTGTACCTTTGGCTGGTACGAGGCTGAAGCGTCTCCCCCCACTTGGCATGTGGTCAATGAACGGAAAATCCCGGCCATTCCCAGTTGGCTTGGACGCTATAACTGGGGTGATTTTCCCATTTTATTTCAGCATATTCTCGAAGACCGCATTTACCGGTTGGATGTGGAGGATTGTCAGGATGCTGCGTTACAGGATTTTTGTCATCAAGCGGGAATCCATCTCTATTTGGCGTTACCGATTCATACGGCTTCTGGGCAGATTGGGGGCTTCGAGATGGGGAGAGTCGAGGGCGATCGCCCTTGGCGGCGTCATGAGGTTGAACTACTCCAAGCCATCGCCGCTCAGGTGGCGATCGCCATCCAACAGGCCCAACTTTATGACGAGTCGCGACAAAAAACCGAAGCCCTCCAAGCCGCCTATCAGGAACTGCAAGAAACCCAAGTGCAGTTAATCCAAGCCGAGAAGATGTCCAGTTTGGGCCAGTTAGTCGGTGGCGTGGCCCATGAAATCAATAATCCGGTGAGCTTCATTTATGGCAATTTAACCCATGTAGCGGAATACGTTGAGGATTTGCAGCAACTCCTCGGGGAGTATCAACGGCTCTATGGCACTTCTGAAGCGGCGATCGCCGAGTGCATTGAGGCGATCGAGTTAGACTTCTTGATCGAAGATCTCCCCAAAACGCTAGCCTCGATGAAAGTTGGCGCAGAGCGAATTCGCGATATTGTCAAGTCATTGCGAACCTTCTCGCGCTTAGACGAGGCAGATTTTAAAGAGGTAAATCTGCATGACAACCTAGATAGCACCTTGCTGATTCTGCAAAATCGCCTCAACGGACGGGGGGGAACACCAGAAATCGAGGTCATTAAGGACTATGGGAACTTACCTAAGGTGGCCTGCTACAGTGGCTTGCTCAATCAAGTCTTTATGAATCTACTCATCAACGCCATCGATGCGATTGAGGAACAGCAACAGGCCCCGGACTCGTCCGACTATCACGGCCAGCTCATGATTTCCACTCGCTTGGAGGCGCAGATGATCTCGATTCAGATTCAAGATAATGGAATCGGGATGACCTCCCAGATTCAGGAGAAAATTTTTAATCCCTTCTTTACTACCAAGCCTATTGGTTCAGGAACGGGGATGGGACTGTCGACAAGCTACCAGATTATTACCCAAAATCATCAGGGACAGCTCTCCTGTCACTCAGCCCCCGGACAAGGAAGCTGCTTTGCAATGCGCCTTCCCCGCTTTGTTGACAAGGGCACTTGATTAGCCCCGGAATGCCCTAAACCCAGTCCTAGCAACGTCTTCAGTGAATTTACTGACAAATCAAAAAAAGATGTTATATTCTACGTAGATTTAAGCTAGCCTGCTTGAAATCACATCTCTTAGACGATCGCCTAATCACAGGTGACTTCAACGATGAACATTCCCAAGTTTGTAGTAGTTGGCGCTCATAAAGCAGGAACATCTTCATTCCATACCTACTTAAACCAGCATCCAGAGATTTATTTACCTGCCAAAAAAGGCTTGGATCTACTCTCTCGTAGAAAATTCAAAGAACTTCATGAAGCCGGAGAATATCTCGCTCAATTTGATGGGGCTAAGCCAGACCAAGTTTTAGGAGAGGTTTCGAGTGTTTATCTGCATCAAGGGCAAGGATTTATTCAGAGACTAAACTCCCTATTTCCGGATATCAAAATTGTCATGATCTTGAGAAATCCTATAGAGAGAGCCTATTCCCATGCCCTTTGGGACTCTCGTCACCATGCTTACACTCAAGCTGAAATCCAGGAATTTGATCGATATTTTGAGCGGCTCATTATGACCTCTCAAAAATTCCTTTTGCCGGGATTGTATTACACCCACCTTCAAAATTATTTATCGCACTTCAATCGAGACCAAATCAAGCTTTTTCTTTACGATGATCTAACTCAAAACTCTGAGGCTGTTTTTACTGAACTTTTTAATTTTGTTGGGGTTAATCCAGAGTTTCGTCCCGATCTGTCCTCACGCCTTCACGTCGGCGCTGTTCAGGTATCAAATCCTTATAGCATTTTATTGAAAAAAGCGGAGTCAATGAGGTCATCAATCAGGCTTTTGATTCCTAAAGCAATACGTCAATCCATACGAGATATCCTGTATGCCAAGAGCTATATTCCGAAACCAGCGATGTCTGATCATCTTCGGGGTGAGCTAATCGACTATTTTCATGATGAGGTGATCAATCTCGAACAGTTGACCGGATTAGAGGTGTCCCATTGGCTCAAGATACCCGATCGCAACTCTGTAATCAGGGACTAGGGAGATAGGTGGAAGCTTGAGGTTGCAATCAAGGGCCGTGACTCGGGATTCTCGAAGCTCTCGCCAACCCTCCAAACCCAGTCCTAGTCACGTTTCCAGTAAATTTACTGACAAATCAAAAAAAGGGTGTTATACTCTATGTAGATTTACGCAAGGTTTACAGGAGGGCGTAATCGCTAACCGCTAACAGGGATAGAAGGCGGTTGCGGTTAGCCCTCTTTCTTTTTTTAGGGAACAGGGAACAGGGAACAGGGAA
>SMDP01000156.1:8056-10374 GCA_012911965.1 Geitlerinema sp. P-1104
TTTGACCTCGGCCCATCACGTCAAACTTGCCGGAACGCATCGCTTAGGCAGTCGGGACGTGGGAGGTTTCGTTCATGGCTTGTTGAGCGTCGTTGAGGTGTTTGGCGAGGGTTTCTGGGGGTAGCGGACCCCGGAGATGGGCCCAGGGGAGAATGCGATCGCCCTCGTAGTCCTGATGAACATAGTAATCGAGGGGAGGCAGTTGTCCCCGGAATTGCTTGAAAGCTCGTTTATAACTTCCTACGGTGTCGCCATAGTCTCGTACTAACTCCAATAACGAGGAGAGACGGCGATCGCCCCGAGCAATCAACGCCTGAATCACAGACCAATTATAGCTTTCTGGGCGAAAGTCCATGCCCTGCGATCGCAAGGCCTTCTCTAACTGCTTTAACCGTTTCTTAGCCTGAGGATTCACCCCATAGCCTTGAAAGGGGGTGTGAGCTTTAGGGACAAACGTACTACAGCCGAGGGTGAGCCGTAATCCGGGAACCTCTCGTTTTAATTCGCTCATCATGCCGATGGTGTCGCTGACATCTTCTTCCGTCTCGCCGGGGATGCCCACCATGCCATAGAGTTTAACCCCTTTCAATCCTCCCGCCTTTGCCTGTTGCGCCGCCGCTAAAATCTCGGGATTCTGTAACTTCTTATTAATCACCCGCCGCAACCGTTCTGATCCCGTTTCCACAGCGATGGTGATGGATTTCGTGCCTCGCTTGGTCAAGATTTGGGCTAACTTGGGGGTGACAGTATTCGTCCGCACCGAGGCAATGCTCAGCCGTAAGTCATCGTAGCGGTCTTGATCCAAATAATCCAACACGGCCTCAAACTCAGGATGTTGGGTAATCGAGGCCCCCAATAACCCCAGGCGATCGCTCACCCGAATTCCCCGTTCAATGGCAGGAATCAGAGACTCCTCCAAACTAGCGGTGCGGAAGGGAAGTGTCAGATAACTGGCTAAACAAAAGCGGCACATTTCCGGACAACTGCGCACCACCTCCACCATATAGATATTCTCCCAAGCAGCTTGTGGCGTCACCACCGAGGAGGTTGAGAGGGTGTTGCCGCGATAGGTTTGTTTCTGCACCTGAGAGGGAACCTCAGCCTCGATAGGAGTAATCGAGGCGATCGCCCCCTCAGGACTCTGATAGCGCACCTCATATAAACTGGGAATATACACCCCCGGAACCTGAGCCAAACGTCGCAACTGCTCCCCCCGTGAGGCGCCACGTACCTCCTGACAGGCATCAAGGAACTGGGGAATCAAATCTTCTCCATCCCCAAGCAGAATCACATCAAAGAAATCCGCAAAGGGTTCAGGATTCGCCGTCAACACCGGGCCACCGCCAAACACCAAGGGATGGCGATCGTCCCGCCACTGGGAGCGGATGGGAATTTGCAACGACTCCAACAAACTGAGGATATTCACATAATCGAGTTCCCAGGAGAGGGAGAACCCCAACAAATCCGCTCCCTCGGGTAGCGGTTCGCCGACATCCATAAACAGGCGGCTGACTGAGACATCCTCGCGCATGGCTAAGGTGGCCCAAACCACTTGATAGCCAAGGCTGGTAATGCCCACACTGTAGGTATTGGGAAAGGCAAAAATCACCTCCAAGGCGTTGACATCGGCCGCAACCGGGTCAAACAGCAGACGTTCATCGGCAAAGACGGAAGCATTCACAGGGTTGGCACTCATCAGGTAATGGCTAGAGAACAGGAATAACAGACAATTTAAATAGGACAATAATCCGGGAAAAATGGCGATACCCGAAGCATATAAGTTTTTTAGCGATTTTACCGTCCTATTTAATCTGTCTAAAGAAGCTGATTTCAAACCGGTCTGGTTTCATCTTAACCAGGATAGGGGCAACAACGGAGGCCAAGCCGGCGATCGCCCCCAACACCTCGGCTGGATTTCATCGACGTGGGGGTGCGATCGCGTTAGAATGGTTCGGAAAGCCTACGTCTTTCCCAAACTCTGAATGCTACATCGCAAGCTCTATCAATTCTGCTGTGAAGGTCGTGAAGTCTGTATTTTCCTACGAGATCAACAACGCTGGATTGATCGCGCCCAAATTATCGACATTGAAGGAGATCTCGTCACCATCCGCTACGAATCGGATGAAGATGATGAAATCTGCGCCTGGGAAGAACTTGTGCGTCTCGACAGCATCGGTTCCGTCAGCCAAAAACTCGCCAGTGTTCCCAAAGGAGGATTTGACCCCCTAATCGCCGAGGATTGTCCAGACGCAGAGAAGATTCGCAAGAGTCATCCTGAATCCAACTCCGAGTGACGTACTCCCGACACCGATGCAAGC
>SMDP01000157.1 GCA_012911965.1 Geitlerinema sp. P-1104
TACTTCCAATCCCTCGCCCCCCCAGGTTATCGCGCCTTCTATTGGAGTTTCGCCCAACTGGGACTCGATCCTCTGGCCCTGGCCCGCATTCTCCCGGTGATTCTAGCCCTGTTCACCACCGTCATGGCCTTCCGCCTCAGCTTGCGCCTGGTCCCTATCCCCTTCGCCGCCTTCCTCGCCAGTAGCCTCTATCTGCAAAATCTTTGGATGCGCGATGATCTCGTCTCGGCCACCCCTCGCGCCTTCCTCAGTCCCCTGCTGCTGACGGTTCTCTATGCGATCGCCGCCCATCGCCCCCGACTGATGCTCCTCGGACTCCTCGGCTTAGGCGGCTTCTATCCTCCCTATCTCCTGGTGGCGGCGGGAGTCTTGGTTTTACTGTCTCTTCAGGGTGAGTTTCCCTGGTCCTGGACTGGCCTAGGATTGGGGCTAATTGTCCTGATGCTCCTCCCCTATCTCCTGCAATCCTCGGAGTTTGGCCCCACGGTCACCTTAGCCCAAGCCCAAGACCTGCCGGAGTTTCAGCCTGGGGGACGGACGGCCTATTTAGCCCAAGATTGGGGGCGCTTTTGGCTCTGGGGAGGACGCACGGGCCTGCAACCGCCTCTCGACCCCCCCTTACTCTGTAGCGCCATCCTCTTACCCTTCCTCCCCCAGCGTGAGCCAATCCCCCGTCTCCCCCTGTTACAGGTTCTACTACTGTCGGGTTTGGGTCTGTTTTTCCTGGCCCATGACCTGGCCTTTCGTCTCCATCTCCCCAGTCGCTATAGCCAACATAGTCTCCGAGTCGTCTTTGCTCTCGGGGCGGCGATCGCCCTCGTCTTAATGGTGCAGTTTATCCTTGACAAAAGTGTTGTTCTGTGCTACATATCCCTAGGGTTGCTCTTGAGCTATTTAGTCTTCTATCCCCAGGGATTGGGCAATTACCCACGCACTAATCTAATTGTGGGCAATCATCCGGCGCTGTATGAGTTTCTACAGGGGCAACCTCCCGAGACTCGCATCGCGTCTCTGGCCCTAGAAGCCAATCAACTGCCCACCTTCACTCGGCGATCGCTCTATGTGGGCTATGAATACGCCATTCCCTTCCACCGAACTTATCACCAAGAGATGCGTCGCCGGGCGATCGCCCTCATGGAAGCCCACTACAGCCCGGATATCCAGCACCTTCAACAATTCTTAACCGAAGAGGCGATCGATGTTCTCGTCATCGAACGGGGTGCCTTTGAACCCGACTATCTCGAACGCTCCTGGTGGACACGTTCCTATCCTGAAATTAGCCAAACCATCCAACAGCAGCTTCAGCAGGGTCAAATCCCCGCCTTAGTCGAGGGGGAAGCCTCCTGCACTCGCTTCGACGATGGCCTGTTTCGCGTTGTTGAGGTGGATTGTCTGCGATCGCTTTAGGGGTTAAAGCGCCGATTCTGGCTCCGTCTCTCTTGGAGGAAGCAGGTAAATCCCCCCAGATATCAAGGTTAGGGCAACAGCCGCCCAAAAACTCAGCACTCCCACTCGCGGCCAGGGGGCCGGGAGGGGGGCCAACAACAGGCTAATGGCGACGATTTGACTGACGGTTTTGGCTTTTCCCCAAAGATTGGCCCCGGAAATATTGGGCTGATTCACTCGCCAACCGGCGATGGTCAATTCTCGCGCCAGCACCAAAAACACCCCCCAGGCCGGTAAGGTTCCCCATTCAATGAGAACCAGCAGGGGGGCAAAAATCAGCAGTTTGTCCACCAGGGGATCGAGGAATTTGCCTAAATCTGTGACCTGGTTGAAGCGGCGGGCCACATAGCCATCGAGCCAATCAGTGAGAGCGGCGATGAGAAACAAGGTTAGGGCAAACCAGCGATCGCCGGGACTGGGATTCTGGACGACATAGAGAAATACCGGGATAACAAAGAGCCGTGAGACAGTAATCCAAGTCGCAGCGGTCATAGATGCGTCAGTGGTGAGGGACAGGGGGACGAGCCAGCACCGCTGGGGCTAACGGCGAGGGGTAAGATCGTCGATAATTTGAACTTTACCCCGGCGCACAGAGCGAATTAGACGGTTGATGGAACGGCGATCTTGTTCCGTAACCGAATCATCGAGGGATGCTGCCATGAGTCCATAACAATCAGAGCGGGTTAGAACTCCCGTTTCCCGCACAGACACCAATATTTCTGAGATTGCCCCCGGCAACAGTTGGACCTTGGGTAGCATGGGTCGTTATAGATGACTAGAACCTGGCCCCTTCAGTATGCCCTAGAGTCGACCCAACTTAGGCGATCGCCGTCGTGATTGACTGCGATCGCGATCGCACAATTGTAGACTCAACGGTCACGATTCTCGTCTAGTTGAGGCTTAGCCTTCAAGAAACACCCCCATACGGCGGAATTTCTCATAACGCAGTTGTTGGCGTTCCTGGGGCGAGAACTCCAACAGGTTCTTGAGTTCTTCAATCAGGGCAGTTTTCAGGATTTCCGTAGCCTGTACCGGCTGATTATGTACCCCACCGACGGGTTCAGGAAGTAGGCGATCGAGAATCTCCAAATTCTTGAGATCTTGGGCAGTAATCTTCAGGGCTTCCGCCGCTTGAGGACTCTTAGCCGCATCCTTCCAGAGAATGGCTGCACAGGCTTCAGGGGTGGCGACAGTGTATACCGCATGTTCAAACATGAGCAGGCGATCGCCCACCCCAATGCCCAAAGCCCCACCCGATCCCCCTTCACCAATCACCGTACAGATAATCGGCACCTCATAACCAAACATCTCTCGCAAGTTGACGGCGATCGCCTCCCCCTGGCCGAGATGTTCCGCCTCAATTCCCGCCCAGGCCCCTGGCGTATCAATAAAGGTCAAAATGGGCATTCCAAAGCGATTAGCATGATCCATCAAACGCAACGCCTTACGATAGCCCCCAGGGGATGCCATGCCGAAATTGCGACGGACATTATCCTTCGTATCCCGGCCCTTCTGATGGCCCAACATCACCACCGGAATGCCCCCCAGTCGTGACACCCCTCCCACCAGAGCCGGATCATCCGAGCCACCGCGATCGCCATGGAGTTCAATCCACTCGTCGCCGATGGCCTGAATATAATCCAGGGTACTAGGGCGACGGGGATGGCGAGCCAGTTGTAGCCGTTGGGCCGGCGAAAGATTACTAAAAATCTCCTGGCGTAACTCCGTGGCGCGGTCTTCAAGTTGACGAATCTCGTCGGAGACATCCACATCGGTGTCTTCGGCAATATCTCGAATTTGCTGGATGCGCTTTTCTAGCTCAACGAGGGGTTTCTCGAAATCTAAGAGCATAGGTTCAGATCAACGTCTCTGGGGGGAATAAAGGGAACATCGGGGGACAGGGGAGATAGGACGATCTCAGCTAAGACAATAGGGGTTTAAACCCATGTTTGAGGGAGACTTCACCAATTTTTTCCATTTTCTCAACGGTGATTTGGTTGCGTCCCCAAGAAAAATTGGTGTACCACTTCTCAAACTCAAGCAGCATGGATTCAGCAAAGCAGGCAAACATCTGACGGGCCGGCACATCCATGTTCACCAACTTCATAATACGCCAGTTGATGTCGAGGGCATGTTCGACGATGCCACCTTTAAGAACCACCACACCGGGATGTTGCACTTTCGTGTCCAGATTCTTGGGATAGCCGCCATCGACCAACAAACAGGGTTTTTTCAGGGTTGTCGAATCAATCACCAGTCCCTTAGGCATACTGGCCACCCAGACAATAATATCGGCTTTCGGGAGTGCGTCCTCCAGCCCCATGATTTTACCCCGTCCGAGTTCCGTCTGTAAGTCATCGAGCCGTTGGCGATCGCGAGCAATCAGCAACAACTCCGCCACATCCGTGCGAGCATTCAACCAACGACAGACTGCACTACCGATATCTCCGGTTGCACCACAAACCGCTACCGTCGCCTGAGATAACTCAATCCCCAACTGGGCGCTGGCTTGTTCCACCTGACGGGCAATGATGTAGGCCGTGTGAGTATTGCCGGTGGTGAACCGTTGAAAGTCTAGAGTAATGTTACGAATCCGCTCAATTTGATTGAGATTGAAATTCTCGAAGACAATGGAGGAAAAGCCACCCAACGCCGTGATATCGAGACCAATCTTCTGGGCGTGAGCCATGGCGTTAATAATCTTGCGGGTGGCGGCCTTGACCCGCCGCGTTGCTAGCATCTCGGGCAGAAAACAGGATTCGACATAACGACCTTCAATGGTTTGCCCCGTGATGCTGGTGACGGTAATATGATCCACCGTTTGCGGTGGCGCCGCACACCAAAAGTCAAGTCCTTGATCTGCAAGTCCGTCATATCCCATGTCCCGGGCAACGGACTGGGCGTGTTCTAAATTAGTCAGGTGACCGATTAAACCAAACATGGGCAGAATCTCAAGCAACCCTTATTTCAGGCTGCGATATGGTATCCGGTAACAATAGGGCGTTCATAAACCTTTACAATACTATGTAAAGCGCCCCTTCTCAAATTAAATCCGATTCAAACACAAAAAATCGCCCGCTTTTCTAGGAAAAAACGAGCGATTGCGACAATGCTGTTACGCCTCGTTCGTTAGGCAACAGGGTCAGAGCAGTAGCTCTCGGCAGTGGGTCTAAGCCGCACCCCGCAAGCCATAGGAGGACATTTTCATGATGTCACGAGTGCTGAAGCCGATGTTGCTCAGGGCTTCCCCATAGGCGATCATGAAGTCTTCAATCAGCTCCTCTTTTTCCATGTTGAGGACTTTGGCATCCTTGGCGACAGCGTTGAGCATTTCCCAAACGATGGGTAAATTCTCACGGTTGGCCGCATCTACTTGGTCTTTGCATTCTTCAAAATGTGCTTTCAGCCATTCTTCGCCAAAGTTGAGATGAAGATACTCATCTTTGACCACCCCTTCGGTGATTTTACGCGCAAAGGGATCCGCATGGGGGATATAAATGTTGTAGGCGGAAATGGCGAAGCACTCAATGATCAGAGACTGAATCACCAGACAGGTGATAATATCATTTGCTTCACTGGCAACCTCAAAGTTGCGACGCAACTTTCCAAAAAACTCTTGCGCGAATTCCATGTCAGCCACAACGCTCAGGTTACGCCCACAAGCCTGGAATCCTTTTTTATGGCGTTTCTCCATCTTGGCCAGAGACTTCAGTTCATCCTGACTTTCTGGGAGCATTTCCGCTAAGCGGATGTAATTGTCAAAGGCTTCTTGTTCGCCTTCGATGACAATAGCGTTGATGCGACTGTAAGCGTCTTTGTAGACTTCGCTTTGGTAATCCAGAGTGGCGGTCGCTTCTAACTGCGGCATACGTTTTCTATCTCCTCATCCTGTTTTATGGAGCGGCGAGACTACACCGAACCGTTGACTTTTAACCTGGGTGGTTAAACTTGTTCAATAGGTCGTTACAACTTTCTATCACTTTACAAGGTTTAACCCGAAGTTGACCAGGTTTTTTCCTCTCAACTCCTAGCTAAGATCATTCTACCCCTGCTTTTAGATTTATGTCGCCCGAATTTTCTGATCGACCTCATCCCCCTGCTGCTAAGGCTTTGCCCCCTAAATCAGCCAACTCAGCCATTGCTGAAGCTAATCAATGGCGCGGCTTCATCTTGATTTTTTTAATCATTGGCGCCGGGATGATGCTCTTCCCCCTGGGAATTGTCCTGCGTGCGGCCTTTGCGCCTCCTGGTTCCCTAGCCAATTTAGGCTGGGGAGGGGTCTGGACGCTTGAGAGTTACCGAGAAGCCTGGATACGCGGGGATTTCTGGCTGGCGTTTGCTAATTCCACCTTCGTGGCGTTGGTGGTGACGGCCATACAAACCGTGACCTCAGCCCTGGCCGGTTATGCCCTGGCCCGATTTCAATTCCGGGGACGCAATACGGTACTGGTTTTGATTCTGGCTACCCTAGCCATTCCCTTTCAGTTGCTGGTGATTCCGATTTTCCTGGTGCTCAAGTGGGGACATTTACTCGACACCTATGGAGCGTTGATTTTGCCGACGGCGGTCAGTGGCTTTGGGATTTTTCTGATGCGACAGTATTTTCTGACGATTCCCGTGGCCATTGAGCAGGCGGCTATTTTAGATGGGGCGACGGCCTGGCAGGTGCTGCGACATATCATGATTCCTCTATCCCGTCCGGCCTGGGTGACCTTGTTTTTATTTGCCTTTATCGGTGAATGGAATGATTTGTTTAAACCCCTGGTGTTTACCACTCGCCCTGAATTACGCACGGTGCAGTTGACCCTGGCGGAGTTTCAGGAACAGTTCACCAGTGACTGGGCTGTACTGATGGCGGCGGTGGTGATTTCTTCTCTACCGGTGATTGTCCTGTTTCTGCTGGGCCAACGTCAGTTTGTCCAGGGAATTGCGGCGACGGGGGTTAAGGAATAGGCCGGGCCTGAAGGCTAGGGCTGTTATTGAAACAGTCGCAGACGAAAATAGCTACTCAGAGGAATTTGGTAATACTCCATCAAGAGGGTGATGACACAGGAGCCATGACAGAGAAAGGTTAATCCGGTCCAAATCAGGGGGAAGGTACTCCAACCAGACCCCGGTAGGGGCGGAAAGACGTAGGCGGCGGTGGCGACAATGGCGGTGGGGACTAGGGTGAAGGAAATAGCAGCAATCCAGGTTTCTAGGGTGATTTTGACATCCTCACGGGCCACCGGCTGCCAACCCCGTCCGGTCCAACGCCAGTTGGGGGGTGGGGATTGGTCGATCGCTCTGAGGGAGATGCGATCGCGCTGGGGTTGATGTTGGACTTCAAATAGATGACCACAGTTATTACAGCCAATCGCCTCCATGAGGGTGAGGGGAGAAAGCTGACCTCGACCACAGATCGGACAGGGACAATCTCCTCGCGAGGGATGCTGGGGAAGGGAAGACATAGAGGCTCCAAGGGGGCGAGCGCGGACTTAAACTCATGATAGCGAGATTTTAAGAGAAGCCGTTATGAGTGCGGGCGAGATCGCCCCTTGGGAGGCGGCAGGAGGTTGGACTTAGCTTTTGGGAAGTTGGGGCGTAGACCCCTGCTGGCGGCGGTTCTGAATTTCGATCAAGAGGGTATCGAGCTGGGCGTGCAGGTGCAGATACTTGACCTGATGGTCCGCTTGATAAACGGATAACTTCAGATCAGACAGGGGTTTGAGGGTTGAGGTGTTGGATGTAGTTGTCATATTAAAAACAGATTAAGAATTTGTACCTAAAGCGGCTCGGGCAACATTCTACTGCAATGATTACGAAATGTTGCAACAAATGTTGCAGTTTTTTAAAAGTCGCTCCAGTCCTCCTCTGCCCCCAGCCCCCAGCCGCTACCACCTGAACCCCGCCTCTCATCCCCGCTGCCTGCCTCAATCGTCCATCGCATCAGCACCAATTTTGGTACAATTAACCCAGAATCAAGACCGATGTAGGCTGGCCCATTAGCCTAACAGCTCGGTCAGCCCCCCTATTTGCCAACAACCATTGTGACGCTGAGTTTTTCGACCGCCAACGCCCCTCAACCCGAAACCGCTCCACAGCAGCGAGGCTGGCGCGGTTTGATCAATGCCTACCGTCCCCACTTGCCGGTGAGCGACGCCACTCCGGTGATTACCCTCCATGAAGGGAACACCCCCCTAATTCCCGTCCCCACCATTGCCGCTGAAATTGGCAAAAAAGTGGAGGTCTTCGTGAAGTACGACGGCTTAAATCCCACCGGCAGCTTCAAAGATCGGGGCATGACCCTAGCCATCTCCAAAGCCAAAGAAGAAGGCGCAAAAGCCGTCATCTGTGCCAGTACCGGCAACACCTCAGCCGCCGCTGCTGCCTATGCCAAACGAGGTGGCTTACGGGCCTTTGTGCTGATTCCCGACGGCTATGTAGCCCTGGGCAAACTGGCCCAAGCCCTAGTCTACGGCGCGGAAATCCTAGCCATCAACGGGAACTTTGACCGGGCCCTAGAAATTGTCCGCGAACTGGGAGAAAGCTACCCCGTCACCGTCGTCAACTCCGTCAACCCCTATCGCCTAGAAGGACAAAAGACCGCCGCCTTTGAAGTGGTCGATGCCCTCGGTAACGCCCCTGACTGGCTTTGTATCCCCGTGGGCAATGCCGGCAATATCACCGCCTATTGGATGGGATTCTGTCAGTACCAACAACTCGGACACTGCGATCGGCTCCCCAAAATGATGGGCTTCCAGGCCGCCGGTTCAGCCCCTCTCATTCAAGGAACCCCCGTCAAAAATCCCGACACCGTCGCCACCGCCATCCGTATTGGCAACCCCGCCAACTGGGAAAAAGCCCTAGCCGTAGAGAATGCCAGCCAGGGAGAATTTAACGCCGTCAGCGACGAAGAGATCCTCCATGCCTACCGTCTCCTCGGACAAGAAGGCATTTTCTGTGAACCCGCCAGTGCCGCCTCCGTGGCGGGACTCCTAAAACTGCGCGATCGCGTTCCCAGCGGGGCCACCATCGTCTGTGTCCTCACCGGCAATGGCTTAAAAGACCCCGACTCCGCCATCAAACATAGCAGTAGTCAACTGCGCCAAGGCATTGAGCCAGATCTCGAACAAGTGGCTCAAGCCATGGGCTTCTAAGGATCTGGTTGAGCCGAGGTCCTAGTCCCCCCAAATCGTGACTACAATCTGACGCTGACGGGGCTTGATATCACATTCGAGGTGAAAGATTTGTTGCCAAGTCCCCAGCCTCAAGCAGCCCTGCTGCACCGGAACCGTCAGGGCCGGCCCGAGCCAAGTCGCCTGAAGATGGGAATGACCATTGCCATCATGCCAGGTTTGTTCATGGCCGTAATCACGACTCGGGGGAATTAAGCGGTCTAGCAGTTCCGGCAAATCCCGCTTCAATCCCGGCTCAAACTCAATCGTCCCAATCGAGGCCGTACTGCCGACATTAAAAATGTGGGCGATTCCGGTGCGAATCCCGGACTGTTTGACGATCTGCTCCACCCGGTCGGTGATATCTTGTAGATCGCCATGATTATAGGTCTGTAGTTCAAACTCGTCTTGGAAAACCATCGGGTAAACTCTTGTAGCAACGGTACCTAGTTCTATTGTGGCCACAAGTCGGGAAACATTGATCCCATTTGAGATCTGCCGGCCGCTCGACTATCATGAATGTAAATATAAGTAAAGACGTTAGCCCCTGTGTTTGTTCTCACTGGTTACGAATATTTTCTAGGCTTCCTGCTCATTTGCAGTTTGGTGCCAATCCTGGCTCTGACTGTCTCGAAGCTAGTACGACCCAAAAGTCTGGGTATTGAATCCAATACCACCTACGAATCAGGGATGGAACCCATTGGTGGCGCCTGGATTCAGTTCAACATCCGCTACTACATGTTTGCCCTGGTTTTCGTGGTCTTCGATGTTGAAACCGTCTTTCTTTACCCCTGGGCTGTGGCCTTCCACACCCTGGGACTACTGGCATTTGTCGAGGCGTTGATTTTCATCAGCATCCTCGTCATTGCCCTCGTGTACGCCTGGCGCAAAGGAGCATTGGAATGGTCATGAGTGATAATCTCTCTACCCCCACCCTCATTAATCCCGTTGAGCGTCCTCAAGTGACGCAGGAGTTGTCGGAAAACCTGATTCTGACAACGGTCGATGATCTCTATAACTGGGCCCGGCTGTCAAGTCTCTGGCCCATGATGTACGGAACCGCCTGTTGCTTTATTGAGTTTGCCGCCTTGATTGGCTCTCGCTTCGACTTTGACCGCTTTGGTCTGGTTCCCCGCAACAGCCCCCGCCAAGCTGACCTCCTGATTACTGCCGGAACCATCACCATGAAAATGGCCCCGGCGGTGGTTCGCCTGTACGAACAGATGCCGGCCCCCAAATATGTCATTGCCATGGGCGCTTGCACCATCACCGGTGGTATGTTTAGCGTCGATTCCCCCACGGCGGTTCGTGGGGTGGATAAGTTGATTCCCGTGGATGTTTACATTCCCGGCTGTCCGCCTCGTCCTGAGGCTATTATCGACGCGATCGTTAAACTGCGTAAAAAGGTCTCCAATGAGTCCCTCTCGGAACGGGGCAATCACCAGCAGACCCACCGTTACCACACCATCTCTCACCAACTCAAACCCGTTGACCCCATCCTAACGGGGCAATATATGCGGAGTGAGGCTCGGCATAATCCGCCCAAGCAACTCACCGAAGCGATGGGAATGCCTGTTCCCCCCGCATTACAATCTGCACAACAAAAAGCTGCTCAGAAAGAGGAGGCAGACCGTGGCTGAAGAGTCCCCCAAAAACGGCAATGCGGCCGAAGAACAAACTGAAGATAAACCCGTTCCGGCGGGCCCCGTCTC
>SMDP01000158.1 GCA_012911965.1 Geitlerinema sp. P-1104
GAACAGGGAATAGGGAACAGGGAATAGGGAATAGGGAATAGGGAATAGGGAATAGGGAATAGGGAATAGGGAACAGGAGGGAGAAGGTTAGAAGAGGGTTTGGTAGAGGTGGGTGAGGTTTTGGGCGAATTGTTGGGTGTTGAGGAAGGGGGGGGAGGTGGCCATTTGGGTTTGGAGTTGCTGTTGGGTTTGTTGTCGTAGGTCGGGGTTGGTGGCGAGGTGTTGGGCGAGTTGTCGGTAGGCTTCGGGGGTTTGGCTGACGAGGTGGGGGAGTCCGAGTTCTTGGAGGAGGGCGGCCCCTTGGGCGAGGGGACGTTGCTTGGTTTGTAGGGTGATGATGGGGAGACCGACTTGTAGGGGATGGAGGAGGCTACTGGCTTGGGAGTGGGGGAAGGCGTCGAGGTAAATGTCGGCTTGTTTGAGGAGATGGTGGAGATCTGTGGAACTGGGGAGGGCTTTGACGAGTAAGAATCGCTTTAGGGCGACTTGATGCTGTTGCAGAACTTGTTGCATTTGCCGGAAAAAGGGCATTTCTAGTTCCCGATGGGGTCGCCAGTCGTCGCCGAAGGGATGGAGGACGAGAATGCTGTTGGGAGTCTCGGCGAGGAGTTGGGCCCAGGTTTGGCGAACTTCGGGGTGGAGAAGTCGCATATGGGCGGTGGAGATAAAGACGGTGGTATTCTCGGGGAGATGCCACTGCGATCGCTCGATTTTGACGGTTAAGTCGGGTTGGTCTTGGGGAAGGTCGAAACACAGGCCTGACCCCTCTAGGGTGAGGAGGGTTTCGCTATGGTCGATGGGATGGTTGGCGGTGAGGGTTCCGGCGATATAGGCGTCGATGTGACGCATTCCGGTGGTGGTTAAACAGGAGAGGTTGGTGATCTGATGGCGGGCCAGTCGATAGCTACAGAGGAAGGCGAGGGGAGATGACCGGGTGACGAGGTTGCTGCCAATTAGGAGAATATCTAGGTCATCTGAACGGATGGTGTGGACTCGTTGCAAGAGGGTCAGATGGCCCAGGGGGACGACTTCATCGGCATAACTCCAGCAGTAGTCTTCGTAGGTTTCTTTTGTGATCTGGAGGCTATAGAGATAAATTTCAAATTGGCTGCGATCGAGATGTTTAATACAGGCAAGGTTGTAGTAGGTTTGGGGATTATCTCTGTAGTTGTTGGCTAAAACCCCGATGCGAATTTTAGTCCGGGGGGGACGGGGAGGAAATTTGTAACTGAGGGGCGATCGCTGTTGGTAGAGGATTTGTTCGAGGAGATCGGCCCGTTTCTTTTGTAACCGGAGGGGACTGCGTTGGCTGAAATATAAAGGTGTGCAATTCACCCGTTCGGCAAAGACTTCGTTCACGGCCTGCCAACTGGGACTATTGGGATGACTGAGGATGTTTTGATGGAGATAGCTAAGCCAATTCTCTAGGTGGGTATGATACTTTTCGGTATCGCCGGGGTCTTGGAAAATTCGGGGCATGGATAGAACATAGGCCAGGAGAAATTCATTCAGCCAACCGGGAAAGGGGAGGTCGTGATAGGAAACGGGGAATTGATGGGGATAGCCATAGAGGGTGGCGGCGAGAAAGGCTTGGGAGAGCCGATTTTCTGGGGTTTTGGGGCTAAACAGTTGTTGGAGTTTCTGGAAAAATTTTCGGTCGTCGTCGTTGAGGGTGTCTTGACGTAAGGGACTATCTAAGAGGGCTGAATGGAGGTCTCCAAGTTGTCCATCAATTTGGTCGCAGAGTTCGGTATAGGAAAGATTTAGCCATTGTTGGGTGACGGCTTTGCGCAGTTGTCGGACGAGATAGAGGGCCTGGCGATCGCCCGGATTCTTTTGATAGTTGTCAACGATATCTAAGAGAGACTGAAAACTCGGGTTAAATTGGCTAATGACATTGAGGCGATAGGCTAGGGGGTCAAAAGAAACCTGGAAGAAGTAGTATTTAAAAAGTTCCTGATTTAAGGACTCTAGTAAGTCAGGACTGGGGGACTCTTGGGGACAGGTTAAAACCAAGGTATGGGCCAGTAAGGATTTTAGTAGGGGAATTAACTGTCCCGTCTCGTATTGGCGAATATCTACCACCAAAATGGTTTGATGGCTGAGATTGTCCGTGGAGAGTTCCCGAAATTCGGGATGTTGGGCAATATCTGAGGGGGCAAGATATTCAATGCGATCGCCCAATTGACAGGTTTCTAAGAGTTGAGACGATACAGCAGAGTTTCGAGGCGGAGACACCCAATAGACTTGTAAGCGAGATAAATCTACGACATCAGCCACCCAGCGGGGATCACATTCGCCCCAAATGATAAGGTTTAACTTAGGAATTTGCCGATGTTGTTCTTGGATATACTCATAAAAAGCAATATGCTGATGGCGATCGCCCGTATCCTGACTGGTAACATACTGACTACGTAAATCCGAGTCAGCTTGATAGAAATTCGGCAACAAACGACCTTGAAGCTGGTCTAATAGCTGTTGAACCTTCTGTTCTGGCTGATGCTGTTGCCAAAACAACTCAGAACCGGCTTTTGCTATCTGTTGCGTTAACTCTGGATGGTTTAGGTAATACTGTATTTTCTGATATAAGTCTGCCTTACTCTCATACGTATCCAGATGTTTACCAACTTCAAATAATGCCTCCAACCCCGCTTCCGGTTTCAGGGTATCCGTTAGCAAAAAGCCACCACTCGACAAGACCTCAAACACCCGCATATTCAAGTCCCCATTGAGACTCACATTGAGGTTGATTTGACTTTTAGCGTACACCTCAGCCGCTTTCTCCTGACTGCCGCTGAAGGTTTCTAGGGGGATTCCCCGAGCGGTCATCTCATCGAGAATATAATAACGATAGGGATGTAAGGGGCCAATTTGTCCGACAAATGACACCGGATACTCTGGGTTAGGACAAGGGGGTTGAGGGTGAGGGTAAATGTTGAAGCCAGGGAGCCAAAATACGTTCTTACAGCCCGCTTCTTGGAAAAAATGAAGATGCTGCCGTTTATGGTCAGACATCACGAAATCGAAGCCTTCCTGAACGGCATAATCCGTTAGGGCGCGGATGGGGGTTTCTAAATGTTGGGTATCCCCGACAATCAGTAATTTAGGACAGGTTAAGAGGTGTAAGTTAGTGGGGAAGTTCAGACGAGTGGCATCGGCCCGAACCACCACTAACTCAGGATATTGGGCCGCCGGAATCTGGGCAATGAGAGGGGCAATATCATAGGTTCCGATGGGGGCTTCGAGTTGTTTGAGTCGGTTAAAGCGATACTCGGTTTTGAACGCTGCCCCACATAAAATTTCATTCTCAGAAATAATGGTCGGACGATGAACCGACCCCGGAGGTTGATAGAAAAGGAGGACGTTAAAGGCGGGATAGGGCATTAGGTACAGGTCATTATCGTTCCATAGCGTCCACGGATTTGGGGACGCCAGCGGTTAGAATTTCACACCCTGATTCAGTCACGAGGACATCATCTTCAATTCGCACCCCAATTCCATGCCATTTGGGGTCAACGGAAGGCTGTTCAATGGTCACCTCATCCACCTCTCGGCTGGCGGGTTTGATGTAGGGGGAAATATAGATACCCGGTTCGACGGTGAGGACATTTCCAGGCTGGAGAATATGCCAGTTGTCCTCTCCATGTTGATATACGCCCACGTCATGAACATCTAAGCCCAACCAATGACCAGTTTTGTGCATATAGAAGGGTTTATATTGATGGGCTTTAATCAGTTCTTCCGGGTCTCCCGAGAGTAAACCGAGGTCAAGTAAACCTTCGACAATGACACGAACAGCGGTGTCGTGATGTTCGTTGTAGGGAATGCCAGGAGCAATTTTGCTGATGGCCTGTTTTTGGGCTTCTAAGACCAGTTCATAGATGATTTTTTGTTCCGGGGAAAATTTGCCGGAAATGGGAAAAGTTCGGGTAATATCTGAGTTATAATATTGATAGGAACAACCGGCATCAATGAGGAGTAAATCGCCCTCTTCCATCTGGCAGTTGTTTTCGACATAATGCAGGATGCAGGCGTTGCCGCCGGAAGCAACGATGGAGGGATAGGCGGGACTTCCTCCGTGAAGGGTAAACAGCCGTTCCATCTCCGCTTGCACTTCGTACTCGTAGCGTCCGGGCTGGGCGATGTCGCGGGCTAGGTTATGGGCTTCAACGGCGATATCGGCCGCTTTGCGCATCAGTTGCAGTTCTTCGGGGGTTTTCACCAGCCGCAGGGGATGGAGAAGGGGACTGGGATCTTCGAGGGCGATGGGGCCGGTTCCTCGTTTGGGGTAGAGGGCTAGTTGTCTGCGCCAATGACGGAGGATACGATCGTTGAAGGATTCATCTCGCCCGAGGTGGTAGTAGATGCGATCGCCCCCTTTGAGATACTGCGGTAGCTTCTCGTCGAGTTCCTCGATGGAATAGGCGATATCTGCCCCATATCGCTCCTGGGCTGCCTCAACCCCAGTGCGATAGCCTGTCCAAATTTCCCGATCTAAGTCCTTGGGGCGCACGAAGAGGATAAACTGATGGTCTTCATGGTGGGGGGCCAGGACGGCCACGGCTTCGGGTTCGTTAAAGCCAGTGAGATAGAAAAAGTCACTATCTTGGCGGAAGGTATATTCCACGTCGTTGTGCATCACCGCCATGGGCGCACTTCTAAAAATGGCGGTTCCCTGATTGAGTTTAGTCAGGAGTTGTTGGCGACGTTGGGCGTAGAGATTGGACATGGAGATGGATTTCAGGCTTACAACAGAGGAGGGGCAAGAACGAGTATGAGGCGATCGCCCTGAGGGAGATCGTTGGGGGTCAAAACAATGCGATTATTGTCCTGTTGACGGACTGGGGTTCCCTCCATCAGCGTCAGGAAGTCGTCGAGGGGCTTAATATCACAAGCCGCGTCATCAGCGGCGGCGGTACGGTAATGGGTGGGGATGATGATGCGAGGATTGAGACGGTTAATGGCGGTTTTGGCTTCTTCAGGGTTATAGGCCTTGTCACCTCCCCCGACGGGAATTAAAGCCACATCAGGACGGCCCAGAAGAATCCGCTGTTCGTTGCCGATGGGGGCCGCTGCCCCGCCCAGATGGACGATATTCAGACCCCCTTGTTGCCAACGCCACATCATATTCGTGCCAAAACGCCGTCCATTGAGGCGATCGTGGGCGATGGGAATCCCCTCAAAGCGCATTCCTTGCAGTTGAAAAATTCCGGACTCAAACAGCAGTTTGTTCTCAGGGACATTCTCCACATCCCCTTCATCGAGGAGAAAACTGCTGACGAGAACGACATCAGTATCCTCAACATTGGGTGCAGGATAACCCGCCGTACAGCCTCCCGGGCGGAAGGGATTGGTGAGAACCCGCCGGCCTCCACCGGTAAAGCGAAACGAGGTGTGACCGAGAAATTCAATTTCCAATCGCCCTTGAGGTGGGGATTGGGCTAACCCTCTCCCGGCTAGGCTAGTGACGGTGGCGGCGATCGCCCCCACTTGCAGATACCGAATCAGTTGTCGCCGTTTCATACCGTGATATTTAGACCGTTGCGGCCTGTTTGAGACTCACCAAGAAATTATGCAACAACGCTTTCCCCGATCCGGTCAAAATACTCTCTGGATGAAACTGCACCCCTTGAATATGGGGATACTCACGATGTTGCACGCCCATAATCGTGCCATCTTCGACCCAGGCGGTAATCTCTAAAACCTCGGGACAAGTGGCGCGATCAATGACCAGACTATGATAGCGGGTTGCGGTAAACGGGTTCTCTAAACCGGCAAATACCCCTTGGTTATTGTGGTAGATGGGGGAGGTTTTCCCGTGCATCAGTTCATCCGCCGCAACCACCTGACCGCCAAACACTTGGCCCATACTCTGATGGCCCAGACAAACCCCCAAAATGGGCAAGGTTGGCCCCAACTCCTCAATCACCGCCAAGGACACCCCAGCATCTTCAGGACGACCCGGCCCTGGGGAAATGACTAAGCCATCGGGATTGAGTTGACGAATTTGCTCAATGCTGATGCAGTCATTGCGATAGACCTGAATCTCGGCAGCGACAGGTAGGGTTTGTCCGAGTTCTCCGAGGTATTGAACCAGGTTGTAGGTAAAACTGTCGTAATTGTCGATGACGATGATCATGGAATCTAGGAGGGAGATAGGGGGGAGATGGGGTTTAGCCAAGTAGGGAGGACAGACGAGTCCAGAGGGGGGGGATCAGGAGGGAAAGGGCAACAATTAGGGAGGCCAGTGCCCCAACTAATACAGCCCCGGCGGCACAGTCTTTGGCAATTTTTGCCAGGTCGTGATAAGTCTGTTGTGCCGTCAGATCGACGACGGACTCAATGGCAGTGTTAATGAGTTCTAGGGCTAAGACGACACCAATGGTTAGGGCAATCACAGCCATTTTGACGGCTTCTAGGTTCAGGGAGAGTCCTAAACCTAGGGCAATTGAACCAATGAGGACATGGATGCGAAAGTTACGCTGGGTGGTAAAGGCGTAACGAATGCCCTGAATGGCATAGCGGAAACTAGACCAGATACTCTGGGCGACTTGCCAGGATAACTGACGATCATAGACTTTATTTTTGGGAGTCGGATTCGGCGCACCGGAGGACATGGGATAGCGAGTCTTGGGACGTTCGGCGATAGCCTCAAAAAGATTTAGATTCATCCTACACAATCCTAGGAAGGGGTCTTGGAGAGAATCAGAGGCAGATCAAGGTTAACAGCTATCTCGACACAGGCGAGTAGCTGCTGCTGACGCTGAAGCATCACCGCTAAACTCTCATCATCGGGGTGATCCCATCCCAGTAGATGCAGGAAACCATGGGCCGCTAACCATGTTAACTCGCTGTCTAATGAATGACCGAGGCGTTGAGCCTGTCGTTGAGCGGTATCGAGGGAGATGACGATATCCCCGAGAGATAGCGGTAAGGCTACACCGATCTGCGGTATTTCAGACTCCATTGCTGCAAACGCTAACACATCTGTCGGCTGGTCTTTGTGTCGGTACTGACGATTTAACTGACAAATTTCTGCGTCATCGGTGAACCGCAAGCAGAGTTCATACCCCAGGGGAGGATGGTGTCCTTGGGGGATTTCCTCGGGGGAGAGATTCTCTAGCCATGCTTGGAGGCGATCGCACCACATGGCTTCGCTGACTAAACCATTGAGATGGTCTCGGGCAAGTCCTTCATGGTGTTGTACGCTCAAGTCAAGGAGAATGGCCATGAGTGGGTTAGTGGGTTAGATAGGCGAGTCCCACCAGTACGGCGAGAAGTCCAAAGGTTGTTAGGAAGAAGTGATACAGGGACTTTCCACCTTTACGGACCATATTCCGCATGGCGAGTTTGACGAAGCTGGGTTGAGGTTCGGGGGAGGTCATGGTAGGGAACAGGGAACAGGGAACAGGGAACAGGGAACAGGGAACAGGGGGAAGACGTAGGGGCGTACCCTTGTGGTCGCCCTTCCGGGGTAGGGGCGTACCCTTGTGGTCGCCCTTCCGGGGTAGGGGCGTACCGCAAGTGGCGCGCCCTCTTCCGGCTGTTAATGATTTTTGGCTGCGTTTCTTAATTTAACGTATTGCTGAAGGTTCCGTGAAAGCCGATGGGGATCACTTCGGGTACGCTGAGGCGACAAACGGGTTCGTCGAGGTGGGCGGCGTTGAATATCCAGACTTCAGAGCGATCGCCGTTGCCATCGTAAACTACCGTTAGCAGCCAGCCGCCGCCTTCGCCGTTGGGGGCGTAGATGGGTTCTGTGGGATAACGACTGTCGCCAAAGTCAAAACTCTCTAGGGTCCCTTGCTCGACATCGTAACGCCCGATCGCCCCGTAGAGGTCTTGGGCAGTGTTGACGTTGGGACGATGTAGGGACAGATAGAAGGCTGAAGCGTCGCGGCCGACTTGGTTTGGGGCGACGCTGGGAAATTCGCAGGAGCGATCGCACAAGGACTCACTGGCTAAGATGTTAGCGGTTTGGGGGTCGAGAATGAGGCGATCGAGGTGGGCTTCGGCGGCGGTGTTGGTGTGGCCGGTGGCAATTTCGGCTAGCCGTTGGTTGGTGGTAAAGTCTGGGTAACGCACCACATCCACGACAATATGGCCGGCTTCGTTGATATGTCCGTTGCCATAATGCCATTGAAACCAGGGATCAGCTTCGCCGCGACTGACGAGATTGAGGCTGTGACGGTCGAAAATCAGGATTTGGGTTCCGAGACTGGGAACCCAGCGACAGCCATCTTTAATGGTGGTTAGGCCGAAGAGAATCCGCAATAGGGGAACGTCTAGGGGAGGGAGGAAAAAGACGAGATAGTCTCCGGCGAGAACAAAGTCGTGAATGAGGGACATCTTATCGAGGGGATGTCGGCCTTGGCGTTTTAGGGTTCCTTGGCTGTCGCAGACGAACAGATTTAGGACGTTTTGCCGGCCATAATCGATGCCGAAGTTGAAGATCTCGCCGCTGTGATGATCCCATTTGGGATGGGCCGAGTAGGTGGGAAGTTGGATGTCTTCTAATCCTAGGGTGTCGAGGGTTTTGGGATTGAGGACATGGGGTTTGCCCCCTTCCCAGAGGGCTAGGAGACGGTCGGGAAGGGCTAATACGGAGGTGTTGGCGGCGTTTTTGGGGGGTTTCCGCCAGCGGCTGAGGAGAGAGTCTGGGGCTAGGGTTCCATAGCCTCCATAGAGAAGGGTTCCGGCTTCGGCTTCGGCTTGGTAGCCGGCGGTTTGTACGAATCGATATTGACCTCGGGCCTGGCCCTGGTTAAACTCGACGGCGAGAATGGCCCCGTCGCCGTCAAACCAATGGCCGACATGGCGATCGCCCCGCTGGAGTCGCGCGGGACCGTTACGATAGAGGGTTCCCTGAAGTGTGTCGGGAACCTGACCGGATAGGACGTCTAAGGCGGTAGAATCAAACTCCTGCCCAACTCGGGTCACACCAGTTGACCAAGTGGGTTGTTTTGAACTCATAAAGATGAAGGGGTAAAGGTCTTGATATTTCCCAGCTTATCAAAACCATCGCAATACCATCATCAAAACAACAACGGCATCCAGACCAGTCGGACGAGTGATTTCCCCATGTTAATCAAGACATTTCGGAGGTGCAACAGGTCAATCTCCCCAGGAAGGGTTGAAGTTGCATTGCTCCCAGTCAACTAGGTGGTGGAAGTTTCAGTCGCTTGGGCGGATGCCGTTGTTTGTCGGAGTTGAACAGATGTTAGAATTAACAGCGTGTTTACCTCTTTGACTAATGTGGACTGCGCTGTGTGTTATCTGTTTCAGAAGCGTTGTATTTGCTTCTGATTACTACTATAAGAAGCGGGTCTAAAAGATGCAAGAGGATTTAACTAAACGTTACAGTAAAACATCAACACGTCTTTTAAGGACCTATGAGCGATCGCCCCTCCCCATCGTCTAACGCCCTCACTGCCCTAGACCAGCTGATTCAGGTGGTGGCACAACTGCGTGATCCCGAGGGCGGATGTCCTTGGGATTTAGAACAAACCCCGGAAAGCTTGATCCCCTATATCATCGAAGAAGCCTATGAAAGCGTCGATGCCATTCGTCGGGGTGATTCTGAGCATATTTCCGAGGAACTCGGAGACCTCTTACTCCAGGTGGTGTTACAGGCCCAAATCGCTCAGGAAGCGGGGGATTTTTCCTTAGCAGAGGTGGCGCAGGGGATTACTGATAAATTGATTCGTCGTCATCCTCATATTTTTGCTGATGCCCAAGCCGAGACCCCCGATCAAGTTCGGGAAACCTGGCAGGCGATTAAGGCGGCAGAAAAGGGAGAGGATGGGACACAACTGAGTTCTAAGTTAGCCCGTTATGCTCGGACTCTACCGCCGCTGAAAGCCAGTCAGAAGATTTCTCAAAAAGCGGCTGCGGTGGGCTTTGAGTGGGATAAGGTGGAGGATGTTTGGCAAAAATTTCAGGAAGAACTCGGGGAATTTCAGGAGGCGATCGCCCAGGAAAGTCGCCAACGCCAAGAGGAGGAACTCGGAGATTTACTCTTTGTGTTGGTGAACTTGGCCCGCTGGTATGACCTCGACCCGGAGGCGGCCCTCCAGGGAACCCACGATCGCTTCCTGGCCCGCTTTAGCCAAGTCGAAGCCGCCTGCGATCGCCCCCTCTCAGACTATAGCGTCGAGGAACTCGAAGCCTTCTGGCAGATTGCTAAACAGAAGCTGGCGCTTTGACATCCTCCCACGCTAATTCAAAGAATATAGCGTGGGATTCCCACCATTACTGATGAGGTTTCCTCTTTCCACG
>SMDP01000159.1 GCA_012911965.1 Geitlerinema sp. P-1104
ACCCTTGTGGTCGCCCTAGGCAATAAAAAAGACGTAGGGGCGTACCCTTGTGGTCGCCCTAGGCAATAAAAAAGACGTAGGGGCGTACCCTTGTGGTCGCCCTAGGCAAGAGGCAAGAGGCTCTTCCTCCTCCTCCTCTTCCTCTGTGTCCTCGGGCAACCACAAGGGATTGTCCCTACGTGGTTGCCCCTCTCCCCCGAAAGAGATGACGGGATTTTGGTAAAACCCACTATAATTCAGTTAACATTTTGTTAACGTCCCATCCCGTCATCTTTTTTCACCGTGTTTACGACCGTACCCTTCTCCCAACCCAGCCAATCCCAACTTCCTGACGATCTCTTCGAGGCGATCGCCACCCTGAAGCAGGATCTCAACGCCGTCATCCTCGCCCATTATTACCAAGACCCCGATATTCAGGATGTCGCCGACTACATTGGTGACTCCTTAGGCTTATCTCGCCAAGCCGCCGACACCGATGCCGAGATCATTGTCTTCGCAGGGGTTCATTTCATGGCAGAAACCGCTAAAATCCTCAATCCCCATAAACAGGTCCTGCTACCCGACTTAGACGCCGGCTGTTCCCTCGCCGATAGCTGTCCCCCCGATGCCTTCGCCGCCTTTAAAGCCGCTCATCCTGACCATTTGGTGGTGTCCTACATCAACTGTACCGCCGCCATCAAAGCCATGAGCGATATCATCTGTACCAGTTCCAACGCCGTGGATATCGTCAACCAGATTCCCCCGGAACAGCCGATCATCTTCGCCCCCGATCGCAACCTCGGCCGTTACGTCATGGAACAAACCGGCCGTGAGTTACTCCTGTGGGATGGTAGCTGTATCGTCCATGAGAACTTCTCCGAGAAAAAACTGGTGCAATTACAAGTCCAACATCCCGAAGCCGAAATCATCGCCCACCCTGAATGTGAACCCCCCGTCTTGCGCCACGCCAACTATATCGGTTCCACCACAGCCCTCTTAAAATACGCCCAACAGAGTCAGGGCAACTCCTTTGTCGTGGCCACGGAACCGGGGATTATCCACCAAATGCAAAAAGCAATGCCGGACAAAACCTTCATCGCTGCCCCTCCGACGGGAACCTGCGCCTGTAATGAATGTCCCCATATGCGCCTCAACACCCTGGAAAAACTCTATCTGGCTATGATCCATCGTCAGCCAGAAATTACCCTCCCTGAAGAGATCCGCTTGGCGGCCCTCAAACCCATTGAACGGATGTTAGCGATGAGTCGCTAGCCATAGCTTGACGCACTTGGGGCGATCGCGATCGCCCCAAGCTTAACTCAACCGGTTTTAAGGGCTAATCCCAACAACTAAGCACCCACGGCTTCTTTAGCCGCATAGAGGACTTCCGCCGTAATCGAGTCGACTCCCCGTTCACGCGCGAACTTCTCAGTGTTGCGTTTCACCTTACCGCGCACAAAGCCGGGGATTTTATTCAACTCCGCCAACCCATCCTTACTCCAGCCGAGATCGGAATCCGCCGACACGCCTTTAGTGATGGCTTCTTTCGTGTCATGGCCACCAAAGATTTCCAACAGATGATCTTCCATCCCTAGAGTAAAGGAGTTATAAATCAGATCCACCGTCTGATTGGCCCCTTCATAGCCGAGATAGGGCGTATAGCCGACCGGGAAGTTCTGAATGTGAATCGGGGCAGAAATGACACCACAGGGAATATCGAGGCGTTTACCCACGTGACGTTCCATCTGAGTGCCGAAGATAGCAGAGGGTTCTAGGCGGGCGATCGCATCACCAATTTCCCCATTATCCTCACTAATCAACACCTCATCACAGTATTCACTTACCTGTTCCCGGAACCAATCCGCATCATACTTGCAGTAGGTTCCCGCCAGAACCACATGAATCCCCATTTCACGGGCCAGAATCTTTGTCATCGCCGCCGCGTGGGTATTATCACCAAACACCACCGCTTTTTTCCCCGTCAAGTTCTGACAGTCAATGGAACGGGAGAACCAGGCCGCCTGAGAGACAAAACGAGTTTGATTGTCAATGTACTCCTCAAAATTGACATCCGCCCCCTGGTCCCGCAATAGCTTCTGCATCTGACGGATACAGCGGGCCGTTTCCACAATCCCCATGGGAGTAATATCCACAAAGGGCATCTCAAACTCCTCTTGTAAGTATTGCGCTGCCCCCACCCCCAATTCTCGATAGGGAACCAAATTAAACCAGGCCCGAGAGAGGTTCTTGAGATCATGAACCGAGGCTTTATGGGGAACCACCGCATTCACCTCAACCCCCAAATCTGCCATCAGGCGTTTGAGTTCCGTGCAATCATGCTGATTATGGAAGCCCAAGGTGGACATTCCCAGGATATTGACGGAAGGCTTCTCGGTTTTATCCGTCGGCAGTTGATTGTGTTTACGAGCCTTATTGATGTAATAGCGGATAATCTGGGTTAGGGTGCGATCAGCCGCTTGCAGTTCGTTGAAGCGATAATGATTCACATCCGCCAATAGCACATCGCCCTGAGAATCCATCTGGGCCCGCGAGACAAAGTTCTCTAAGTCCTCCTGTAAAATGCTGGAGGTGCAGGTGGGGGTGAGAACAATTAAATCAGGATGTTCCTCGCGATCCTTACGGGTGATGTTATCAACCACCTTTTCCTGAGATCCTCGCGCTAAGACATTGCGATCGACCACACTGGTGGTGACTGGGGTGAAGTCCCGTTCCCTCTCCAACATCGATCGCATGACATTAAAATAGTCATCTCCGAGGGGCGCGTGCATAATGGCATGGACGTTTTTGAAGGAACTGGCAATGCGAAGGGTGCCAATATGTGCCGGGCCGGCATACATCCAATAAGCCAATTTCATAGGGTATTCTCCGTAAAATCTCAAAAACTCAACCTGTCTCGGTCAATTTGCTGACGTTCGAGCCGCAACGGTTTGACCCGCCCTAACTAACGACTAACGATTCAACTCTCCTTAGACTAAGGTCAAGGCTTTAGCTTTGGGCTTTGTCTAACATGATTCTTAATGGATTGCTATGATTCTTAATGGGATTTATTGGGCTTGATTGTCATTTTGTCAAGTGTTTTTAGGGGGTATTTAGATTAAAAAATATTAAGAAATTTAGGAATCTGGTCTTAACCCCTCTCTGGGTCTCAGGAGAAGCTTGAAACCATTTCAAGCTATGATCCGGATTGTCGTACTGAGCGCCCTGTGAGTGGCGATTTCCTTCACAAAGACCTCATGAGTAGTTTAAGCGATCGCTTCAAGCGCCTAACCGGAAAACAACGCTTTATTGTTGCCCGCGTCATGGTTCAGTTAGCCGGAGAACCCATCAATCCCCTGCTGGGAACCCTCAACCGGGTGGCCCAACAAACCCTGGATGCCGAAGAGAACAACGACGATGTACTCGGCCAACTCAGCCAGGGACTCGTAGACATCTGCCACTATCTCCTAGAACTCCAACCCTACTGGCAAGCCGCCGCCAACGAAGGCGATGTGGTCTGGGATGAGGGGGAAGCCTCCGATTACTTCAACGAACTCTTTACCGACTCGGCTCAACGCTATCTCAGCCAACCCCAAGTCTCGGAGTCCGCGTCTGAGGACGATCCCCTGGTTCTGACTCCCAGTGATCATGTAGTGGTCATGCTGACCGTGGTCGCCAGGGGAGAAATCCCACAACTCGAAACCGATTTAGCGGAAATCGAAGCATTAGAGAGCGGACTCACGACCCTCATTAACCTCCAGTCCCAAGACAACCTTGAAGCAATTGGGATTCATTTCTCACCGGCCCGCTTCGGTGAACGCCTCACCGCCGACCAAGTTTTGGAGAATTTCCCGGAACTGATCCCCCTGTGACTCGGTTTCCTGACGTTGCCGGTGG
This sequence comes from Geitlerinema sp. P-1104, assembly GCA_012911965.1. Taxonomy (GTDB): domain Bacteria; phylum Cyanobacteriota; class Cyanobacteriia; order Cyanobacteriales; family Geitlerinemataceae; genus Sodalinema. The sequence goes on from SMDP01000159.1 coordinate 3,874, forward strand.
CTTTGGCGTATCCTAGAAAAAACAGCACATTCATTAACCCGTTTAAAAACAGTCATATGTGGCGTAGAGTTCTAGCTGGATTGTTGTGCATCGGCCTGATCTGGAGTCTGGGGGGTGAGATGACCCCTGGGCGATCGCTCCTGCATCCCCCCCTAGCCCAAGCGGCCCCCCTCAGCAGCGGTACGTATCCCGTTCAGCAAGCGCAATACAACGATGAGAACGGCGAGTATCAACTTGTCTTACTCAATACTCCCCCTGGACAGCCTCCTCTGTTCAGTAGTACCGATGTGCAGATGATGCCCCTCACTGAGGAAGAAGTCGCGGCTGGACAACGCTCCTACCTCAGTTTCGACAACGGACAACCCGTGTTGCATTTGGCTCAAGACTTCCGCATCGACTATATTCACGCGGTCACCGAGACTCAAACCAATCCTCAAACCGGTGAGCCGCAAACGGTAGTGGTTCGCCAACAGTCGAGCTTCTGGAGTCCCTTTGCGGGTGCTCTGGCGGGTCAAGCCATCGGGAGTATGCTGTTTTCCCCCAGCTACTATGTTCCCCCCATGTATCAACCCGGTACGACCTTAACGGGCTATGGTGGATCTGGCAGCAGCTACAGTCAGGCGGTGCAGAGTTACCAGCAAAAACATAACGAACCCCCAGCAGCGGTCAAAAATCGGCAGACCCTACGGACAACAGGAAGTTTACGCAATGGCAGCCGCAACAGCACGTCTCCTCGGAATGGCTCGCTGCGGCAGTCTGGGCGTTCCACCGGTTCGGGAATTGGGGCCAGCCGTCTGCGGGGTAATTCTCAGCGATCGGGTACGGTGAAGCAGCGTGGGGGTGGCTTTGGCAGTGGTCGCTCGCGATCGCCCGCCCGCAGTTTTGGTCGTCGCCGTCGTTAACCAGTCAGACTATGGGGTTGCCTCGCTATCTCTTGAGCTTAATTCTGATATTGGGACTGTTCGGCTGTGGGGGCGATCGCCTCTCATCCCGAAGACCGACCCCTCTTCCCCCCTCAGAACCACCTCAGGAGATGGTGACCCCAAGGGCATCTCCGTCCTCTCCACCTATGTCAACCTCCATCTCGGACCCCGCCCCGAAGATTGATGGCGATCGCCTCTTTAAAACCGTGGAAGCCCTAGCCTTTCCGCGCTTTGAGGAGGGCGATCGCCATCGCGCCCGGGACTATCTACGAGAAGAACTCCAGTCTGCGGGCTGGACGGTGCGTGACCACGAGTTCGACGGTGGTGTGAATCTCGTCGCGCAACGAGAGGGGACCCAAGCCAATGCCACGACGCTTTTACTAGGGGCCCATTATGATACAGTTCCTGACTCCCCCGGTGCCGATGATAATGCCAGTGCTGTGGCCACCGTCCTCGAAGCTGCCCGGCTTCTGACCCAACCGACCCCCCAGGGATTACGGTTAGTCTTCTTTGACCTCGAAGAAATTGGTTTACAGGGGAGTTTCGCCTATGTCTCCCCGCAAACCGTAGACAATCTCTCTGGGGCGATTATCCTAGAAATGACAGGCTACGCTTGTGAGGAGCAGGGATGCCAACGCTATCCCCCCGGCTTACCCGACTCACTCCCCGAGCAAGGTGATTTTCTCGGAGTAGTGGGAAATCTCCCCTACCATCATCTCACGGATGCCTTCGAGGGGCTATCCGGCTCCGAGATCCCCGATATTGTCACCCTCAATGTTCCCGTCGGTCCGATTCTGGACTTACTCCGTAGCGATCATGCCCCATTCTGGCTAGTGGGTGCCCCAGCGGTGATGGTCACAGATACCGCCAATTTTCGTAACCCCCATTATCACCGTCCCAGTGATACCCCAGAAACCCTCGATCGCCCGTTTTTGGAAGGATCGGCTCAAGCGGTGGTGGATGTTCTCCATCATCTCCTAAATCACCCTAAAATCGACTAAGTTCCTTACTGAGCCTGGGGATCATGGTTCAGATGGAGGGCAAACCCTGAGCCAATGGTCTCGGAATCGTCCACAATAGAAGAAAGAACTGCTAATCCTAAGTTTGCCCCGATCTCGTGACAACCGTTCCAGCCAACAAGTCCGTTTGGGATGTATTTGAACATCTGTGTCAGTGTGTTTGCCGTTTTGATGCAGATGGATGGATTATCATTGCCAATGAGGGCTTCTATCAAGCATTTTCACGTCAGGAAACCGTTAAAGAACAGCGAAGTGAGCCAGAAAATCACGGGTTCGCTGTTCCTCCTCGACAACCTGAGACGATTTTTGGCTATATTCCTCAGGGCGATCGCCAACGCTTTCGCCAGGCCTGTGATGGCATTTCTCATCAGGAACCTCAGGTGAGTGTCAGAGTCCAGTCCACCTCATCGGAGGCCAAAGCTTGGCAATGGACTGTGCGGGGAATGTTTAATCAAGCCGGAGAGTTACTCGAATATCAAGCCCTAGCATACCCAGTGGGCGATCGCCCCTTAGCCAACCCCAGTCCCTATCGGTGTGAGGTTCCCGAGGTGAATGCTCAGGAGGCCCACCGCTACCATCTCTTAACCACCCATGCGCCCGTTGGGATTTTTCAATTTAATGCTCAAGGGGGAGTCACCTTTGTCAATCCCAGTTGGTGCAAAATTACCGGACTCTCCCGAGAAGAAGCCTTAGGTCAGGGTTGGACTCAAGCTCTGCACCCGGAAGACTGCGATCGCCTGGTCGAGCTGGTCTGTCACATCACCGAAGAAATTACGAGCTGTGAATTTCGCTTTGTCACACCCCAGGGACAGGTGGTCTGGGTTCTCGGGAACAGCGTCCCCTTATGGGATGAATCAGGCAATTTTCAAGGCTCTGTCGGCACGATCCTCGATATCACTGAACGCAAACAAGCCCAAAATAAAGAGTCTCAACTGCAACAGCTTTCAAGAGCATTAGAACAATGTGGTGACAACGTAATTATTACCACTCGTGAAGGTAAAATTGTCTATGTTAACTCAGGCTTTGAACGTTTAACGGGCTACACAGAAGCTGAGGCATTAGGGGCAACTCCCTCGCTTTTGCGCTCGGGACTCCATGAGCGAGAGTTTTATCGGAATCTGTGGAACACCATTCATCAGGGCAAGGTGTTTTATGCGGTTTTTACAAATCGTAAAAAATCCGGAGAATTATTTGCAGAACAGAAAACCATTACTCCCCTACGGGATGAACATGGACAAATTACCCATTACATTTCCACCGGAAAAGACGTCACCGAACGCCAGCGAGCGGAAGAGCGTTTAGAACAGGTCAATCAATGTTTCTTAAACTTTAGCAGCGACCCCCTGGAAAACATTGGTCGTTTGACAGCTTTATGTGGGACATTGCTGGTCGCCAAGGGGGCGATTTATCAGCGGAGTTTGAGCGATCATCTCGACTGCGTCTGTATCTGGGGCGATGTCTCCTTGGAGCAAACCGGGAATGAACAATCCTTGATCGAGTGGCTTGAGGATTCCCGCTCTAGTTCAGCCTGTCCCCGTTTAGAAACCCCAGGGGATACTTGGTATGAGCCAATTTCTCACATTTGGCGAACCCTAGTCCGGACCGGCGATCGCGTTGTGGGACTGTTGAGCCTAGAGTACGCTAACGCTCCCGCACAAAGTGCTGATGACCGCCGCTTATTCGGAATTATTGCCACGGCGATCGCCATTGAAGAGGAACAACACCGGGTTGCAGAAGCCTTACGTCGTCAGATGGAACGGGAACGGGCCCTAAGTAACCTGAGCCATCACATTCATCGTTCCTTGGAACTCTCAGAAATTCTGCCCGCTACCGCTAAAGCAGTCCGAGAATTTTTAGAGAGCGATTCAGTGCTGATTTGCTCCCTCAATGAAACGGGAACCCAAGCCACAATAGTCGCTCAAGCCACCATTCTAGATGAGTCTCAGTTTGATGACCTGTTAGTACAGGGGTTCTCCCTAAAAATGAACTGCTTAGAGAACTATAAGCAAACCCCCACGATTACGCAATTACAAATTAAAATTTGTCATCGCTACTGCGAACTCGAAGGATTTGAGAATAGCCAAACCCATATGATCGCCCCCATCTTACAAGGCACTCATCTTTGGGGTATTATCATTGCTCAACACTGTTGCCGCAATCACCAGTGGACGGAGAGCGAACAAGAGTTTTTGCGCCAAGTCGCGACACAACTCGGGATTGCGACCCAGCAGTCAAAACTCTACGAAGAATTGAAGGTCGCCAATGGCAGTCTACAAAAGTTAGCCACGATTGATGGTCTAACTCAGGTCGCCAATCGACGACAGTTTGATGAATTTTTAGCCCAATCCTGGCAAACATCTCTGGAACAACAACAGTTTCTGGGAATTATTCTCTGTGATATTGACTTCTTTAAGCCCTACAACGATACCTACGGTCATCAAGCCGGAGATGACTGCTTAAAACAGGTGGCCAGTGCAATTTCTGAAACGGTCACCGCTGGGGACAGTCTTGTGGCCCGTTACGGTGGAGAAGAGTTTGTGATTGTGGTCAATGGGGCAAACTATCAAAGAATCATTACATTAGTTCAAGAAATTCGTCGAGCGGTTGAGAGCTTACAGATTCCTCACCGTAGCTCCAATGCTCATCCTTGGGTCACCCTAAGCGTCGGGGCGGCTCGTCTAATCCCCCGACGAGAGTGGACATCTGAGGATTTGTTACGACGAGCTGATCAGGCTCTGTACAAAGCGAAAGCTGATGGCCGTAACTGTGGACGCATTGCAGAATGTTAAGTCTATTTATGAAATGTAGTATTTCTTAATAAAACAGTACAATTACTTGAGGAAACATTGCTAGGTCTACGTTTTGTATAACTCGTCACGTACTATAGAAGGAACTTGGCGATTAACAGCATAGAGCCATGAGCTGACAATAGGCGACGGCAGGATGAGTCTTCGGCTTCATTCCTCACGTGCCGTCACCTGTTGCTAGCTAAGCCTAAGACGTCAAGTTTTTGTCCTCCGTCGGAACAACCTGCTCCCCATGCCTATCACGGCAGAATCCTTATCAATGGCTGCTTCAGTTCCATTTAGTTCTCAAGATCTTGCGAACTTAACTGCTGATGATTTAACTCAACTGATTCACTGTTTTTTGGGCTTTAACAGCAATCCATTGGAGAATATTCATCGCCTTGTCAATGTCGGCCGTGAATTGACAGGAGGGAGTTGTGCGTGTTATCAAAGTCAGTCCCATGCCGATCATCTTGACTCCTCAAGTCTCGAACCTTTAACCTGTGTTGTCGATGGATCAGCTCATTCAGGTTGTAGTCGTCGTCAACTGCTACAAGCTGGAGATGGCTCGTCCTTAGATCCCTTTCATTGTCCAAGCTGTGAATGTCAACAACGAGGAGAGGCTTGGGGCTGCATGAGCCGTTATCGAGTCGTCACCAATGATATCCGTGGCAAACTTTTGCTACGTCATGATTCAGAGAAGCACCTGAGTCGGAGTCAGAAACAAATTTTAAGCTTAGTGGCCCGGGCGATCGCCATCGAAGAAGAGCGCCTCCATACTCAGGAACGCCAGCAACTTCAACAACAACGAGAAATCATCGTTGCGCGGATTGCCAGTCAAATCCGAGAATCCCTCAATTTGCAGCAGATTCTCAGTCATACAGTCGCCAGTGTATTAGATTTTCTAGAAGCGGATCGGGTGATTATTTGCCGCATCCAAGAAGACGGCAAAGGAGAAGTGCTAGAAGAAGCCCGCAACCCCGAAGTTTGCTCAATGGTGGGTTGGACGCTCAGTGATCCCTGGATTGTCGATCGCCAATCTCATCAAGACTATCTCTCCGGGCAAGTTTTAGTCCTAGAAGATACCGCCAACGCCAATCTGGAGCCTGGAGTCCAACAACTCATGGACTTTTTTGAAGTGCGATCACGCCTAGTCATGCCAATTGTGTTGGCAAAAGAAGCTGAAAGAGAAACCTCAAGTGATGACCCCTCAAGCGAGCAACCCTGGGGGTTATTGATGGTACATCAGTGCTATCATCCCCGCCAATGGCACGCCGACGAAATCAACGTTTTACCCCAGTTGGCGACTCAGTTGGCGATCGCCATCCAACAAGCCCAGCTTTACCAACAACTGCAAATCGCCAACCGGGAATTAAGCGA
>SMDP01000016.1:0-30199 GCA_012911965.1 Geitlerinema sp. P-1104
GAACTTCCTTTTGTCTCTCACCGATGAAACGACTTTGCTACCGACATTTCTGCGTGATGCAAGTCTGCCCTCACGGGAGGTTAAGCCCCTTTCATTCGGGTCTTAGAGAAGGTCATACGATTATACCACTGCTAACTGCGGCCAAAGCCGCACGAGTTGCGTTTCCGCCCCGGATTAAAATCACGGGGTTACCACGCTCCCGGATTTCCCCGTAAGCTTACACTAAAAGAAACCTGACGCTTTTGACGGGATATACTCCCGTATCCTCCTTGCCCCATGGATAGAACTGCTGCCAACTATACATTTTCCTGGATTCATCAAATTGCAGAAATTCCCAAATCGGCCTGGGACCCCCTCGCGCAACCTCTGACATCACCGTTTTTTGAGTGGGATTGGCTGCATAACCTGGAGTCGTCTGGAAGTGCGACGGGAAAAGCCGGCTGGATGCCTTGTCATTTGACCGTCTGGCGCGATCGCACCCTCGTCGCTGCCGCTCCCCTCTATCTGAAGGGCCATAGCTATGGGGAATTTGTCTTCGATCATCAATTTGCGGATCTCTCGCAGCGTTTGGGAGTCTCCTATTACCCCAAACTCTTGGGAATGAGTCCCTTTACTCCCGCTGAGGGCTATCGCTTTTTAATCGCTCCCGATGAAGATGAGGCGGAACTGCTGGGGTTGATGGTGGCGGAGATTGACCATTTCTGCGATCGCAACCAAATCAGTAGCTGTCATTTCCTCTATGTTGACCCCTCATGGCAATCTCGCCTACAAGAGAGCGGCTTTTCCCCTTGGCGACATCACAACTATATTTGGCACAATGACAGCTATGGTAGTTTTGATGAGTATCTCAAAGCCTTCAACGCCAACCAGCGGCGTAATATCAAGCGAGAACGCAAGGCGATGGCTAAATCGGGGTTAACCCTAAAAACTCTAACGGGGGATGACATTCCTCGGGCCCTATTCCCGCTCATGTACCGCTTTTATGAAAATACTTGCGATAAGTTCGGCTGGTGGGGCAGTAAATACCTAACGAAACGCTTTTTTGAGCAACTCTATGCCACCTATCGTCATCGGGTTCTCTTTGTCGGGGCCTATCCTGATTCCTCTAGTGGCGATGAGCGGCATCCGGTGGGGATGTCGTTTTGTTTAACCAAGGGCGATCGCCTCTATGGCCGCTATTGGGGCAGTCATGATGAGATTAACTGTCTCCATTTTAATGTCTGCTATTACAGTCCCATCGAATGGGCGATCGACCACAACATCCAAATTTTCGATCCCGGTGCTGGCGGCCGCCACAAAAAGCGTCGAGGCTTCCCCGCCACTCCCAATGTCAGCCTACATCGGTTTTATCCCTCCCGACTGCGCAAAATCATTTTGCCCTATCTGCAACAGGTGAATGAAATGGAAGAACGGGAGGTGGCTGCCATTAATCAGGAGTTACCCTTTGCTCGCAAGGAGAACTAGAGACGCCGTCAAGAATAGCGAATGGACACTTAGAAATGGAAAGATAATAGTTCAATAAAACTAACAATTTCGACATTTGGAAGTTTAAACAGTCTTTGTTTATGTGGCGATTTTCAGCAAAAACGAGTGAAAAAGTTCGGGTCGGGTGGCATCCGTGTCGCCCCGTGGTGATGGCTGGGGTGCTGGGGTTGCTGTTTCCTCTGATTGGGGCAAGTTGTACCATAGAGAGCGCCCCTGAGCCTGGGGGAGAGTCTCAGACAACGGATATGTCTATGGTGAGCCAACAGCAAGCGATTCGAGTCATGCCCCTGGGGGATTCCATCACCGATGGCTATAACGTGCCAGGGGGCTACCGCATTGACTTGTGGCAGTCCTTAGAGGAACGGGGCGATCGCATCGAGTTTGTAGGCAGCCAAGAAAACGGCCCCCCCGAACTGCCCGATCGCAATCATCAAGGTCATTCCGGTTGGCGAATTGACGAACTTCATCGCCGAGTTGGCGATTGGTTAGATGCCGCTGAACCGGACGTTATTTTATTACTCATTGGCACCAACGACATCGTGCAGGGCCATAGTCTTGACACAGCCCCCACCCGTCTCAATCGTCTCATCGATGAGGTCTTGCGCCACCGCCCCCAGGCCCAAATCTTTGTCGGTTCCATCCCTCCCATCGATGCCCCGGATCTCAATGCCCGGGTTGAAGCCTACAACCAGGCGATCGCCCAACAAATCCAGGCCCGCCAATCCCAGGGCGATCGACTTATTTTTGTGGATCTCTATAGTGGGTTAACCCCTAACGATCTCGCCGACGGCATCCATCCCAACCGCCAAGGACATCGAAAAATTGCCGAAATGTGGTACCAAGCCTGGACTCAACACCAATAAATTCAGCCTAGGCGATGCGTTCTAGGCGATTCGCCCCGACAATCGATGGGTCTAAGTTCCCCGTTCCCTTCCTCCCCCCTACTGCCTACTGCCTATTGCCTACTGCCTTGTTCCCCCTCTTCCCTGTCCCCTATCCCCCCTAACTATCACCCATGGCTTCTACCATTGTTTGCCTAGGAGAAATCCTCTTAGACTGTTTAGCCGATCAGATCGGGAAACCCTATGATGCGGTTGAATCTTGGACAGCTTATCCCGGAGGTGCGCCCGCCAATGTCGCCTGTGGTTTAGTGAAACTGGGAACCTCCGCCGGATTCATTGGCTGCATTGGTAACGATGACCCCGGCGATCAACTGACCCAATTGCTGCGACAGGTTGGGGTTGATATTTCTGGGGTTCAGCGACATCCCGAAGCCCCCACCCGACAGGTGTATGTAGTGCGCAGCGAGGGGGGCGATCGCCAATTTGCCGGGTTTGGAGAGGTTGATAGTGCGGACTTCGCCGACACCCGCCTAGATGCTAGCCAAATTCCGGAATCCCTATTTGTCGAGGCGGAGTATTTGGTAATGGGAACCCTAGAACTAGCCTATCCCCAGTCGCACGCGGCGATCGCCCGCTGTCGAGACTTAGCCCAACAGCATGGGGTGCAAGTGCTGATCGATGTTAACTGGCGGCCTGTATTTTGGCAGGAGGCTGAGTCAGCAAAGGCGACGATTCGCAAAGCGATCGCCGATGCCGATCTGCTAAAACTCTCCGACGAGGAGGCAGATTTCCTATTTAACACCCAAGTGGTGACCGAGGTCGCGACCCAACTTCCGGCGGTCAGCAAACTGATCATCACCCGAGGCGATCGCGGCTGTAGTTACTGTTTTGGTGATGTGGTGGGAGACATCGAGGCGTTTCCTGTGACCGTGCAAGACACCACGGGAGCAGGAGACGGCTTTGTGGCTGGATTTCTGCACCAACTTCAAAAACAGGGCCTTGATGCCCTCCATGACCCAGGAAATGCCCGCAGAATCATGACCTATGCCAGTGCTGTGGGGGCATTAACGGCAACGAAACCGGGGGCGATCGCCGCTCAACCGACCGCTGATGACGTGCAACATTTTCTAGAAGGCTGACCCCAGTGGGTCGGCTTAACCCTCGGGTCTAGAAGGCCGAGGAAGAGGGGCCGAACTTAGTGATCGCCATCGACCTCATCGTCCGTGTGAACCGCTTGCAGAGAGCGATCAAATGCCATCCGCTGATGGGCACTGTTGAGGAAATACCCGTTCATCATGGCGGAGACCAAGAGTTTACTGAGATTCTCCCGAGAGGTAGTGACGGCCACATCGAAGCCTTCGGGGGGCAGCGTTCCTAACATTCCGGCGATCGAGCGTTCCATCACCTGGGCTACTTCCGGGTTCGGCTGGGAGAGTTTGGCGATCGCCTCAGGGGAGAGGGACTGCACATAATCCCAGAGGGGGTTATCGGTTTTATCGCGTCCAGTGTGAGGTAAAGAATTCATAGTTGTTTTTTGTCGCTCCGGCTATCTATTACTAAGATAAGAAATCTTCACCGACTTGCCCAGTGAGTGCAACCGAAATCGGGGGGAGGGTTTCTTCGACCCATTTTTGGCAAAATTGCTGATTTTGACGGGAACTTTCGGTTAAACTGTCCAAACATCTCCAGCAGACCACCAAAATGTCATGGCTCGTAAACGTTTAATTATTGAAATGGGAATGGGGATCGACCAACATGGTCAGGATCCCACCGTAGCCGCCACCCGGGCCGTTCGTAATGCGATCGCCCATAATGCCCTGCCGGGGGTTTGGGAAGTGGCCCAATTAGATCATCCTAATCAAATGTATGTCGATGTTCAGGTGGCGGTTCCCTATCCTGAGCAAGTTCGAGAGGAGGAAGTCTTAGCGGTGTTGCCCTTTGGACAAAAAACCCTACGGGTTGAGGCGGGGGGAATGGTCACGGTGGGGCGAGCTATTGCGGAATTAGAGGACAAAAACGATGATATGCTCATCGCCGTTGCTGCCGTGACCGTCTCCATAGATTAGTACCCATCGACACTTCATCGAATTGACATCAACGGGCATAGTTCCAGGCCTTCCAAGCCACATAGCCGAGTAACGAGGTAGCCGCTAAGGCATAAGCCTGGCCACTCGGAAGTCCAGCAAAGGCTAAGGCCAAGCCCCCTACCCAGAGGGTCAAGGCATAGATAAACAGAACCGTGAACCGATGGGATAGTCCAGCATTGAGCAGGCGATGATGGAGATGTCGCTTGTCAGCAGCAAAGGGAGAAATGCCATTGCGTAGGCGATCAACAATCACCGCTGACATATCAAAAATTGGCACAGCCAAAATAATATAGGGCAGTAACACCGCTGTAATAGCCGTACTTTTGACCAAACCGATCGCCCCGACACCAGCTAGGGTAAACCCGAGATAGTAAGACCCACCATCCCCCATAAAAATTTGGGCTGGGTTGAAGTTATAGCGGAGAAATCCTAGGGCCCCTCCCGCTAAGGCCGCAGCAATCAGGGCGGCGGCGGGTTGTTCCATAAACAGACTCACGATCAACAGAACCACCGCTGCAATCCCTGAGACCCCAGCGGCCAGTCCATCGAGTCCATCAATCCAGTTAATGGCATTGGCCATCCCCACCAGCCAGATTACCGTCACCGGCAAACTAACCAGTCCCGGTAACTCCACTAAACCGAAGAAGGGAATGGTGAGAAAATCAATGCTGACACCACAGATCGACCAGGCGACGCTAGCCACAAGGATTTGTAGAAAGAGGCGGGTAATGGCAGAAAGGTTAAACAAATCATCGGCAAAACCAATCAGGAAAAAGAAGAGTCCGCCAATGGTAACGCCCCAAATTTCATATTCTGTGGCGGGATCGAGATAATTACCGTCTGTGTCAATAAACCCCCCTAGCTTCCAGATCAGAAGTAGGGCGATGAGGGTTCCCAGGAAAATCGAGACCCCTCCCAGGCGAACCATGGGGCGATCATGAACTTTGCGATCATTGGGAATGTCGACTCGTCCACTACGCAGGCCCAGTTCCTTCACCCAGGGGGTGGTAATCAGAACAATGGCTGCCGAAATCAGGAAGGCAAACAGATGATACAGATGTTGCGGCATCTGGAGTTGAAGCCCAATGGTGGGGTCAGGGTTGGAGCAATGGGGCTTAGTGTACCGCGATCGCGCCAACTTCTGCCATGGTTGTTTACCGCCAATCTGAGCAATTTCTGAGACTTCAAGCTCTCAAAACCAAGACTATAAAACGTTACAGCGGTTTTTAGAGCCAGAAAATTTCCACGGTCTCTCCATCTACAAAAAAAAGGACAGCCCCTTCGGACTGCCCAGAAACTCTGTTATCGCGGATACTTAATCTACGCCATGGTGGGAACCCGAATCCGTAAATGTGGATACAGCGGGAACTGCTGACACAGGCTAGCGACTCGTTGACGGCAGGTGTCAGCCACGGCCGCATCGTCAGGATTGAGGAGGCGATCGGCGATGATGTTAGCGATTTCCTTAAATTCCTCGACCCCCATGCCGCGAGTGGTCATGGCGGGGGACCCTAAGCGTAAGCCGCTGGTGACGAAGGGAGATTCGGGATCAAAGGGAACGGTATTTTTGTTGGCGGTGATATTGACGTCACTCACGAGAGCATCTGCCCGTTTACCGGTCATCTTAGCCGATCGCAAATCCACCAGCATCAGGTGGTTATCGGTGCCATTAGAGACAATTTTTAGACCCCGTTCCTGGAGTTGCCCGGCCATGGCTTGGGCGTTCTCAATCACTTGGCCCGAATAGGTTTTAAATTCCGGTTTCAGGGCTTCTCCGAAGGCGACGGCTTTGGCGGCGATGACATGTTCCAAGGGACCGCCTTGGCTACCGGGGAAGACGGCTTTATCGAGTTTTTTGCCCAGGTCAGCATCTTGAGTCAGGATGAGACCGCCCCGGGGACCCCGTAGGGTTTTGTGGGTGGTGGTGGTGACCACGTGGCAATGGGGTAGGGGGTTGGGGTGATGACCGCTGGCCACGAGTCCGGCAATGTGGGCAATGTCAGCGAGGAGATAGGCCCCCACTTCGTCGGCAATGGCCCGGAATTTGTCGAAGTGGATGGTGCGAGGATAGGCGGAGTAGCCGCAGATGAGGAGTTTGGGGCGGTGTTTGAGGGCTAGTTGGCGAATGTTTTCGTAGTCGAGTTGTTCGCTGTCTTGGCTGACACCGTAATGGTGGACGTTAAACCATTTCCCCGAGACGTTGACTGGGGAGCCATGGGTGAGGTGACCCCCATGAGACAAATCCATGCCCATAATGGTGTCTCCTGGCTTCAGCAAGGTCAGGAAAACGGCAAAGTTGGCTTGTGCGCCGGAATGGGGTTGAACGTTGGCGTGAGCTGCACCAAATAGCTCTTTGGCTCGGTCGATGGCCAGTTGTTCGGCGCGATCGATATGTTCGCAACCGCCGTAGTAGCGTTTGTTGGGCAGCCCTTCAGCGTACTTATTGGTGAGAACGGAACCTTGGGCCGCTAGAACCGCAGCGGAGGTAAAGTTTTCGCTGGCAATCAGTTCTAGGTGATCCCGCTGGCGTTGCAGTTCTGAGTTGAGGATCTCGGCCAAGGTGGGATCGCTGGCAGCCAGGAAGTCTAAGTTAGTCTGAGTCATGATTGAGTTGAATCGTCTGGGTGCGTCTGCTGACGACGGGTTACAGGTGGTACGGATGGTGTTGGTTGGGGGGGATGCTGGTGGCCCGAACTCCTGATTGTAGCCTGTTTCGGACTCTAGGTGAAGGGTGGGTGGCCCCAAGACGGCGGGCGATCGCCCAGCAGCGGATAGAGGCCTTACAATGGAGTTAGGTCAGCGTTAATCCTGTTTTGGAGGTCTTAGAATCATGGTTGTGATTTTAACGGACAATTCCCTTTTGCCCACCTGTCAAGTTTGTCAAAGCTGCGTGTTGGCTGACCACAACGGACAACCGCGCTGGCGTGGGGGAAAACTCGATTGTGGACGGGTGGTTAGTTCCTGCGGCGATCGCTCTGGCCGTCATTATCAATGTGTGATGGGGTTTCATGTCGCCCGTATCGATGTCGATTGAGAGGATAGTTCAGCCCTCACAAATGGCGATCGCCCATCCGGATCTCTTTTTTACCACTCTTGAAACAGCTAGAAAGTATCCTTTAGAACATCCGTAAGACTTTCTCTAATTCATCCTTACGGTTGGGTTTTGTGAGGGCTTGAACAAACTTGAGACTCATGAAAGGCATCGATAACAAAAAGGCAAAATAGGTCCGCCAGGAACTCCATTGAGATAAGACTCGGCGACGGGGAACGACAGCCCAAAATCGGTTGGCTGAACAGACAAACCCCTCTCCTAAGGCACTAACTTCATGCCACCACCCCACGGGAAGATAGAGGACATCACCGGGATTTAAGATGACTTCATAGCGGTGTTTGAAGGCGTCTTTAAGACCGGGGAACGCCTCAAAGTCAGGCTGGTCTGGATAGACTTGGCTAAACCAAGACCGAAGTTTTAAGCCATGGTGTAGATGACCCAGTAGGGGGAAAGGATAGAGGTTCGACAGTTGTGACGGGGGAAATAACACCACCCGTTTTTGTCCTGCTAACTGAATCAACGTACCATCAAAGGTATCGTAATGTAGGCTTTCAGTATGGCCGCCGGCTCCAGCCCAAAGATTGAAGTCGGTCATGCCTTTGTGGAGGTTGAATTGCTCACCGAGAGCTTGCAAGCTCGGCGACTGTGCTAACGGGGTTGTGGCTAGGGGACATTTGGCTAAATAAATATCCTCACGGTGAGCTTCCCCTGAGCGCACCAGATTAGCATACTCAAAAAAGGAGAGACATTGAGCGGCAATCCCACTGCCGATAGTTTGCCATTTCCGTTTGTCAAGAGTTTGTCGCTCCTGGCCATAGAAACGACAGAGGAATTTTTCTGAGCCAATTTTTGACTCTAAATACTCTAAGTTCCATTCAGGTTCAGACACCCCCTGGCGCAGAACAACCGGAATCCCTGGGATTTGATGCTCTTGAATAAAGGTCTGGGTTGACCATTGCTCTGGAGAGACTTCCTGAACGGGCAAAAAAGGAATTGCTTGCTCTTGTGTTGCTGATGAGTTTGTGACAGTTTCGGGATTGGCTTGAGTCATCTAAGAAAATCTAGGATGCTAACAAATTTAAGGGTAAATTATATTGTAAGAGAAAACGGCTATCAGGGGGAATCAGTCCCGATAATCCCTTGAAGCGTATCCCGTTGTCCTCAGGGGGTGGGGGTCAATCCTAGTGATCAATCCAGATCCGGTGATTCAGGATACAACTCAAAAAATTAACATTTTGACAAAATCAGAGCCATGTGGAACGTTTTGATAGGGGCGATCGTCATACCCTCAATAAGGGGAAGACTATCACAATACAGCTTCTCTGTTTATCATAAGTAGAGGGACAGATTTTAATTGGCTCACTCAACTCAGTTCGGACCCAGAGTTGACGTCCAGACTTATGGCTTGCTATCGCCCCCACTTGATAGACCTGTGACTAGGGCGAGACTTGAGAACCCTGTTTGTCCCGCTCACCCAGATTTGAGACTGAAATGCGATCGCCTCGGTTGAAACTCAATTACCCCCAAAGCCACCGCTCACGCACCAGACGGCGTTCCCGACCCCGTTCCCGACCCCGTTCCCGACTGAGGTTAAGGCGCACCTACTACCGCCTAGCGGTGGGGTTGTTGAGTTTTTTTAGCTGTCTGACGGTGGCCCTATCGGGTTGGTCGATTTCTGAACAGACAATCGTCTCCTGTATATCGAGCCATACCTTGCTCGGACAACTCTGCGAGGGCAAAGTCCCCGAAAGTTTGCCCAAACCGATTTTAATTCGCCTAGGAGCCGTCTCCTACCAGGCGATCGCCCAGATTATGCACTATCAGTATCCTAACGGCTCTTCCCTCACCCTTTCTCAGAAGCGATACCTGCGTCCTTTTTTTGGCGATTTAGTCGATCGCGTTGAGGTTGTCTATGACGTACAACTGATTGATAACTGGGTAGGGGCAAACCTACGGCTCGATGTCGGCTCCTCCAACGCTCAGGTGTATGGGAACCGGATTTATATTAATGATCCCTACACCCCCGAAGAACCCGAGCAACTGGTACTTCTGGCCCATGAATTAGTCCATGTGCGCCAATCCAAAGACTTGGGAGGACTGCACGCCTTTGGTCATGAGTACTTCCGAGAGTACAAGCGAGCTGACCTAGTGTACAAAGATAACGTCTTTGAACGGGAGGCCTTCGCCATTGAAGATAAATTCCGCCAATGGTTAGAGCAAAACTTCCGCCGGGGTAGCTTGCGGCATCGACAACCCCAGCGACAACCCCAGCGACAACCCCAAGGGCACTCTCACGGCTCCCAATCGCCTCGTTCTCAGACTCCAGAGATTCCCAGACATCCCTAAGCCAACGCAGAAGACCCCAAATCTGGTGGCACATCCTGCCAGCGTCCCTCACCCACAGCTCGAACCGCCTCTTGCAGAGAAATATCGCCCGTATAGAGAGCGCGACCAATAATGGCCCCCGTCACCCCCAGGGATTCAAGGGAGAGTAACCCCAATAAATCAGAGACGGAACTCATCCCACCCGAAGCAATCACCGGAACCGAGATCGCCTCAGCCAGTTCTCGCAAGGCCTCCCGATTGGGGCCACTGAGGGTTCCATCACGATGGATATCCGTATAGATGATGGCAGCCACCCCATACTGAGCCATTTGTTGCGCTAAATCCGTTGCTTTCACCTCAGAGGTTTCCAGCCAGCCGCGCGTTGCCACCGAGCCATCACGAGCATCAATCCCCACCGCAATCTGTCCGGGAAACTCCTGACAGAGTTGTTGGACCAATTGAGGCTGTTCCACCGCAGCGGTTCCGAGAATGGCACGTTCAACGCCACAGTCTAAGACTCGGGCCACGGTATCACGATCGCGCAGGCCCCCGCCAAGTTGCACTGGAATCGACAGATGACGGGTAATGGCCTCAATCACAGCACTATTTTCCGGACGACCCTCCTTGGCCCCATCGAGATCGACCAAATGGAGACGACTGGCACCTTGGTCTTGCCATTGTTGGGCCATGGCCACGGGATCTTCGCTAAAGGTTTGGGAGCGATCATAGTCTCCTTGGTAGAGGCGGACACAACGGCCAGCTAATAAATCAATTGCGGGAATGACATCCATGGGGGGGTCTCCTGGTTAAGGGGGTAATCTGGAGGGGTCGGGACTCGTTGAGTCAGGGCAGATCTGGGCAGATATGAAGATTTCTCTAATCACAGACCTGAGATTCGCGATCGCCCACCTGGCAAAGTATCATAGATCAGGTACTTGACTGTCTCCAAGTAAGGGACATGAGAGGGTTCCAGTTCGATCAGGGACAAACTGTCCAAATGGAGGTAGGTACAATCAATACCATGCCAGAACTTGATGATGTAAAGACTCGATTGAGGACTTCGATGCGACCCAAGAAACCGAAAATGCTGGTGGTTGACGATGAGCCAGATAATCTAGATTTGCTCTATCGCACCTTTCGCCGAGAATTCCAGGTTTATAAAGCCGAAAGCGGTATCCAGGCCCTTGAGGTTTTGGAAAAACAGGGTGAAGTGGCGGTGATCGTCTCTGATCAACGGATGCCGGAAATGAAAGGCACGGAGTTTTTAAGTAAAACCGTGACTCAGTTTCCCAATACAGTCCGCATTATTCTGACGGGTTTTACGGATATTGAAGACTTGGTTGAGGCGATTAACTCGGGACAAGTCTATAAGTACATCACGAAACCCTGGGACCCGAATGAGTTGCGAGGGGTGGTACAACGTGCTGCTGATACCTACGAGTTACTGAAACAGAAAACCGAAGAACTCGAATGGTCTCAGGCTCAGATGGCTGTGTTAGCCACTCTCATGGACGTGGCCCAGACCTCAACGGATATTCGGTCATCCTTACAACCCATCGCCGATGCTTTGGGCGAGAACTTCCAGGCCGACAGTTGCATTTTACAACTGATGGATGGGGATAGCCTAGCCGGAGATCCCGTCTGTTATGGCCAGCAGGAGAGAATCGACCTGGGGGATGATCCCTTAGCCCAGGAGGCGATCGCCAGTCAGTCTGTGCAAGGAGTCGCCAACGTCGCCGGAGATGCCGAATTAGGGAAACTAGAGAGTTATCAGTCAACCGGAGTGAAAGCTCATTTAGTGTTACCCGTGGTCTTCCGCCAGCAACTTCTGGCTTTGGCCTCTCTACAATGGAAAAGTCCCAACGCCATTCAAGAAAATGAAGTAGAGTGGATTCACCGTTGCACCCAACAAATGGCTCTGGCGTTGACTTGTGCCAATTTGGCCACGTGATGTCTAGGGACTGATTGAATGACTATGCCACCGGACGCAGCGGAGATTCAGCAGCTTTTTGACCGCATCGCTCCCCTCTATGATCGCCTCAATGATAGCCTCAGTTTTGGGACTCACCGTATCTGGAAACAGATGGCGGTGAACTGGTCTGGGGCCAAAGGGGGCGATCGCGTCTTAGATGTCTGTTGTGGGAGTGGGGATATTGCCCTACTCCTGGCGGAGGTCGTGGGCAAAACGGGGATGGTTGTCGGGGCTGATTTTTCCGCCGCTCAGTTAGAGGTCGCCCGTCATCGTAGTTACCAGCAGCTACGATCTGTAAACTGGGTACAGGCGGATGCCCTGCAACTCCCCTTTGAAGACCAGTCGTTTGACGCAGCCACCATGGGGTACGGCTTACGCAATCTCACGGATATTCCCCAGGGACTCCGTGAACTGTACCGAGTCCTCCAACCCAGGGCGACGGTTGCTATCCTAGATATGCACCGGCCCCAATCGGCAGGAATGCGAGCCTTTCAACAGTGGTATCTCAATACCCTAGTAGTTCCCACTGCCCAACGGTTCCGCGTCAAGGAGGAATATGCCTATATTGCCCCAAGTCTCGATCGCTTTCCCAGCGGTTCTCGACAGGTGCAACTGGCCCAGTCAGCCGGGTTTGAGCGAGTCGTCCACTACCCGCTTATGGGGGGAATGATGGGTGTCCTCGTCGCCCAAAAACCCTAAAACCCCAGCCCAAATGATGCGTTCCGGCTGGTAGGGGCGAAAAATTTTTCGCCCTTAGAATCGATCAGCCTAGGTCAAAACCTCTACTGATGCCGGGACGCATCCTACCATCTATTGCCTATTGCCTATTGCCTTCTTCCCCCTATTGCCTTCTCCCCCACCCTGTTCCCTGTTCCCTGTTCCCTTCTTGTTACTCCCAGACATTTGGTTTCTTCTTATCCCCCCAATTGCTGGCGGAATCATTGGCTATTTCACCAATGATCTCGCCATCAAAATGTTGTTTCGTCCTTATCGGGCCTATCATATCGGCAAATATCGCCTGCCCTTTACCCCCGGTTTGATTCCTCGGAATCAGGAACGACTAGCTAAACGGGTTTCTGATACGATTATGGGGTCGCTGCTGACACCTGGGGAACTGCAAAAAATTGCTCGCCGTCTCTTAGCGATTGAGCGGCTTCAAGGGGCAATTCTCTGGCTACTGAAGATGGCTCAAGGGAGTTTGAAAGCAGACCCCAACGATAAAAGTAATAAAATTATTGCCGGAATTCTGCGGGATTTAGTGGGGCGATCGCTCCCCCGTATTTTAAAAGTGTTAGCACGACGGGAAGACTTCCTCGATCGCCAACTCAATCAGATTTTTGATGATGTTCTCTTGGAGTTTCAACTGACGGATAGCCAAGCCTATCAACTTTCAGATTGGTTAATGAAAATCGCCCTATCCCCCAATGCGGTTCGCCTGGCACTGATTGACTTTTTAACCGACCGAAATATCTTAATTATTGATGAAAGTTTCCGAGAAAAAAGTAGCGGAACCTACTGGTTAGTTGCCAATGTGCTGGGATTGCGCAATGCTTTAGTTCGCCTGAGAAACTTTTGTTTAGATGATAGGGAGCAAGCTAACAAACGGCTCGGAGAAGTGATTGATTCCCTCTCTCTGCAATCTCGACTCAAAGAATTTCTACAAAATCTCTCTCTGCAAAATCTGCCGGTCTCCACAGTGCGACAGTTGCGAAAAACCTTAAAAGAGAGTGTTCGCCGATATATCAAAACAGAAGGACGGCCCTTATTTGAAAGTTTAAGTAGCTCCGTTGACTTTGAAAATGTGGCCCAGTTAGCCATTACCCGTCTCCAGTCTTCTTCGGCGGTGAATGACTCCTTAGAGCCAATTAGCTACGAGTTAGCCTTGGTCTTAGATCGCTATTTAGAAGAAGATCTAGAAAAGATTGTTGCTCAAGCAATTCCAATTTTATCCATTGACAAGGTGATTGTGGATCGAGTCAATGCTACCTCTCCTGAAAATCTAGAAATGGCCGTGGAAGGAATCGTTAAAAGTGAGCTGCAAGCTATTGTCAATCTAGGAGGACTTCTAGGAATTTTTGTGGGCTTGATTCAGTCAGGTATTTTGTTACTACGCCCATGAAATTGAGAGTATTGGATGGCATCGCCTATGGAATATTCCTGGCGGTGGTGGTTGGGATAAGCGTTAGCTATGTTCGCCAAGAGACGGGCTTTTATAGCTGGGATTATGCCGACTATCAGAACTATGCCATTTTGGTCGCCGAGGCCTTTCGTAACTCACTTGGGGAGGGATGGGAGTTTATTCAGCTCAGCTTGGGTCAACAAAAAAACGCCCTACATACCTTGCCCATTCTGCCCTTTCTTTGGCTCGGAGAAAATAGCCGTATTGCCTATAGTTTGGGCTTGGCTCTCGTCTATTTAGTGCCATTTTGTTTGGGGTTGGGGGCGATCGCCCAAGAACTGCCCTTTCCCCATCTGCATCACTGGGGCCGGCGATCGCGATTTTGGTTTGCCAGTTTTCTGGCCCTCCTCATCCCCATGACCTGGGTTCCCTTCTTACGAGGCTATCCCGATCTCGGGGGAGCCACCCTGCTCATTTGGGCAAGTTGGCTCTATCTGTGCGACCCCCGTTTGCATCGCGGGCGATCGATTCTTGGCCTAGGCCTCCTCATCGGACTAGCGATTTTGTTTCGTCGCCATTTCGCCTATCCCGCTCTCAGCCTTCTCCTGGCTGCTGCCCTCTCTCAAGGGTCTCTGGACCGGAAGCGTTGGCGGCCCATGCTGGGGGTATGGCTGCGATTGGCTATGGTGGGGACGGTGGCCCTGCTGTTGATGCTGGCGATCGCCCCCGACTTTACCCAAAGTGCCTTAACCACGGATTTCAGCAGCCGTTATGAACGCTGGCAACTTCCCGTCTCCGTGATGCTGGAGCGAACCGGATTAGCCTATGGTTGGGGACTCTGGGGGTTGGCTCTGCTGGGATGGCTCCTGAGTCAAGGCTGGCCCTCACAACGCTGGCGGTTTGTGAGCTGGGCCAGCCTTCTGTCTCTGGGGATTTTGTTGTTTCACTTGCGATATGGCAATGTTCACTACACCCTGCATCTCACCCCTTGGCTGGTGTTGGCTCTCTTGGCCCTCCTCAATGAACTCCAACGGCGATGGCGTTGGGGAATTGTTGTCTTGGGAGCCTATTTAACGGTCAATCTGTCCCTAGGATTAGGAGTCTCAGTCCCTACCCCCTCACTGGGAGATCTGTTTGCTCGTTCCTATGCTCCCTTGGTGCGTGAGGATCACGAGGTGTTACAACGACTTCTAGGGCGTTTGCAAGAGTTGAGTCAGCAGCAGCAACAGATTGCCCTCTTAGCCGCCTCTAATCACCTCAATACCTCAATGTTTAACTCGGAGCAGTTTCAACAGTTTCCTGATGCTCCCCCCTTAACCCTGCTCCCTGTGGCAATTTTTGATGGGGAGGTGTCCCCTTTGGAGATGGTCTTGAAAGCGGATGTGGTAGCGGTGGCCACGCCGGCTCAGGTGATTAGCTTAGAAGAGGAACAGGTGGTGCGATCGCGCTCTCAGACCCAGCTAGAGTATTTATCCCAGGCCTTTTCCCAAAATTGTGCGATCGCCCAAGATTTCCGCCGCCTCCCCGAGTCCTTTGAGTTAGGGCGACCACAAGGGTACGCCCCTACAGAGAAAGGGATCACCGTCTGGCTTTATCAGCGACAGCAGCCCACCTCCGCTAGAGTGGAAGCCGTGACCCGAGAACAGATGAGCGAATTGCGACCGTGTTCATGAAATGTTTAGCTTGGTTCCTACTGGGGTTCGGAATACGCCTGATTGGCTTAGGAACCTTACCTCCTTGGACTGATGAATGTGCCACCCTGGCCTTTAGTTTAGGGAATAGCTTCCTGGAGGTTCCCCTCAATCAATTGATTGCCCCTCAACAGTTGCTAGAGCCGTTACAACCCACTCCTGAGGCGGGTTTAGGGGAGGTTTGGCAGCATTTAATGAGCGAAAGCACTCATCCACCTCTCTATTTCTTTCTGACTCATCTGTGGCTGCAACCGCTCTTAGAAGCCTCTCCAGAGCGGCTACTTTGGGCCAGTCGGGTCCTCTCCGCCTTCTGGGGGGCCTTAACCATTCCGGCGATGTATGGCTTGGGGAAACGGGCCATTGGCTCAGTTACCGTGGCTCACCTGGCGGCGGCGTTGATGGCCCTGTCGCCTCTGGGGATTTTTTTAGCTCAGGAAGCTCGCCACTATACCTTGGCAATGTTACTGGCGATCGCCTCCTACTATAGTTTCACGCTGGCCCGAGAAGCCTTGTTTACCCCCAATTCCCCGGCTCAGCGATGGCTGTGGGGTTGGACGAGTCTTTGGATTCTGGTCAATGGCTTAGGGATTGCGGTGCATTACTTTTTTGGCCTGGTTCCTCTGATGCAGGGGTTAGTTTTGGGGAACCATTGGCTCCAGGGACAGGTTCCCAGAACGGCGAGACCTTGGCGAGGGGTGGCTGTGGCGGCCTTGGGTACAGCGGCCATGGGATTGGTGTGGCTTCCAGTCTGGGGTGGTTTTGTCGATAGTGATTTGACGGATTGGGTCACAGATGGCCAGTTGGGGGTGTTGGAGTCTTTGGGCCGAACCCTGTTATGGCTGATTTCTATGGTCTTGATGGCTCCCTTGGATGTGTTTGTGCTGCCGATTTGGGGCATCGTTCTGGCGGCGGGGGTCTTACTTTCGGCGTTGGTTGGGTTGGGGTATTTGCTCTATTGTCATGGGAGAAAAACTCGCCCTCAGGTTCGGATTTGGTGGGAGGTTTTTCTGGTCGGATTGCTGGTCTTGTTAGGACTGACCTACAGTACAGGTCATGATTTGACCCTTGCGCCTCGCTTCTTTTTTCCCGTATTACCTGTGGTGCTATTACTGATAGCGGCGATGTTAGAATCGGCCTGGCAACAGCAACGGAGGCAGGTGTTAAGCTTGGGATTCATGGCGTTGCTGGGAGGTTTGAGCGTGGTGACGAATCTGAGTTACTTACAAAATCATCGCGGCGATCGCCTCGCAGAGATGATCCATCACACCTCAGAGGTTCCTGTCATTCTTGCTACAACCCATAAGCATCATGGACAGACGGGACGCTTACAGGCGATCGCCTGGGAATTGCGGCGGTTAAACGCCTCTCTCCCTCAGCAGTTTCTCCTGGCTCATCCCGATGAGCAGCACTATCCCACGGATGTCTTGAGCGAGGAACTGGCGAGTCTCTCGCCTCCGTTTGATGTTTGGTATGTCAATTTTCATGCTCCCTACGTGGACGATGACGTTTTGGAGACTCAAGGTTCTCTAGTTCAGGCGATTCCGGTTCCTCGCGAGCAATTTCCTACGGTCAATGGTTACCGATATGACCTGGTTCGCTATCGGTGACGGATGCTTGTGTTTATCTTCTATTCCTTCTGTTCCACCATTGTCCCAACATTGTAGATGTCAACTCTTCTGAAGACGTTCCGATCCTCGAAAATCGCCTATCGAGTCGTGGCGATCGCCGTCATCTATCATTTGGTGGCCCTGGTGGGGATGCGATTGGCTGTTCTCCCTGGAGATGTAGCCACCGTTTGGGTTCCAGCCGGGTTAAGTCTGGCGGTGATGCTGCTCTGGGGGGTCCGAGTTTGGCCGGGAGTGTTTCTGGGGGCGTTTAGTACCTATCTTATTCTTGATCCCAACCCTGCTAACCTCGCGATTGGACTTGCAACAGCTGTAGGAAATACGTTAACTCCCCTAGTTGGAGTGAGGTTACTTCAACTCTTTATTCCGAGTCGTTATCCCTTTCACAAAACAACTCATGTCTTTATCTTTATTGGCATCGGGGCCCTTTTCTGTCAACTCATTAGTGCAACGTTTGGGGTGAGCGCACTGCTGATTGCTAACTGGATCACGCCTTCCCAGTTGGGCTATGTATTTGTCACCTGGTGGATTGCTAATGCAACGGGTGTTATTGTCTATACACCTTGGATCTTAACTCTCTATTACCGCTGGAGAAACCGTCAAGTTTTACCAACAAAACGGAACTGGAAATGGCAATTTCTGGAAGTCTTCTCTTGGGTTGCCATATCTATGGTTGTCATGAGATTTGCCTTTTTTCAAGGCTATCCCATCGAGTATTTAGTGATTCCCCTTTTGGTTTGGGCGGTGTTTCGCTTTCCTCCCCATATTACAACAACTGTTATTGTGATTACGATTTCCTTGGCAGTAATCGGAACAGTCCAGGAGAAAAGTGTCTTTGTTCGTGATAATCTCAATACATCTCTCTTATTTTTAGATTCGTTTATTGCGGTCATTTCGGTGACAATGCTGGTGCTGATTGCGGTTCTCGCTGAACGGAGTCAAGCTAGCCAAGAGCTGCAACAGGCGAAAGAGGAGTTAGAAGAGCGGGTTCAAGACCGAACTCAAGAACTCTTTGAGGCGAATCAACAGCTTAAACAGCAACAAGAGGATTTACAAAAACAGGCAAAATCTCTGAATGAAACTGTCTCTCAACTAAAAAAAACGCAAGCTCAGTTAATTCAGAATGAAACCATGACCGGCTTGGGTCAACTGGTGGCGGGGGTGGCTCATGAAATCAATAATCCCATTGGCTTTATTTATAGTAATCTCACTCCAGCTAAAGAGTATTTTGAGGATATTTTAGAATTACTGGAGCTTTACGATTCAAAACTCTCCCCTGATGACCCGGATATTTTAGAATTTAAGGAAGAGATTGACTTTGAGTTTATTCAACAAGACTTTGTGGATTTGATGACCTCAATGCGATCGGGGTCAGAACGGATTCAGCAAATTGTCTTGAGTTTACGCAACTTTTCCCGCTTGGATGAGGCGGAACTCAAGTATGTTGATATTCATGAAGGCTTAGAGAGTACCCTGCTGGTGTTGCAGCATCGCTTACAGGGGGAGAGGGAACACCCGCCAATTCAAGTGATTAAGAAGTATGAAAGATTGCCGAAAGTCGAATGCTTTGCCCTCTATATGAATCAAGTCTTTATGAATTTATTGAACAATGCGATCGAGGGGATTATAGCTCGGAGAACTGAGCAAGACAATGCACCTACCGGAAAAATTATAATCCAGACTAAGCGATTTAGTGAATCGCTTATCCAGATTTTAATTTCTGATAATGGGATTGGGGTAGGATCAAGCCATAAAAGTCGTATTTTTGAGCCATTTTTTACGACAAAGGATGTGGGAAAAGGAACCGGACTTGGGCTATATAATAGCTATGAAACTATTGTCGGGAAACATGGTGGCAGTTTAGTCTGTGAATCAGTTCCAAATCAAGAAACCATTTTTGAGATTACCTTGCCCATCCGTAATTCCTTGGCTTGAGTCTTTGCAGATTCCCGATTGATTGCTAAGATATTGAACTTGCCTCTTTATGGGTCTTCAAGCATTATGACGGCTGCTGAACGTATTATTGTTCCCTTAGATGTCCCGAACTTAGAGCGGGCGATCGCCCAACTGGAGCAACTTCGGGATGTACAATTCTGGAAAGTTGGACTGGAACTGTTTATCAGTGAAGGTCCCCCAGTTCTTGAACTTCTCAAAACACGAGGGAAACGGATTTTTCTGGATCTGAAACTTCACGATATCCCTAATACCATGGCGGGGGCCTGTCGGTCAGCGGCTCGCTATGGGGTAGATTTATTAACCTTACACGCTACCGCTGGACGGCCCGCTTTACAAGCCGCTCAACAGGCGTTACAGGAGGGGGCCGAGGCCGCCCATCAACCCTTGGCCCAAGCCATCGCCGTCACCCTATTAACCAGCCTCAACGCCCGAGAATTGGCGTTTGACCTGCACGTTCCCATCGAACTCCCGGAATATGCCCTTAAGATGGCTCTGTTGGCTCAGGAGTCTGGGTTAGCGGGAGCCGTTTGTTCCCCCCAGGAGGCTCAGCAACTGCGAGAGATCTGTGGTCCCGACTTTCTGCTCATTTGTCCCGGCGTTCGTCCGTCCTGGGCGACCTCTGGCGACCAACAGCGGGTGATGACTCCCAAACAAGCCTTTGATGCAGGAGCCAGCTATCTGGTCATTGGTCGTCCCATTACCCTGGCCGACAATCCAGCAGCGGCCTTTGAGCGTATCTGTGCCGAGTTATAGCAGCTACGCTCCAGGTTTTTTGACGTTATAGTCTTCATGGGACAACACTGACTGAGGGATGACCCAATCTCCATCATCGTGACAAATCATGCGATAATTGCGAGTGATGGGTATACTAATAACTTGGCGATCGTGTCTCATGCGCTTGCCATTAAAGTCGCGATAACTTTGGTGTTCGGCTAGACCAGATATAATATCTCTGGCTTTGACAACCACGTATTGGGGAAGCGATCGCAAATCAATTTCATCCTGCTCAAAGCTGGCTTCCCAGGCTTCTTTCTCCGCTTTTTTCTTATGAAATGCCTGTAACTGCTTTTCCTGTTCTCGCCGTTCTTGGGCGCAGCGATGACAGGTTTTGCCATACCCTTTATGTCCGCAGGGAAAGGTTTTTTTTCGTCGTTTAGCCATAGCTTTTGTTTAACGGGACACTCTCGGAACACGTCACTTGCATAAGCGGTCATGGCCATCCTTCCCCCTCCCCTAGACTCAAACGCTTCTGTTGCGAGTCGCGAGGGAACGGGAATTGTATAAGTTGATAACCCAGATGACAAGTTCTTCTATTTTAAAGCACTCTGACCCTTGACTTATTGTCGCCATGACCTCCAACAGCTCTTTAAACAATCAGACTCCACAGACAATCTGGATTGCACGACATGGTCATCGCTATGATTTCCAATATCCAGACTGGTTTGAAACCGCTCCCCGACGCTATGACCCCCCCCTCTCGGAACGAGGATTGCAACAAGCTCAAGAATTAGCTCAACGCTTGCAGGGTGAGTATGGCCCGGGTTCCTCTCGGTTGACGATTTTTAGCTCTCCCTTTCGTCGTTGTGTCACCACCGCCGATGCTGTGGCTGAACGCTTGGGAACGAGGATTTATTTGGAATGGGGGATTGGTGAATGGCTTAATCCGGACTGGATGACAGAAATGCCAGAAATTGCCTCCCCTGAGGAATTAGAGGCGGAATTTCCTCGCCTGGACTTGAGTTACCGCTGGCGATCGCAACCCCGCTATCCTGAAGTTAGCCAAGAAGACTGTTGGCGACGCTCAGGAGAGACGGCCCGTGAGCTGGCCCATCAAACCAGCGGCGACTTGCTTTTCCTCGGCCATGGTGCGACGGTGTTGGGGATGACCCAGGGCCTACTGGGGTATCCCGTCGAGATTCAGACCGCCTGTTGCTGTCTGGTAAAATTAACCCGAGATGGGGGGGATTGGCGTCTCGAACTCAAGGGAGATACGAGCCATTTGAGCGAAACGGAAACCCAAATCCGTCTCAACTAAAGCGAAATGCACTTAAATTAAAAAGGCAAACCCCATCGAGTCAGGTCTAGAGTTAAGTTTATATGAGCATTGTCCTCGCCGGTGATATTGGCGGCACGAAAACGATTTTGCGATTGGTTGAGGTGACTCAGCATCTCAACCATCCCCGGTTGAACGTTCTCCATGAGCAGACCTACCCCAGTCAAGACTATCCTGATTTAGTGCCCATTGCCGCCAGCTTCCTTAAGGATGCGGACTATTCTGGCACGGTCGAACGGGCCTGTTTCGGTATCGCCGGCCCGGTGGTTAACAATAGCTCCCAACTGACCAACCTCTCCTGGTCCTTGGAGGGAACTCGCCTGGCCCAAGAGCTTCAGATTGAATCAGTCACCCTGATTAATGACTTCGCCGCCATCGGTTATGGGGTGCTGGGATTGGAGGAGACGGATTTACATCGGCTTCAGGAGGTTGACCCCGCTCAGAAACAACGAATGGAGGCTCCTTTAGCTGTGCTAGGCGCGGGAACGGGGCTGGGAGAGTGTTTTCTCATTTCTTGCGGAACTCAGACCTATGTGGGCGCGACAGAGGGCGGACATAGCGATTTTGCACCCCGGACGGCTCTAGAATTTGACCTCCTAGACCATCTCAAGTCGAGTCAAGGGTTAAAGCGGGTCTCCGTGGAACGGGTGGTATCCGGCATGGGGATTGTCTCGATTTATGAGTTTCTCTGCGATCGCCATTTTGCCGACCATCCTAATTGTCGTCAGATGTTGGCGGCGGAAACCCCAGCGGCGGCGATTTCTCAGGCGGCTCTGGAGGAGTCGGATGAGATTTCTCAGAAAACGATGGAGATGTTTGTCTCCGCCTATGGTGCGGAAGCGGGAAACTTGGCGTTAAAGCTATTACCCTATCGCGGCCTCTATATTGCAGGAGGGATTGCAGCGAAAATTCTGCCCCTGCTGCATCGCAATCAGACCTTTATGACGGCCTATCTGGATAAGGGACGGGTCAGTCCTCTGTTAAACGAGATTCCTGTTGAGGTGGTTCTCGAACCCAAGGTGGGGTTGATTGGGGCGGCTATCTGTGCGGATCTCAACTCCTAGGGGGATGGCTTAGGGTTCAAAACAACTCTGGAGGCGATGGTCGAGTTGGGCCCCGGTTTGACCGATGCTGAGCCGTTGGGGATACATCTGATCTAATCTCTGGCGTTGGCTGAGGCTGGGGTGTGGGTCCCCGAGAATCCCTTGCTCTCGTTTGTACTTGAGTTGCTGTTGTAGGCCCTGTTCCCCTGAACTATGTTGGTTCCAGAGTTGGTCTAAGAGTCGCACATCGTCACAGGTGGCTCGCCGATTGGCAAATCGTTGCAGTTGTTGGCGAGTCCAGGTGTTGGCTCGTTGCCAATCGCCGGCGGCGAGCCAGCTTTGGAGTTGGCGATAGTTGGAGAGGGTTTGCAGGAGCAGTTCTGGGCGATCGTCGCCGAGGGTTTGCAGTCGGTTGAGGCCGCCCCTGAGTTGGTTAAATTGCTCTTGGGCGGCTTGGAAGTTCCCTTGATAGAGGGCGGTGCGGGCTTGTTCGAGGCGTTGGCGGTTGGCTTCGTATTCGAGGCGATCGCGTAACTGGTCGAGGCGAGAGTCGAGGCGACTCCGTTGGCGAGAATCTTGGATCTGCTCCAACCACTGTTCGGCTTGGGGGAGGTTTTCGTTGTCTAAGGCCTGACTCACCAGTTGGGCGTAGGCGCGATCGCGCAGGGTTTGTCCCTGGTGTTGCCAATGGCTGGTGGTGAGGGGTTGCGTTTGGGCGATCGCCTGTTGGGGATTGTTCTGGAGCAGAGCGGCTTGGGCCTGGTCAAATTGCTGTTGATTCTTGTCCCAGGCCTGTTGCCAGTCTTGGGCGATCTGCTGCCGTTGTTCTGAGGGGGTGGTTTCTTGGGGGAGGGAGTTTAAGAGGGCGATCGCGGTTGGCAGTTGCCCCTCATCATAGGTTTGTTGGGCTTGGTCGAGGAGGGCGGAGGTAATCTGTTCTCGCAGATGACTGACGCTTCTGGAAACAGCGTTTTCGTCTTGGATGCGTCGCAGTTGAGTGAGGGCCCCATGGAGGTTTCCGGCGTTAATGAGGGTTTGGGCTTGGCCGAGATGACAGCGATCGCCGACGGGTTGCACCCGTTCTCGTAGGGAGAAGGGAACTTGGCGAATGGCTTGTAAGCAACGGTCGAATTGCCCGCTCCCTTGGAGTTGTACGATTTCTTGAACCGTCATCTGTCGCTGTTGTTCCATCTGCCAATGCTGATAGCCCCCGTAGCCGAGAATGAGGGAGAGGGTTCCCCCCAGCATGATCTGCCAGGGACGGGAACTGCGGCGGAAGGGTTTGCGGGGACGGGTAAAGGTGCGGGGAGGGGCTTGGTAGATGGGTTGGTCTACCCGCTGGGGAGGTTTGGGTTGGGGTCGCGATCGCCGTTTGGGGAGGGGAGGAACGATGGTATTGGGGGCGGGGAAGGGATCGCGTCCGCCTAGTTTTTGGGTCCGTTCACACCAGGGACAACGGCCCAGATGGCGTCCGTAGCGGTGACGGGGGTTGCGTTGACAGGAGACGAGGGCCCGCTCGGATTCCGTGAGGGCGATCGCCCATTCGTCTGGGCTGGGGCGACGTTCAGGTTGCTGATGTCCCAGGTCAAAGCAACGGTGGAATAGGTCTTGTAGGTGAGGATGGAGGGCGGTGAAGGGGGGCGCGAAGGGTTTGGGCCGCAGGGGAACGGGACGCTGGCTATAGGCGTAGTATCCGGCGAGGATGCGATCTTGGATGAGGGGGGGATCTCCGGGTTTGAGATAGACGCCATCGAAGGGATGGGTTCCTTCCATCAGCAGTTGGAAAATTAAGACGGCGATGCCAAACGCATCATGAGCGGGGGTGCGATCGCAATGATCAAAGCGTTTTCCCTGCAATTCGGGGGGGGTAAATTCTGGTTTCCCCACGCCACAGCGGTAAACGATTCCCGAGCGGCGATCGCGAATCTGGAAGGAGTCGGTATCAATCAGAAACACCAAGGCTGAGGGATTGACCAACATATTGGACTCATTGACATCGCCGATGACATAGCCGCGATGATGTAAGGCGGAGACGGCGACGGAGAGATTACGGGCGACTCGGTGTAAGTGGGTATGGGTGAAAAAGGGCAGTTTCTGGCGACGACTGCGGGGGGTATACAAGTCATGGAGGGGATAGCCTTGGGGAACTCGTGGCATCATGAACCCCAATACCCGGCCACTGCTATTGAGTAATAAATCCACCGGGGCGGCGATGGCTGGGTTTTGTGGAGGATATTGTAAACTCAGCCGCAGTTTGGCCAGGCCCTGGGGGGTAAGTTTATCGGGATGATAAACCTTCGCCACCCATTGGGGCTGTTCTGCGATGGCGTAGATACTCCCCTCGCCCCCTCGACCGAGTTCTTGGCTGAGGGTGATGGGTTGTCCATTAAGGCTATAGAGGGAGTTGAGCCTGACCGGTATAGATGCAGGTTGTCTCATCGCTTGTGTCTTTCCGTGATGGCACTAGGGTTGTAATAGACCACTACTGAGTCCGACTAAAATCACAATCCCAAAGGCAACTCGATACCAGACAAAGAGCCAGGTACTTTGAGTTTTGAGATAGTTGATTAGCCAGGCAATTGAGAGATAGGAAAACACCCCGGCTGAAATAATTCCGGCTGTGAGGGGCATGGGGCCGACGGTTTGAGTGGCCTCAAGGACGTCACCCAATTCAACGATTCCGGCTAAGGTGATGGCCGGCAGCCCTAAGAGGAAGGAAAAGCGAGCGGCGGTGGCTCGTTCTAATCCCATGAATAGACCGGCGGTAATGGTTGAGCCTGAACGGGATACGCCGGGAATTAGGGCTAGGGTTTGCGCGATTCCCATTAAAATTCCATCTCGGGTTTTTAGTTGTTCAAAATTGCGTTTGTGACGGCAAAATCGTTCGGCTAAGCCGAGTAATAGACCCATGATAATGGAAACAATCGCAATCACAACGGAACTGCGAGCTGTAAATTCATAAAACTCACGAAAGCCAAATTTAACGATTAAGCCAACGATGGAAATAGGAATCGTCCCTAAGACAATTCCTAGGGCAATTTTAAAGTCTTCACTTTGGTAGTCCCGTTGCAGGAGGGCCCGCAATCCGCCGCCAAAAACCTGAATTAAGTCACGCCAAAAGTACCAAATAACTGCCACAATACTGCCAAGTTGGATCACGGCGGTAAAGGAGGCTCCAGGATCGCCCCAACCGAGAAACTCAGGTACCACTTTTAGGTGAGCGGAACTACTGATGGGGATAAATTCTGTTAACCCCTGTACCATCCCCAGGATAATGGCTTCGAGGATGTTGGGTTGCCAGGTGACGAGGCTAGTTGTGCCGGAACTGGCAATTCCTGGCTCGTTTAGGGGGAGGGCGATCGCCAGACTGAGACTGGCAACGCCGATAAACAGGACATATTGAAGTCTGGTCATGTTCAATTCAATCAGCAATGTCTCCCCATCTTAAAAGACGAATGGGATGAATGTTCGCGAAGTCTCCAGACTCCAAGAGCAAAGGCCGTTGGGGCTGACTCTCTAGGAGGAGTATAGCAAATGTTGATGTAAAAATCAACTTAAATGGCAAGAGGATGATTTTTAGGGTGGTGGGATTGAGGAGGAAGAGGGGGGTGTGTCGAGCAACCGGGTCAGGTTTGCAAAGCTAAGCTAAAAATTCTGTGAAACTTTGACAAAGTTGTCTGAGTATCCCTAAAACAGAACAAAATTTCACGGTAGGATGGACGCACCCGGTTTATTGATATCTGCATAACGTTTAATCCCAAGGAGACGCGATCGTTGACAATCGTGACCCTTATTGTCCAATCAAGGGAGTGTAAAACCGGCGATGGCCATCGTCCTTCGACCCCACGGTAAACTGAATGCCCATGGTGCAGCCAAACTGAAACGGAAGTTGGGACAACTCCTAACGACGGTGGCGGCGAACCAGAAAACCTGGATTGTGGATCTAGCGGATGTACACCACATCGATCGCAATGGCCTGGTGTCCTTGATTGAGTTACGTCGGCAAGCGGAGGGGGCCTGTTGTACCTTTCTGCTGCGGGATGTCTCGGAATCGGTACAGATGACCTTAGATGCGGCTCATTTGAGTGACGGATTTAGGATTCAGTCGCAACGGAACCCCTCAACCCGACGACGCAGTTCTCCTAAACCTCGTCCTCTGCGGCGATCGCCCCGGCCGGAACCGATGACAACCTGGCAGAATTCCCCTCACCACGCTGAGACGTCTCGGGAGTTCGAGGTATCCGATGCTGATGTTGATAGTGAGATTGAAATTTCCCAAATTCCCCAGGTGACGGCTGCGGATGGGATGGTTCAGCCCCCGGCGGTCTCTACGTCTGATCCCTTATATTTAAATGTGACCGTTAATGAGAGGCAGTGGACGACGTGGAGGCAATAAATGGAGTGGTCGCATCCCTCACCCCTTTGGCACTGTAGCACCCCAGACTCGCCCCCGGATGAGTTTACTCGATCGGTGCAGCAGTACGCCGCTGCTGGGGGGGAACGCTTGGCGAGATTGCTTTGGAATCGACAGCAACGAGATCTATCCCAGCTACAGGGGTTCCTCGATTCACGCCACTACCAACCGACTGCTGCGGCTGCATTTGGGGCAGAACTCCAGCAGGCGATCGCCCGCTTGCAACGGGCGATCGCCCACCAGGAGGCCGTGGCAATCTGGGGAGATTTCGATGCGGATGGAGTAACGGCCACCTCAGTGCTTTGGGAGGGACTGGGGCAGTTTTTTGACCGTTCGCAGCAGTTGTCTTACTACATCCCCAATCGCCTCACGGAGTCTCATGGACTGAATCACCCTGGAATTGAGCGGTTAGCGGCGGCGGGGGTGAGCCTCATTGTTACCTGTGATACAGGGAGTACCAATCTGGCGGAAATTGAGCGGGCGGCTGAGTTGGGGGTTGATATTATTGTCACGGACCACCATACCCTACTGCCGCAACGTCCCCCAGTGACGGCGTTGATTAATCCTCGCAATTTAGCCGAGGATCATCCTCTCTATCATTTATCGGGGGTGGCGGTGGCCTATAAGTTGGTGGAAGGTCTCTATGAGGCGTTACCGGAGAGTCCTCAGCAGCCTTTAGAGAGTTTGTTGGATTTGGTGGCGATCGGTTTGATTGCGGATTTGGTGGAGTTGCGGGGAGATTGTCGTTATTTGGCCCAGCGGGGGTTACAGCAACTCCGAAAACAGATGACTGACCCCACGCATCCGGGGGTGAAGGCCCTGTTACAGCATTGTAAGCGTCATGGCGATCGCCCCACGGATATCTCCTTTGGCATTGGCCCCCGAATTAACGCCGTTAGCCGGGTGTATGGGGATGCCAGTTTTTGTGTGGAGTTGTTGACCTCCCGAGATGGCGATCGCACCGAAACCCTGGCCCGACAAGCCGATGAAGCCAACGCTCGCCGCAAAGAAGTGCAGCAACGAGTTTTGTACAGTGTGCAGCAGCAACTGCAACAGATTGACTTGTCTACGGAGACGGTCTTAGTTCTCAGTGATCCTCAATGGGAGGTGGGGGTGTTAGGCTTAGTCGCTGGACAAATTGCCAGTGAATGGGGTCGTCCAACGCTCTTACTCTGCGAAGATCATCAGAGTGATCCCCCTTTAGCGAAAGGGTCAGCCCGTTCGGTGGCGGGGTTGGATCTCTATGAGTTAGTTAATAGTCAGGCCCATCTGCTGCATCGTTTTGGGGGTCATCCCTTTGCAGCGGGGTTAAGTCTTCCCTTAGAGAATTTACCTTTGTTGCGAGAGGCCCTGAATCAACGACTCATCCAACAATTAGGGCGATTCGGTGGGATTCAACCGATTCTCAACTATGACTTAGAGGTGACGGTGGCGGATCTCGGTCAAGACTTATTCCGGGAGTTGAAATGTCTTGAACCCTGTGGGATGGGGAATCCTGTTCCCCGCTTGCGAGTGCGAAACTGTTGGTTTGAGGGGGCGAGACATCGAAAACTCAAGGTCAAGGGGCAGAAGTTACAATATCTGATTACCTCGTTTCGACTGCGAGACGACAGTTGCGATCAGGGGTTTCCGGGGATGTGGTGGGGTCATTATCAGGATGACCTCCCTGCGGGCCGCTGCGATGTGATTGTTGAACTTGACCTGAACTCTCAGCGTTCTCAGTATGAGGTGCGTTTGATTGATGTACGCCCTGTTGGAGTCCCGTCACAAGAGGAGGAGGTCATCGTGTCTCCCGCAGACATCACAAGTACCTCAAATCAGGACAGTCTATCTCCACCCGAGTCTCTGAGTTCCGAACCAATGTCGATCGCCGCCCTAGAAGCCGCCAGTCAGCAAACCTGGTTAACGCTGATTGGGATTGCTAAATATCTCAGTCGAACCCAGGAAACCCATCTCCGAACGGTGATTCAGGAGAAACTGGGGGTTGGCGATCGCCCTTTCGAGATTGGTCTACAGCAGTTGTCGCAACTGGGCTATTCTCTCAACTCCCCCGATCCTAACCTAATCCAGATTCGCGAAACCCAGCCCCAGGAGAGCGATCGCCCCCTAGAACAGTTGGCCCAACCGTTCCTGGAGGCGGTGTGTGAAGAACAGTTCCGCCAACGCTACATGATTTTAGGGACTTTAAAGAACTCATCTTCGCGATCGGGGGCGGACTCTAACAAGTCTTCCCGATGAGGATAAGCTTCCTGTTGGTCGCGGCGGGTAATGTTGCGCATATCAATAGCATGGGCAGTGGGTTTGACATTTTCGGTGTCTAACTCTTCCAATTGTTGAAAATAGTCTAAAATGCCATTGAGTTGACCAGCAAACTGAGTTTCTTCGGCTTCTGTGAGTTGCAGGCGGGCGAGATGTGCCACTTTTTTGACATCATCTTGATTGAATTGACTCATGAAAATCTCCTCCTCTTAGCTTAAAACTTGGTTTTTGTCAAGGGTTAACATTGGATGCGGGGTCAATGTTCAGGAACGTTAAAACCCATCTAAAGAGGCGCGACCGGTGGTTTTCATCCAGTTCTGGGCTTCGATGTAGTTGTTGGGGGCTAAGCGAACCGCCTGTTTCCAATAGTCGGCGGCTTTATCAAAAAGCGCCTCCGAGGCATCAAAATCACCTTCTTCCTTGGCCCGTTCTCCCCGATATTGATAAATCACAGCAATGTTATTAAAGGCTTGGGGCATCCGGGGGTTTAACTCCAGGGCTTCATGATATTTTTCCAAGCCTTTATCATGTTCGCCATTGCTGGTATAAATCAACCCCATGTTGTAGAGAATATAACTGCGATCGTTGGGGTCATCTTCGAGTTTTAGGGCTTCCTTATAGTTGTCCATGGCTTCGGCATATTCGCCATCCGCTTGGGCAGACATCCCATCACGATAGTAAGCAAAGGCTTCCTTCGCCGACTGTTTCGCGGGCAGAATCTTAAGGATGATGTCTGCCATGACGGTAAAGGATTTATCGATAAAATTGTCGTTGCGTTGTGTCCGTGGCATAGGAAAGAAGGGAATAGGGAACAGGGAACAGGGAACAGAAAAGACGTAGGGGCGAACCCTTGTGGTCGCCCTGATTCCTGGGGGAATCCGTTTTTCAGCTTAATGGATTTGTTGGGGTTTGTGGGGTTAAGATTGGCGATCGCGGTGGTTGAGGACGAAAGTGGCGATGGTTAAGTCGATGGGGGTGGTGACTTTGAGGTTGGTTTCCTCCCCTGGGACGATTTGAACTGGGAGTTGGCATTTCTCAAATAATGCCGCATCGTCGGTGACTTGCCAACCCTCGTGGCGGCCGCGATCGTGACAGGCTTTGAGGGTCGCCACCTCGAAGCCTTGGGGGGTTTGGGCGGCCCAGAGATGGCGGCGATCGGGGGTATCCTGAATCTCTAGGTCGTCATTGACAACTTTGATGGTATCTTTCACCGGGATGGCGGCAATGAGTCCGGGACAGGTCTGAACCGCCTCGGCACAGCGATTGAAGAGATCCC
>SMDP01000016.1:30403-34939 GCA_012911965.1 Geitlerinema sp. P-1104
CCTCGGCGGCTTCGGCAGCTTTGAGGGTCCAGGCGAGGATGGACTGGTGGAGAAGGGGAAGTAGGAGTTTGTTGCGATCGCTTCCCATACGGCGACCAACGCCGGCTGCAGGGATGAGTAGATGGGTCATGGGGGAAGGGAACAGGGAACAGGGAACAGGGAACAGGGAATAAAAACAAGGTAGGGGCGTACCCTTGTGGTCGCCCTAGGCAATAGATGTAACCCACCCCTAGCCCCTCCCAGGAGGGGAGAAATAACGTAGGGGCGTACCCTTGTGGTTGCCCTCTTCTGGCAAGAGGGAGAGGAGGGGGTTAGGGTTTGGGGGGGCAGAGGTAGCCTCGGGAGAGGAAGGGGACGTCGAGGACGGTGGCTTGGGTGGACCCGAGTTTGACGGAGAGGCCGGCGCCTCCGGCTTTGGTTCGGATATAGCCTAAGCCGATATAGCCGTCTTCCGTAGGGATGATGCTGGTGAGGGTTCCGACTTTTTTATCGTCGAGTTCAATGGGGGTTCCGGGTTCGACGGATTCGGGGAGATGTAGGCCCCAGAGTTGTTGTTTTACGCCTTGATAGGTGTTGAGGCGGGCGATGGTTTCTTGGCCGATGTAACAGCCCTTGTCGAAGGAAATATAGTGCCAAAGTCCGGCTTCTAGGGGGTTATAGTCGTCGGTGAGTTCGGCATCGGGGGCGGGCCGTCCTTGTTGAATCCGCAATCGCTGCCAGACGCGTTCTCCGAGAGGGGTCGCCCCATGGTCTTGTAGGGCTTTCCAGAGTCCGGCGGCTTGGTCGGCTTCGCAGAGAAGGGTATAACCGGGGAGGTTGAGGCCATTGGTGGCGGCGAGGCGAATCTCTGGGGCGTTGGGGAGAGAATTTAGGGTGATGAGGCGATGCTGTCCGGGGGGAATCTCCTCTGCCAGACCCAGTTTTTGTAGGAGTTGCAGGCTGCTGTTGCCAATGAGACTAAAACAGGCTGTCTCGGAGGTGCGATCGCGCAACTCGACGTTGTCGGCTGGGAAGATGTAGCGATCTAAGAGTTGAAACAGGGTTTGGCGACGGTTGGGAGAGACTAAGATGATGACAGACTCATCGGTGATGTAGGTTGTGGCGAGGTCTAGGGTGCGAGCGGTATTGTTGACAAATACGGTCTCGCAGATCTCTCCCGGCTGGCGTTGGTTAAAGGTGTTGGTACTTTGATTATGAATGAAGCGAAGGCGATCGCCCCCAGTGAGTTCTAAGCGTCCCCAGGGGGTGCGATCGTAAAGGGCTACGCCGGACTGGGCCGCCTGAAGTGCGTCAGCGTCATTATCAAAACTCACTGCCGCTGTCACCCCGGCTGCAATCTCGTCAACGATCGCTCCAGCGGCGAGTTGTGTCTCCTGTAACTCCTGATTCATAGTCAAGGGGAATATGCAGATTACTCTTTTTTCCAGGATACAGGGAAGAAGGGAACAGGGAACAGGGAATAGGGAACAGGGGGCAGGGGAGAATCCATCTTTGTGTCGTCCTCCGTGTCCTCTGTGACTCTGTGGTTCCCCTCTCCCCCCTGCCGGAAGAGGGCGAGCACAAGGATGCTACGTGGCCTCTAAAACCGCAACGGTTGTCCCTGACTGGTGAACTCAACCCCAGCAATATCCAATTCTGGGTTTTGCAGTAGGGTGTTGCGTAAACTGCCCAACAGAGAGAATTGTTCACAGGTGGATAGGGAGGCCCAACGACGGGGTGCGTCGGGGGCGATGCGTAAATCCACGTTGACGGTGCGGGTGGAGTCGTCTCGTTGCACTCGATACCCCGCTAAACGAAACTCGCCCTGGGCCCAGTCTTTTAGGACATGACCGATCGCCCCTTCGGTGGCCTGATTGGGTGCGACTTGTTCCGTCCGGGGAATCAGATTTTCGCAAAATAAGTCGGGCCGGTAGACGGTTACGGTGATGGTTCGTTCGTCGTCGGCGGGGGCGTTGGGATTGGGGTTGTCAGGGCTGAGGTTGACATCTCCTGGGGGATATTTGGCTTGGACATCATCATCATTGGAACTCTCGGATTCGGAGATGACGGGGGTTGAGGGTTGGGGAGGGTTCCAGCGGGGGGACCCGAAACGGCGTTGGGCTAGGGCTGGGGAAGTGATAGCAAGACTGGCGATCGCCCCAGTCAGACCCAACAGCAGATATGATTTGATACTGTTACTGCGCATAATTGAACCTTCTCTAATGACTGTCATAGCGACCCCTCCTTGGACTCGGCGACATATCCTGTCCTTAGAAGACTTCTCTGTTTCTGAATACGACACGGTGTTACGCACAGCCGCAAGTTTTCGGGAAGTCTTATCTCGGCGAACCAAGAAAGTCCCGACGTTGCAGGGACGGGTGGTGACGAATTTGTTTTTTGAACCCTCGACTCGGACTCGCAGTAGCTTTGAGTTAGCGGCGAAACGACTGTCGGCGGATACTCTTAATTTTGCGGCGGGAAATTCGTCTCTAACGAAGGGAGAGACCATTTTAGATACTGCCAAGACGTATCTGGCGATGGGGACGGATATGATGGTAATACGCCATAGCCAGGCAGGGGTTCCTCAGGCGATCGCGCGGGAGATGGAACGGCTGGGAACCCATGTGGGGGTGCTGAATGCGGGGGATGGCTTACATGAACATCCGTCTCAGGCTTTATTGGATTTATTTACGATTTGCGCTCATTTGGACCGTGACAATCCGCGAACTGAACTCTTGCAGGGTAAGAACGTCGCGATTGTTGGGGATATCTTACATTCTCGGGTGGCGCGATCGAATATCTGGAGTTTAACCACCAGTGGGGCGCAGGTTCATTTGGCGGCCCCGCCGACGTTATTGCCTAAGCTGTTTATTGAGGCTATGGGCGTCTATCACCCGGACCGCTTACATCTCCATTGGCATCTCGATGAGGCGTTGGCTGGGGCGGATTTTGTGATGACGCTACGGTTACAGCGAGAACGAATGACGGCCCATCTGTTGCCGAGTTTACGGGAGTATCAGCAGTCCTTTGGCATTACGCGCGCTCGCCTCAAACACTGCCACCCCGAGGTCAAACTGTTACATCCGGGCCCCACCAATCGTGGGGTTGAACTGAGTTCGGATGTGATGGATGACCCCGAGTTGAGTCTGATTCAGGCCCAAGTCACCAGCGGTGTGGCGGTTCGTATGGCCCTGTTATATCTCATGGGCGGCAGTCATGGCTGAGTTGGGATTAACCGTTAAGGGTTAGTCGTTAAGGGTGGCTTCATCACGCTCAGCGATGCGACTGTTGTCGAGTTCCTCTTCCAGGGCTTCGAGGCGATCGCTGTCGCTGCTGAGATGGGCGATGCTATCAAACCAAATACTAGACTCACCATAGACTTGAGCCATGTCTTCGGGGCCAGTTGCCTGATCGAGTTGGGCCTGAAGTTCTTCGGAGACGGGAACTCGTTCAATCCAACCTTGGGCAAATACGTCCGCAGAGCGCCGTCGGGCGTTGCAAATGACTGAAACAGTCCAACGATAGGTTTTACCCACCTCTAAGCCCTGTTCAGAGTTCATCTCAACGTGATTCATGCCCGCCTCTAGGCGCTCAAATTCTTGCACATAGATGGGATTGGGATTGCCTTCTTCGACGAGGGTAAACTCCACGGGACGGTTCACGGTGTGCCCGGCGACCCAATAGAAGACGGGGCGCTCGGAGACGGTGTAGGCGGTATGATCGCGGGGGGCTACTAGGGTGATTTCAATGGGGCTGTTCTTGTCATCGTTGAGGGCTTCGCAACCCCGAGAACCAGTGCCTTGGGTTTGCTGGGGACGGCCGCGATTAGGGGGAACATAGGTGATGGGACTGGCATTGGCGCTGGCGACCCATTGAGCGGTTTCAGCGCGACGCAGGAGGGCTGGACTGGTGGTTAGGAGCGCCTGCCCAAGCACTAGGGTCGCGGCTCCTAAACTGGCTGTGATTGTCTTGCTAAACCGTTTCATGATGGTATTGTCCCCCAAAAGACCGAGTGGACATATTTATTAACTCTGACGACTATGATATCATTTAGAGTTTGTTTCGTCTCGTGGGCTGGAGGAGTGTGATGGCTTGGAGTGGGTCCAAAGGGCTGGTGGGGGCGATCGCCGCGATGGTCCTGGTGGGGAGTTGGCAGTTCCCGGGACAGCGGGGTTTGGCTGAGGAGGAACCGGGCCGAATCTGTGAGGGAGAGTTAGCGGGGGCGATCGAGGAGATTCGCCGCAATCACGGGCCGGGGTCTCGTTGGGGACTTTTGGTGCAGTCTCTAGAGGGCGATCGCACCCTCTACAGTCGCGAGGCACAGCAGTATTTTTTACCGGCCTCGAACGTCAAACTTCTCACCACCGCCGCCGCCTTAACTCATCTCGGCCCTGATTACCGGGTTCGCACCTCGGTCTATCGCACGGAAACGGGGTTGCAGATTGTCGGCCGGGGAGATCCCAGCCTAACCGGTGAGCATTTAGAGACGTTGGCGCAACAGGTGGCGGCGGCGGGACTGACTCATGTTGGAGAACTCTGGCTCGATGCCAGTTATTT
>SMDP01000160.1:0-6654 GCA_012911965.1 Geitlerinema sp. P-1104
GGGAGGGTGGCACAAAACTCAACAATGGGCAATGATGTTAAGCAAAGATGTCGTTACAGTTAGCCATCTTTGACCCCATACGTTTTTCTGAGTTTGTTAAAATGCCACGTTCTTCAACCCCCGTAACCCTCCTTGTCGATGGGTATAATATCATTGGTATCTGGTCAACGCTGCGCGATGTCCGCGATCGCGATGGCTTAGAGGCCGCCCGCAGAGACCTAATTGAGTCGTTAGTGAACTACAGTGCCTATCACGGCTACGAGGCACAAGTGGTTTTTGATTCTCAGTATCGCAATTCCCGAGGGATGCGAGAGGTGATTTCTCGTAACCTAGCGGTGCAATATACAGACTTTAATCAAACCGCTGATACCTTTATCGAAAAACTCTGTGCGGTTCGAGCGAGACAACGAGCACCCTTTGCCTCCCGGACTATCGTCGCCACGAGCGATCGCGCCCAACAATTAACCGTCGTCGGCTATGGTGCTGAGTGGATGTCGGCCGATCAACTACAGTTAGATGTCAAAGCCACTCAGCAACGGATGCGCCGTCGTCAACGCAGTAAACCCAAACGGGCCAGTCGTCCTTTTCTGGGAAGTCGCCTCGATCCCATTGCCCAGCAACGACTCGCTCAGTTACGCCGGGGCTATTAAACCCCCTCTGGCTGGCGGTTTCAGCCCCCGCCTCCAGATTTTTTAAAAAAAATTCTAAAATCCCTTGCCAAAACCAAATCCCTGAGCTAAGATTGATAATGCGTTGGGAAAAAACGCGCCGACAATCCTCAGTAGCTCAGCGGTAGAGCGGTCGACTGTTAATCGATTGGTCGCTGGTTCGAATCCGGCCTGGGGAGTTTAAAAAGAGGGGAGTGTGTTATTGAGACATACTTCCCTTTTTTGCATTTATTGCTGAGATAACCGTTGCACATCTCGACCCCCCAAGAGTTGATCCGTCTCCTGCAACAGATCGGGGATAATCTGAGCGTGGGGACTGTCACGCAACACCTGTAAGAGCGATCGCCGATTAACATCCTTGGCCGGCTTACCGGGGAACCAATGACCCCCATTTCCCAGCAAGTTATAGCGCATTTTGCCATACTCAACCATATCGTAGGCGATCGCCAAATTCCGTAACCAGAGAATCACCGGGATATTCACCTCACCCGGCGTTTGATCATACTCCGGTAAGCCCTTAAACCAAGACGAATACCACTCTTCACCTAAACTGGCGATCGCCGCCGTTTCCAACCGCTCTAAAATTGGCGGTAAAATCTCCTCGGCGCGGTCCAACAGGGGTAAGGTTTTAAGATGTTCCTCAAAATCCCCAGGACGGGCCGCCCCCAAACTCAACGTATGAACTTGCGGGTGACTCAGACAAAAGAGATTATTAAACACCAGCGGCGAGAGAGGTTGACATAACTCCAGCAGCCGAGGCGAGGGTTGATATAACAATCCCCCTTTATTCGAGGGACTAATAATAAAGACTCCCATATCATGGCGTCGCGCCGCCTCAATGGCTGACCAGTTCCCCTGATTGATATAGTACCAATGCAAATTCACGTAATCGAACTGATCCGAGGCGATCGCCGTCTCAATCAACTCCGTCGCACCGTGAGTTGAAAAACCGATATAGCGAACCTTTCCCTCTCGCTGTAACCGTTGGGCTTCGGCCAAACAGCCCCCAGTCCGTAACGTCTCGTCTAACAGTTGCGGGGTATTGAGGCCGTGAATCCCCAACAAATCCACATAGTCCAACTTGAGGTTATCCAGAGATTGATGGAACGTCTCGCGAAACTCCCGAGGGTTCGCTGTGGGAACCACTTTAGTTTGGACAATCAACTCATCACGGGGAAACTGGGGCAGAATCCGCCCCAACTGAATTTCTGAGGTTCCATAGCCTCGGGCCGTTTCAATATGGTTAATGCCCACATCGAGCGATCGCCGAATCACCGCCTCTAAGTTACGCTGATTCTCCTCGGGAATCTCTCCCGGCGGCACATCTTTCCAAGAATGTTGATAGCGCATCCCTCCACAGGAGAAGACGGGGATTTGTAACTCGGTGCGTCCAAAACGTCGGTATTTCACAGGTTATATGGGAAGCTACATGGAACAGCCCTGACTGGCAATGCTGGGCCAATGCCAGCCTCGGGCAACACCTTGATTGCAGTTGACCGTTAATTATTATAGTCTGCCAGTCTGATTAGGACTCAAGATTGGGCGAAGTATTGCTGGGTTCCTTTGGCTTCAATGGCGGCGGCGAGACGTTTTAGGGCGTGGACATAGGCGGCGGTTCGCAACGACAGACTTAACTCTTCAGCAAGATCAATAATCTGCGAGGTTTCCGCCTCCATTTTTTCTTGTAGGCGTTGGTTAATATCTTCGAGACTCCAATAAAGTCCACTGCGGTTCTGGAGCCACTCAAAGTAACTTACCGTTACCCCTCCGGAGTTCACGAGGATATCGGGAACAACACAAACTCCGTTTTGCTGCAAAATCAAATCAGCGGCGGAGTTGACTGGGCCATTAGCTACCTCAAAGATAAACTTCGCTTTAACCTCATGGGCATTGGCCAGGGTAATTTGATTTTCCAACGCCGCCGGAACTAGCACATCGACATCCAACGTCAACAGTTCGCTGTTGGTTAGCAGTTGGCGATCGCCGAGGTTACAGACACTCTCCTCACAATAAACGGCTTCGATGCCTTTGTGGGCCTGCTGATAGGCGCGCACACTGGGGATATCTAACCCTTGAGGGTTATATATCGCCCCTTTTGAGTCACTCACGGCAACAACCTTGTACCCCGCTTCGTACAATAACTGTGCTAAAACAGCGCCCGCATTCCCAAATCCTTGAATGGCTACCGTTGTCACCTGGGGGAGTTTTTGGTGCTTAGTCATCAGGCTGCGAATGACAAAATAGGCTCCCATGGCGGTAGCGGTTTCTCGTCCGAGGCTTCCCCCAATGGCGGTGGGTTTCCCCGTCACCACCGCCGGAGAAAAGCGGCGACTGATAATACTATATTGATCCATCATCCAGCCCATGATGGTGGCGTTGGTGTAGACATCGGGGGCGGGAATATCAGTATCGGGGCCAATAAAATCGGCGATCGCGTCAATATAGCCTCGACTTAATCGTTCGAGTTCCATGCGAGACAGGGCTTTTGGGTTAACAGCAATTCCCCCTTTAGCCCCACCAAAGGGAATGCCAATCGCAGCACATTTAAAAGTCATCCAGAAGGCCAAGGATTGCACTTCATCGAGACTAACGTTGGGATGATAGCGGATACCTCCTTTTGTTGGGCCTCGGGTATCATCGTAGCGGACACGATAGCCCTGAAACACCT
Source organism: Geitlerinema sp. P-1104 (assembly GCA_012911965.1). Lineage (GTDB taxonomy): Bacteria > Cyanobacteriota > Cyanobacteriia > Cyanobacteriales > Geitlerinemataceae > Sodalinema. Next base: position 3,337 of record SMDP01000160.1, read on the forward strand.
TCAACTCGCCACTATCGAGACGGACTGGGATAGATACGGAGAGACTGGCTTTAGGATACCGTAACCGTTCGATGGCTTCGGGGGAAATCGAGACATGCTGCAAGGCTTTATCGAGCCGAGTCATGGCATCAGCAAACAGGGATTGAGACATGATAAGGCAGTAGGTAAAAGAAAAGATGTAGGGGCGTACCCTTGTGGTCGCCCGCAGCAGGGAAAGGGGAACAGGTCCAATTACTCCAACGAAGACCCTAGGACGGTTATGCTCATAGGAATCCTTGGTGTTTAGGGAGCTTTTTTAAGCTGCCATACTGTTAAATTTTTTGCTTTATTGTCTCATATTTGTTAAAACTTTTTCCCAAACTAAACAATACATAAAATAGCAGATATGTCCCGGCATATCTGCTATAATGGAGTGCTATAGTTTTGTGTTTTGGCTAGCTTAAGACTCTAGGGAGACCGGACGACTTGCGGAAGGACTGCGTTCAATGACATGGTCAATCAGTCCGTAGTTTTTGGCTTCCTCAGCCGACATGAAAAAGTCTCGCTCGGTGTCTTCTTGCAGTTTTTCTAAGGGTTGTCCTGTTTGTTGCGCCAAGTAGTGATTGAGGCGGTTTTTGATATAGAGAATTTCTTTGGCCCGAATCTCAATATCAGTAGCCTGTCCTTGAGCACCGCCGAGGGGCTGGTGAATCATGATGCGAGAGTGGGGTAGGCTCATACGCTTGCCGGGTTGGCCTGAACTGAGTAAGAACGCTCCCATACTGGCGGCTAAGCCTAAGCAGATGGTGCAGACATCGGGGCGTACATGATTCATGGTGTCGAAGATACCCATCCCAGCCGACACTGCACCGCCGGGGGAATTAATATAGAGGTAAATATCTTGTTCGGGATCTTCGGCTTCTAGCACCAGGAGTTGGGCCACAATGCGGTTGGCTAACTCCGGTGTGACTTGTTCCCCAAGAAAGATGATACGCTCACGCAAAAGTCGTGAGTAGATGTCAAAATAGCGTTCGCCGCGCCCGGACTGTTCGATTACGGTGGGTATCATTGAGTTTCTTACTATGCTGACGTAGTCTGGTCTTGACTCTAGTTTAAGGCGATCGCCGTCTTTCGGCAGATCAGGGTTGCCCCTAGGAGCCAACGCTGGCTCAGTAGCAACGGCTGAGCAGATAATCGGCCAAACGACTGAGACATTGATGGGCCTCCGACGCTGACAGATGATTGAGATGCTCCACTGCAACTCGGGTATGCTCAGCAGCTAATTCTCGGGCCTGGCTGATGCCGTCACTCTCGTGAATCAGGGTAATGGCTTGTTCGACATCCCCCTCTTCGGAAAACTCGCGACTGATTAAGTTCACCAGTTGCGGCTGCTTGGCCATCGCATAGAGCGCCGGGGCCGTGAGGTTGCCGCTACGTAAGTCAGAGGCGGCAGGCTTCCCTAGGGTTTCACTTGATTCGGTGAAGTCCAGGATATCATCGACGATTTGAAAGGCCAGGCCAATATTGCGTCCGAACTGATAGATATGTTCGGCTAACTCGTCACTGACTCCACTGAGTAGAGCAGCGGCCTTACTGCTGTTGGCAATCAGAGAACCGGTTTTATAGTAGCTTTTGTGCAGATAGTCTTCTAGGGATAGGTCGGTGTCAAAGTGACTGAGGCCCTGCTGGATCTCACCTTCGGCTAAGTCCATGATCACCTGAGAGAGGAGTTTTACCACTTCTAAATGATCTAGGTTAGCCAGATACCAGGAGGACTGGGCAAAGAGAAAGTCTCCGGCTAAGACGGCGATACGGTTCCCGAAACTACTGTGGACGGTGGGAATCCCCCGCCGCACGTCAGATTCATCTAAGACGTCGTCATGGATCAAACTGGCGGTGTGGATCATTTCAGCGATTTCTGCTAACCGCCGATGCCGTGGGGTGATATCCCCATCGCCAACGGTGGCTCGTGAAACCAGGAGGACGATCGCGGGTCTCAGTTGCTTTCCTCCCGCCTGAAATAAACGATCAGCAGCCGCAGACAAGATGGGATGACGCGCTCCAATGAGCTGTCTCAGGTTTTGGTTGAGAACGCGCAGGTCGTCTTCAACGGGAGAAAAAAGGGCTGTAACTGAGGTCATGGATCGGCTGACTCAGGGGCTAAGTTACGAAAGTTTACATATCCTGCCTTCTATTCTAAGGCAACCTTTCCCTTGTAGGAAAGTTTCTTGGCGCAGTTGATTAACACTGCCCGAATCCTCCTGTCAATCCTCGGCAGTGGCCGAGCCTTGGTAACAGAGGCTACGAAATCGACGGAGACCTGGCGGCATAAGGGTTTTGGCTGTTGGTGAAAAAAATAACGTTTTGTAAAAAAAATCCCCAAAACCGATCCCCAAATTGGGGATCATATGTTACATTTATAAGTAAGGATTGTTGTAGCTCCAAAATATCAACACGCAGATAAGGTCGTGGGGAGTGTGTTGGAGAGACTGGTTCATGATTGCCCGTCCTTCCTAGTCACTTTGACTGGGGTGAGAGGATTGTCAGATAAGCTGCGGCTAATCTGTGTGGCTAAGGTCTCGAAGACTAACCTCAAATCCGTAGCTAGCCGATCACGTCGGTTAGGGCGGTATCTTTTGCTGCGGAGTTACTCAGAACTTTATGAGACTCGCCCGTCCGTGGCGATCGCTCCATCCCACCTTTAGTTGTACCGGGCAACACGTTAGCCGTGCTGCCTCACAGCTTGCGGAACCGACGTGTCACTCGACATCGGTTGACCGCTCAATTTCTCGATCTCTCTTGTCCTCCGCTTCTCACTTTTTGGCTGCCCTATGACTTTCGACGACCTTCCACTAACCATCTTACTCCTGGCAACCGCTTACCTGGTTTCGGTGCATCTCCTTCTCCGTTTTTTTAGTCGTAACGCAGGAGAGTCCCGAAGTTCCTAGCCGTCGCAGTAGTACCAACAGGACATCATGGCGATCGCCTCTCTTGTCGAGCTTCGATCTCAAAGATGTCCTCCCGGGACAAAACTTCCCAGAGCCAAACTCTGGGAAGTTTTTGCAAGTTTGGACAGCAGGTCAAGGTGTCGCGGTGACCTATTCGTGGAGCCAGCCTGTAAAAAGGGGCTGCTGACGTACCATTGTAGCACAGGCTCAGGATTTCCTAGGAGGGGAGCGGAATTTGTTAGTTTTCGTTACAGGCGGGCCCGAAGGAGTTGGTTGGGGCGACAGAGAAATAACTTGGGCTTGACTGCCTTCGCGAGCCACCCGAACCAGTAGGCCGGCTGCCATCAGGCTAGCAATAGCCGAACTCCCCCCATAGCTAAATAGGGGTAGG
>SMDP01000160.1:7026-9962 GCA_012911965.1 Geitlerinema sp. P-1104
CGCCGCCGCTGATAGGCTTTAAAGCTTAAACTCAGGGCGGCCAGAAAAACGCCGCCGCCAGCGGTTCCCAGAAGAATGCGATAGGGAATCCCGGCGGCTAGGGCCATTAGCCACAACATCATGCCACACATGGCAGTGGTGCTGAGGTTGGGCTGCAAGATGATACAGCCGAGAATTAGGATGAGGATGGCCAGCCAAAAGAGGCGTTTCCCCACCGAGAGGTGATTCCAGCGGCCAAAGACGATCGCCCCTTGCAAAATGAGAAAGGGTTTGATCAGTTCTGAAGGCTGGATGGGGATAAAGCCAATAGAAATCCAGCGGGTTGCCCCGTTGACGGTGGTTCCCAAACCGGGGACTAAAATCAACAGCAACAACCCGAGTAGGATTAAAACGCCCCAACGGGCGATCGCCAAGCAGCGACGGAGGGGGGTATGAACGACGGTGTTAAACACCACCAACCCCACCACAAGCCACAGCAGTTGGCGTTTAAAGTAGTAGGTTCCATCTCCGAGTTCTAATGCGGCACTCGGATAGGAGGCGGAAAATAGAATCAGTAAGCCAATCCCCAACCAGACAAAGGTCAGCCAACGTAATAATCTGGCTTCCCAACTCCATTGATTCACAGAGTCGTCGTATAGGGGTATCAAAGACCATAACTTCACAGGCGGATTAAGACTAGAGTCTGCTAGGCGGCATTCTCTAGCATATCGTCTCCCTTATGAGCTAGATTGGTTTCCGTGATTAATAAGGCTTTGGTAGACTGCAAGGCTAATTGACAACGGCGTGCGATCGCCCAAAAGATGCGACGCAGACGAGTCACGATTTCTCCAAACTGCGAGATGGGATTCTCTCGCTGCGATGTTTCCTGAAACGTCTTTAGGGACTGACTCCAGGCAGAATCTTGACTCGGTAGGGTAATGGGAAACGTCAACAACAGCCGTGGTGTTACGGGTGTTGCTCTAACCCACCCCGACGCAGATAAGCTCAAGACAGCCGCCGAGGAGTTCGATAACGTCCAATATTGAGGAAGCACCGAAAAAATTGCAATCAGCAGACAAACCGAGATGACCGCCAAATACCTCAATGGCGATAGATGAACATTCACTAGACCGAATAATCCTCCAATAACAAGACAAACCGCATTCGGGGGTTTAGCACTCTAAGGCGTGGAAGATTTCAGGGTGGCCATAACTTCGCCAAGGACCGTTCCCCCCCGGACTTAGCCCAAGGGGAGACCTGACCGGCGTTGGCCGACTGTCCCACCTGCATCCGTTGCGTTGCACAATACCGAGGCGATCGCTCTGCAAAGAGAGTCATTTCGTCTCAACCCAACGACCGTTGACCGAGTGGGACGGGGTCAATTCTAGCGTTAGCCCTTCACCATATTTCTGAATCAACAGCATTGATATCAGAGAATTTAGCTAACCTCAACGGGTCTAATACCGCAAGGGCCGCGCCCTAGAACGCCTGCATCTCGAATGATTGATTTCTACTTCCTAGTATAGCAATCTTTCCTGGAGTTGTGGAGGTTTTTCCAGATTTTTTTCGAGGATATTAAGCGATAGACTAACCGCTGTTGAGCCTCAGCCTCAGCCAAGGCAACCCAACCCCGGAGATCTGTCTCTCGGGATGGGTGATGACTGGGGTCAATGTTTTTAGGTTAGCTCAAGATTGAGGCGACGCCCTCATCCACATCCGCCGTCGCTTCCGAGGACTTCGATGCCGTTGAGGAGTCCTTAAGCCAACGTGAAAAGACACGGCTCCAGTTGAGGGACAATACTCGCGGTAACACCAGGCAGACTGTTCCGTTGAACAGAACTAATCCCACCAAGCCAACCCAAGTCTCTAAAATCGCCATAGTAACGCCCTCATTCCTCTCTCAGTTCAGCCCATTATGACTGATGTTTGTTGTTTAAGTAAAGAGGAGACCGTTAGGAATTTCTTTTGACCAAGATAAGCAATTAAAATGTTACGAATTATTAAGCTGTTTTGAGTTTTTAAACTGAGGTTTGGTGAAGAGTTGAAACTCCCTTGATGGGTGAAATTATCACAAAAAAACCACCATTAGACTATAGACCTTAGCACCGTCAATTGTCAATCCCTAATTTTTTTCTCAGTCACCGGTCATCCTGAAACGTTGGAGGTAAGAGGGATGTAGCCGTGGCTTGCCATCATTGTCTCTGATTTTACAGAGTCTCCTCCTGGTCACGAAAACTAAAATCCACCTGCACATGCCAAGCGTCTTTTCCCTGAACAAGATAAATTTGTCGGACAAACTCCCGAAAATAGAAACGGCGTTCCGTTTCCGTTAAATCCCACCAAAACTGCGGCAACGATACCGTTTTTGCCGTTTCCTGTAAGTTCACCGGCGTCAACTCTGCTAATTGAGCTTGACATTGAGAAATTTCAGCCTTGAGATGATACTGACGTAAGGCTAAGGTTTCCTCATCAAGAATCCCCTCATCAAGGAGTTGAGGAAGCCGTTGTAGAATCCCTTGTTTTTGAAAAATCTGGTCCTGCAAGGCTTGCTTACGGCCATCACCATCGGGGAGCGGTAAGTGAGTCACCAGGCGTTGCAAATCCTCACAGACCCGTTCTACCGTGCGCCGTAACACCTCATCATAGGGAAGGCCTGGACATTTAGGGGTTTGAGGACAGGCCCTCGGACGTAAATAGAGATACTCCCCGGGCTGATGACGACGGGTAACACGGCTAACGGTCAAGCCACAGCCACAGGTTTGACAGGAGACTAACCCCGCCAAGGAGCGTGGCGCACTGGCGGTACGGGGAGACAGCCGACGATTGCGCCGTAGCAGGCGGTCAACCTGTGCCGCTTCCGCCCGTGAGAGAATGGCGACATGGGTATTCGAGAGAACGCGACCATCTTTATAGGCCAAATCACCGCGATAGACCGCACTGGTCAACCAACGTCGTCC
>SMDP01000161.1:0-2935 GCA_012911965.1 Geitlerinema sp. P-1104
TTCAACGATAATCTTGCCGTTGAATGTCGTTTAAACGGGCTTCAGGGCGCAAAAAGCGATCCATCTGGGCCTCAAAGAAGTCACGATTTTTCTGCAAGTGTTTAGGATTAGGGTCATCGAGAGGATAACAGAGGGCCTGACGTAATGCCTGAATCACCGCTGAGGTGACGTTATACATCGAGCGTTGGAAGGTAATCCCGAGTTGAATGAGTTGGTCATCCTCTCCCCGGCAATGTTGCTGATAATACTCTCGTAAATAGTCGGGCAGGAAGTGATACATATCCTGCATTAACAGGGTGGGAGGAATGCCGGCACTGCCAACGGGGAAAACGTCAGCGTAAAGAATACCATAATGAAAGTCTTTCTGGTCTTGAGGAACTTGCTTGGCTTGGGCATTATAGGATTTTGTACCCCGGAATGGTGCTGTGCGATAAAAGACCGTTTCTACGTAGGGCAATGCGGCTTCATAGAGCCAGGTAAATCCTTGCGATTTGGGGATGATTTCATAGCATTCTCCCCGAATATAAACGTGATGATAAATAGGACGACCCGCGACAGCAAAAATGCCATTGACCAGAAACTCCATGGCTTGCGGGACGGTGGTCATTTTTCCTTCATCATAGAGATCCGACATTTCAAAAAATACCGGGGCCATGACTTCCCAAAATAAGCCGAGATTGGCATAGTAGGACAGTTGCCGCACTTGCTCGATAAACATCATGGGGAAGAGTTTATAGAGTCCCAACATGAGGGGATTGCCTTTGAAGTAGGCGCGGATGGCGCGATCGCAGTTGGCGATATACTCGTCGCTTTCGAGGTAGTCGTCAAATTTACCGCCAAGACCATGATGCCACAACATGGCTCGCATACAGGCTTCGGCGAACTCCATGTTAATGCGATCGTGCCAGAGGTGATGGAACAGTTTGGGCATTTTGCCGGTTTCACCCCGCTGGATAAAGTCCAAAAGTTCGGGATGGGCCTCGCCTCCTCCACGCCAGACTCGCAATTGGGATTGGTCACCGGCGTAGCTATTGTGACGGTCTAAATAGGATTTGGGGAGAAAGTATTTGAAGGCAGGAATGGGATTAAGAAAAACCTGTTCGGCAATATAAAGCAAATTCCGCCAGTAGAAATCCATAGGAACGGCATAGGCTTTATAAATGCCGATAATTTGCATCAAGTTTTCTGGGGTATCGGGAAGCATTGAACCGCCAGCTTCCAAACGATGAATGATATCGGCGTAGGGATGCTGGGAGGGAGGAATGGTGTTTTGGCTGGGTTTCGTGGTGGTTTGTGTCATGGGGAAAGAAGGAAACAGGGAGCAGAAATAAGGTAGGGGCGTACCCTTGTGGTCGCCCTCTTCAGGCAATAGAAAAGACATAGGGACGTACCTTTATGCTTGCCTACTGCCGGTTTAGGGTTGGGGGTGTTGGGCGATGAGTTCTGGGGTTGGGGGGAGGGTGGAGGCGATCGCCGTGGTGGTGGGTTGCATCCAGCGAATGAGGGCGTTGGGTTGTAAGCCGAAGTAGAAGATGCTGGCCGTTAGGATGAGGGCGGGGACTCGTTCGGCCCAGGTGAGGCGATCGTAGTAGGCCAGATTATTGTCGAGTTTGCCGAAACAGGTGCGGTTGAGCAAAATCACGAAATAGACGGCCGTTAGCCCGGAGGAAAGGATGCAAATTAGGGTGGGAATGGGGAAAATGGGAAAACTGCCCTGGAAGACGATAAACTCGGCGGCAAAGCCTACTAAGCCGGGGATTCCGGCGCTGGCCATCCCAGCGGTAATGAGTAATCCACTGGTCAGGGGTAAGCCGCGAATTGGGTTCATTAAGCCGTTGAGAAGGGAGAGTTCTCGGGTCCCGACTTTGCTCTCGACAATGCCGACTAGGTTAAAGAGTAGGGCCAGAATCAATCCGTGGGCGACCATTTGGGCAACGGCACCGAGAACACTAAGTTCGGTTCCAGCGGCGGCGGCGACGAGGATATAGCCCATATGCCCAATGGAACTGTAGGCGACCATGCGTTTGATATCTTGCTGGGCGATCGCACTCAAGGACCCATACATGACACTAATGGCCCCAATCACCGCTAATCCCGGTGCGACAACAGACCAGGTTTGGGGGAACATCTGCAAGCCAAAGCGGATTAAGCCATAGGTTCCAAGTTTAGCGAGAATGCCCCCGAGGAGAATGGCGATGGGGGGAGAGGCTTCGACGTAAGCGTCAGGGGACCAGGTATGTAGGGGAACTAGGGGAATTTTAATGCCTAATCCCACCAACAAGAGACTGAGGATAATCAGTTGCGCCCGTTGGGAGAGGTTTTGACTGGCGAGACTATCGTAGTCAAAGTTGAGGCTACCACTGAGGACAACGACTCCTAAGAAGGCGGCGAGGATTAAGATGCCTGAGAGGGCTGTGTAGAGGAGGAATTTCATCCCGGCATACCCCCGTTTTTCTCCTCCCCAGATGGCAATGAGCAGATAAACGGGAATTAACTCCAATTCAAAGAAGAGAACGAACAGCAGTAGGTTCTGAGCGAGGAACGCTCCAGCTACACCGGCGTTCACGAGGAGAATCAGGGCGTAATAGAGTTGCGATCGCGCGATGTTGGCGGGACTACTATAAACGACAATCGCCGTCAGAAAGGCGTTGAGTGCTAATAGGGGGGTGGAGAGGCCATCGGTTCCCAAGCTATAGCTTAGGCCAATGGCATCGGCCCAGGGGAGATATTCGGAAAACTGTAGGCCCGTGTTGGCGAGGTCAAACTGACTAATGAGCCAAATTGTCCAGAGAAAGGCAATTCCGCTGGTACTGAGAGCCAGGGTGCGGGCAGTGTTTCCTGATTTGACGAAGCTAATGAGTAAGGCTCCGATGAGAGGAATGAGAATAAGGGCGGTTAGCATGGTTTCGGGAACAAAGGCAGTAGGGAGAACCAC
>SMDP01000161.1:3443-5112 GCA_012911965.1 Geitlerinema sp. P-1104
GGCATATGCAGGGTCACTCCGGCTAAGAGGGTCATGGGCAAAACCAGTAACCATAAGCCTTCGGGTGAGCGACGGGTAAACTCCGTCAACTCCCCGGCAAACATCCGTCCAAAGAGACGAGTCACACTGAAGGCGACGATGGCGTTAACAGCTAAGACGACAGCGAATAGTCCTGGACGAGTCTCCCAGAGGGCATCGGCAATTTCTACTAGGGACCAAAAGCCAGCAAAGGGAGGTAGAGCCACGAGAGACAACCCGCCGACAATCAGGCAGAGTCCGGAGATGGGACGACGAGACCATAAACCGCCGTACTGGGTGAGGTCTTGAGTGATGTTGTTGAGAACAATGCCCCCGGTACTCATAATCAGGAGGGACATAGCCAGGGCGTAGGTGAGGAGTAAGACGAGGGCGGCTTGAGTGGCCCCAATTCCAACGGCGATGAAGACAATCCCGAGATAGGCACTGGTGAGATAGGACAAGACTCGTTTGACATCGATTTGAGCTACCGAGATGAGACTGGTTCCCACAGCGGTGGCGGCCCCGATGGCAAACACCACACTAGAGCCGAAGGGGGAAAGGGCGATAATGGGTTGAACTTTAATCAGAACCCAGGCTCCAGTGGAGACAACGAGGGTATTGCGGAGGATTGTGGCGGGGTAGGGACCTTCCATGGCTTCATCGAGCCAGAGGTGGAGGGGAAACTGGGCACATTTGGCGATGGGACCGGCCACTAGGGCTAGGGCCAGGAGGGTGGCAACGGTGGGGTCAAGTTCGACCGTTTCTGCCCAGATGGCGAGTTCGGTGAAGTTCCAGGTTCCTGAGAGGGGGAGGAGGGCGACGACTCCCATCAAGAGGATGAGGTCGCCGACCCGTTTGGTGAGGAAAGCATCGCGGGCACCAGTGACGACAAGGGATTGGTTGTACCAGATGCCGACGATGAGATAGGTTCCTAGGGTGAGGATTTCTAGGATGACGTAGCTAAAGAAGAGGGAGTTACAAAGGACCAATAGGCACATTCCCGCCTCGAAGAGTCCCATGAGGGAGTAAACTCTAGCCCAGCCCCAGTCCATTTCCAGGTAGGCGATCGCATAGATTTGAGCCAGGAAATTCAATCCGGCAATGAGTACACAAGCCCCTAGAGCCAGGGTAGAAATCTCTAAATCGAGGCTAATCACCAATCCCGGAGCATTCAGCCATTCAAAGGATTGGTAACGAGGGGGCTGATTCCAGGCTTCGATGAGAGCCGTCAGACTATGTACAAATGCCAGAAACGTCATCAGAGCGTTGAGGTATCCGGCGGGGCGTGGCCCCGTTCTGCGAATGAATCCGGGCGACCAAGGGAGGGCAAGTCCCGCGCCGATGAGGGCATAGCAGGGAATGAGCCAGACGGTCTGGCTGAGAAAATCAAGCATAGGAACGTGACCTCACAAGTTGGGGCTGGGAATCCCACGAGGGTGGGGGATAAAGCGATGAAATTTTAGGAAAATTTAATAGTTCTCATCATAGACAATCTTCAATGCTTTGTCTATTTGAATAGACATCAACACATCATATTTTTTATAAGTTAAGCTTATGTATAAATAAGGGACAGTCTCCTGGACTGAGAATTAGATAAATTGCCAAAAGCTAGTAAATTACCGATATTTGGGCGATTCAGGGGAAATTATCA
>SMDP01000161.1:5407-9878 GCA_012911965.1 Geitlerinema sp. P-1104
CGGGTCATCATAACAGGCGATCGCATCCCCAAAGACAGCTTCTAGTCCCTGAACTCGATCCGACACAATCATGGCCCCACAGGCCGCTGCATCAAATAGACGATTCGAGAGGAATCCCGCCTCGGCCATAGTCTGCCAATGGTCATTTAAGACCACCCCCGCCGCCGTATAATACCCTCGCAACTCGTCATTGGGGATATGCGTTCCCTGTACGTAAGCCTCCGGTAAAAAAGACTCCCAATGGCGTCCATACACAGCCACATTCAAGCCAGCGGCGATCGCATCCCGGACAATAGGACGATACACCTGGCGAGAATTACCCACAAATAACACCTCCGGGGCTGCTTCCCCAAGACTGGGGTCAGGATAAAATCGGGACGCATCGGTGCATTGTAATAACGCCTCTACAGGAACCCGAACCTGGCTTTGCACCTGTTCCGTATAAAGATTTGAGGCCACAAATACCTGATCATACGCCTCATAGTCTTCGACTGACATCGTCTCAGGATGGCTAATCAGCCAAAGGAGATTTAGATGATGGGGTTGAGGACGATAATGACTTAAACCTTGTAAGACAATTACCACATCATCCCCAAAACTCTGGGAATCATACCAATCCGGTAAAATGTCAATGCGAACTGCATGACCCAAACGCTCAAAAGCTCGTTTTAACCCCTGAGCGAAGTGATAATCCCCCCATTCTTGGCATTCATCCTGATTCGGAACACCAATTTTAAGACTAATTCGATAGCATTTTGTCATGGTCTCCTGCAATACCGAAAAGACCGTTTTTGCTCGTTGAGAATAGGTGTCCTGTTGCAAAACTTTCTGTTGTAATTGAGCCACACGCTCCCGGCGTACGTCCTCATTCTCCAGATACTCTCGTAACACCTGTTCTAACGATTCAGGAGAGTCAAACGTCGGCAGTAATCCCCCAAACACCTCATCATTGCCCAGCTTGCCATTTGTGACCACTAATGCACCGGAAGCTAGGGCATCAAACACCCGAGAGTTGACCGAACCCCATTCTTTGGTCGCCGTATTGGCATCATCTACGACGATTTTTGTCGAGCGATAAATTATGGGGAGTTGCTCATACTCAACTGGGCCCCGATAATAGGGCGATAATTCTGGAACATCTTGCCAATGATGACCATACAGGGCAAACGTAAACGGAAGACGCTCCGGTCGTAAACAGGTCATAATCTCCCGAGGAACTGTCCAGAAATTGCCAGTAAAGCAATAGTCTGATTGAAATGCCTCCTGAGGGGGAACATCCACCGCAAACCGCTGAGGATTGGTGGCAATTCGTAGCTGCGTTACGGTTTTAGAGAGATGCTCTTGAAGATAGGTAACTCCAGCCTGAGATGAAGACCAAACACAGTCATAGTCAAGCATCGACGCAGTTTTAGCCCAAGCATCAAACCAATTGCGAACCCAAGCCACTTTGATTAAGCGAGGTTTGGCATTTTCAAGTTTTCTTAAGTCATAATCCTGTCGCATCACGATCAGGACATCAAGCTGATGAACGTTATACCATGACTCGCCCTGAGTCTTGGCTAAATAAAACACCTCCCAACCGTACTGCTGGGTCAGTTCTTCTCCTAATTCTAAGGCGGTAAAATAATCCCCAGCCGCTGCTGCCGAATTTGCCTCGGTAACGGCAAAGCCAATCCGTAGCGGATGCCCTGTCCAATAGGACTCTTGATTAAAAAAGTCTGCTAAATGGCGACGGCGTAGGTAATAGCCAAATTTTTGTTCTAAGTGCTGACGATTCTGGCCAATTTTACCGAGAAAGGAACTGGGAAGCTTAGAGTCAAATCGGGAAATACCTCGATGATGTTGGGCATTAAGGTGATTAGCACAAATAATGATTTTTTGCAACTTTTGTTGATAACGTAAACAGAGGTCAACATCTTCGTAACCATAAAAATAGCGTTCATCAAAGCCTCCCAATTTTAAAAATTCCTGACGGCGACAGAGAAGCATGGCTCCAGTGACGACAGGAACCTGCCAAGGCTGGTGAATCACATCAGTCCAATTCGGATTTTCTCGGACTTCAAAGGGAGAAAAACTGATAAAGGGATTATAAAAATCAAATTGAACTCCGAGATGTTGAATCGGGGGAGTTAGAGAACTGGCCGGATCAATTTGGTCAAGAAGTTTTAGGCCGACAACCCCTACCCGATCATCCTCCATGATCTGAGCTAACGGGCCGAGGATATCTTGGCAGAAGCTAATATCATTGTTGACGAACAATACTAAGTCAGCATCGGTCTGTTTAGCCGCGAGGTTATTGGAGGCGGAAAAACTGTAGTTTTGCCCTCGGGAAATTAAGGTAATGGGTAAGCGGTCTTGCCACTGATAACAGAGGAACAAACTCTCATCCGTTGAGCCATGGTCAACGATGATCAGTTCTAGGTTGTCATAGCTGTTGTGGGCGTGCAGGGATGAAAATAGGTCTTGTAAAAGACTGTCCCCATTGCGATTGAGGATAATGAGGGCAATTCGGGGCTGACGGTGGGGGGATTGAGGGATGGGGTAGAGGGGAGGCCTGTTAATGCGATCGCCGGCCGAGGTCAGAGACGGTTGTTGGCCTTGGGGGCCCAATTTTACCCAGATGGGGGAGTGGTTGAGATCCTGTTGACTTCCATGGGGGGTCACCCGGACGGGAACTGGCTCGGAGGTATTGATGGAGGGGGGAATTTTCAGTTCTAAACCGTGAAACCCCTGACTGTTGAAATAGCGGGCGATGTCTAGCCGATGGGAGCGAGCTGGATAGGTTCCTAAATGGGTTTGGCCGATATAAACGTCCACCCAGAGGGGTTGATCTGGGGTCTGGGTATGGACAATCCAACCATAAATGAAATCTGGGGTGACCAGTTGCAGTTCCCCGGTAATCTCGGCTGGATTGAGAACCTGTGGGTGGGGGGGAGGGGTTGGGGTTAGGTTATTTTTTTTTTGAGTAGGTCTTCGAGTTTACGTTTAATATCGGGGCGATTGTGGTTCCCACACGCTTCGCGATCGCCCTCGATTTGTAAGGCCATCTGATAGAAGGTCATGGCCCCACTGACTTGATTCTGTTGGGCCAGTTGGTCCGCCAGTTGTACGTAAAGGTCGACATCGTTGGATTTTAGGTCTAAGGCTCGGTGATAATTATCTAGGTCTTGGGGATGTTCAGCGATCGCCTGGCGATACCAGGTGACGGCTTGCTCCATATCCTCTAATGCCCGTCCCCGTAGGGCATCTGCCAGTTTTTTAGCCAACCAGGGCGTATCCGGGGCCAACTCATGCACCCGTTGGAAGGCCGCCACAGCCTTGTCATAGGCCTGACGTTGCATCCAGGCTTGTCCCAGTTCCAGATACCCCCAATGAAAGCTGGGATTGAGAGGCATGGCAGCCTCTAACACCTCGGCGGCGGTTTGCCATTCTTCCAAGGCGAGGAGGGATTTACCCCAAAAATAGCGAGACCAGAAAAATTGTGGATCTAAGCTAACGGCCTGTTGCAGATGTTCAGCGGCGGCCTGCCATTGTTCGAGAGCTACCTGGCAGCGTCCGGCGTAATACTGGGCTTTGGCAACTTGGCCATGGAGGGCGATCGCCCGTTGGGCCGCCTCTAAGCCAGGTTGCCATTGTTCAGATTGACAGAGGAGTTCGGCCAGGCCTAATTGAAGTTCAAAGTTATCGGGGACAAAGTCCAAGGCCCGACGATAAACGCTGATGGCCTCGGCGGTTAACCCCTTTTCTTTCAGCTGTTGAGCAAAGCGATGTTGGGCTAAAACTTGAGCTGGGGCGGCTTCGGCTAAATGATGATATTGGGCGATCGCCTCAGGCCAGGCTTCTAAATTGGCCAAAATACGAGCATAACCCAGTTGGGAAATGACCCGCTGGGGGTCTTTTTGCAAAATAATCTCGTAGGTATCTCGGGCCGTTTGCCATTGTTGGCGATAGGCTAACACTTCGGCCAAGTTATGCCAGGCATCGAGTAAATTGGCATCACGGGCGATCGCACGACGATAACAGGTTTCGGCGATCTCCCACTGACCGAGTTTCACCCAGCGGTTGCCCAGAATCAGGTGTTCTTTACCCTCAGCCCAGTCTGGATCAAGCTCCAAGGCCTGATGCCAACAGCCTAAGGCTTCCCGTTCGTTGCCCAGTTTTTCCCAGACTTTAGCAAAGTTACGATGGGCTGCCGCGAGTCGCGGTTGTAGCCGCAGGGCCCTACGGAAACATTCAATGGCCCTGCCCCAATCCTGTTGTTGGGCGTAGAGACTGCCGAGATTGGCATAGACTTCGGCAAAGTTAGAATCGAGCCGTAATGCCTCCCGGTAGCTGGCTTGAGCCTCCCTCGGGTTGCCCAGAGCTTGAAAGGTATTGCCGAGGAGTTTGTAGAGATGGGCATCTTTCTGGTGTTCTAGGGCCTGTTGACAGGCTTCAAGGCAAGCGGGCCATTGACGGCGATCGCCCAACT
>SMDP01000162.1:0-4067 GCA_012911965.1 Geitlerinema sp. P-1104
TGAAGCGGAAACCGTGGACTTCTATAACTTGGAACTGACCGATACCAATGTGACAGATCACCTGAGTTACGATTATCGTGAGAACGACGGGGTGGAGTTTGCGATCGCCCCCACTCGCCCCTAATCGGGAATTGGCTAACTATCGACCCTTTTAATACCATTGTTCCTCGTCAGTCCTGTCGGGGAACGAGCCGATTGAACGGTGATATAACTGGTTTAACACTAGAGTAAATAGTCCTCATTCAGGGCTGCATTTTCGATATCGGTTTTGAAGTGATCAATCCCGTGAATCACAAAGTCTAACACTTCTTTGGCATACTCGACTTGAGGGCTGTCGCTGGAAAGTTCTCCATGGGCGATATTACATCGAGTCCTGTATAAATCATTGATAAAGCCATATTTATCCCTCCACAAATTCGTCTCAAGACCTAGAATTTCACAGATTCTCTGAAAGCTCCCGGCATCCAAGTTAGATTTCTGTTTCATTTTGTCATATTCAAGTGTTAAGGTTTCTGAAGATCTCAACTTTAATTGTTCGATTAACTGGCTTTGATAGCAAAATTCTGACTGATAATTGATAACATCTTGAATAAGTCTTTGACAGCCAATGACCTGAAAATTAAGAGAAAGTTGATCGAGCGATAGTCTCCGACTGTCAACATATCCGATATAAACTTGGGCTGCATGATGGACAAATTGCTCCCAGTGAGCATAAGCTAAAACAACTGAGCTTCTACAAACTACTTGGACTTCATGTTTTCGCCGACTATCTAATAGAAAATTTAAAGTTATCATTTCCTGTTTACGTCTTTGACTCTCAGATGCTAGGCTATCTAACAAATCATCTATTGTTCTGATTTTACGCATTGTTCCAACATAGACTGACCAAAGTTAATTGTTTTAGGAATACGAGTTGAAGACCTGACCCCAGATTTAGTGAATTCCTTTAGAGTTTCATTTTGACTTAAATCTCGATGAGCCTTTTCAAATTCAGAATCATTAGGCAATTCACCACCATTTAATAGAACTCGTGCCAACGCTACCGCAACGATTTCAAATAAAGACACGAGAGAACCTCCCATATAGATTTCTTTGTTGTGATTATACTTTCTGAAACTATTTTCTCCAAATTGCGTTGAGAGATAGTCAAATGTTCTTTTGAAGACCTCTTCAACCTCGTTTTTTTCAAAATTATCATCATTGGCAATTTCAACAATCTTATCCGTCAAAAATGTTCCCAGCTCATTGATGCCGTTGAGCTGGGAGGTTGGACAGGTTGCGAGTACCACAAAACGAGTAACAAGCTCCAGGTCAAAAGCCTCTTCAATTGCACGATCTGTTAGAATGAGGCAGTCTTTGAATGGTATAAAATCACAAAGTCCTTGAAGCCATAGGAAGAACTCACGATTATTCATGATGAGAATACAACTACGGACTTCTTGGTCTGTCGCCAGAGACCCCCCTGTATTTAATCGTTGAAAAATTTCATATTTTGCAATTTCATCGCTATCTTGTTTGACAATATTAACATCCAGCCTAGCTCGTTTTATTTTAATTTTTGCTGAATCGGGCAACGATTGTTTTTCTCCTTGCTTGGCTGACCAAGTTCGATTCTTGAGGCTAGGAAGATAGCGAGTTTCAATTAGACATAACTCCTCTTGGGTAATGCCCTCTTCATTTTTGAGTTCTCCCATTAGCTCTAAAATGGTTGACAGTCGTTGCAAGCCATCAATCACATCCCAATGAGAGTCTAACCGTTCCGAGACAAAGATAGGTGGAATGGGAATACCCAGTAGGAGAGACTCAATAAATCGCGATTTTTGTCCGACTGTCCAACGATAAAAGCGTTGAAATTCAGGATGAATATTTAACTCTCCGTCCCGATACATTGAAACCAGTTCATTGACGGACATTGAGTAAGAGTTTGTTGAGACTTGAGAGGACTTATTTTGTATTTCTTGTTCGAGAGTCATGGGCATTTAGAAGATTGTTAATACCGGCCATTATACCATTGCGGTTCTCTATCTCCAATAACGAATGGATCCCCCCAATGGTTGGATGAGACAACGACTTGGCGTGAATCCGGGCAAGTTTGCTACTCAATGTGTCTGAATCAGGTGCTACAGTAGCTCTAAGAGTGTGGGATGAACCCCCCCGCAACTATGACCCCATCGCTCAATCCTCACCACCGGATCCCAAAACCCTAGCAGATTACAGCCAACTCCTCAATTCCGACGGAACGTTTGTGCAAAACTTTCAGGAGCATCCCCAAAGCATTCTACTGATGGATTCGCTGCAACCCACCTTAGAGCGGCTACATTCGTCTCATCACTATGCTATTTGTCAAGATTGTGGCATTTATTGGCGTATCTGGATTAATCGTGGATTCTTGTGGTAAGACAACCATGTTTTATTTTCATTTTGTTTAAGTTTGATTCAACAGGAGAATGGTACGGGTTTAGGCTTGGGGTTAGGGGTGGGTGAAAAAGTTGCGGATAAATTGGAGGATTTGATGGCAGCAATTGCGGATTTTTTGCCAGAGATTGGGAGGTGGAGGGGGTGAGGGTTCGATGTTTTGAATGGCGGTGTTGCAGTCTAGTACTTTATGGTCTAATTGCAGGTCTTTATAGATTCGGCGGGCGTTGCGGTATGCGCCAAGTGCGTCGGAAATGCGGTTTAATTGGGTCAAGGTTTTACCGAAGTTAAACCAGATTTCGGCTTTTAGTAGAGGGGACTTAGTTTCGTCAGCAATAGTCTGAGCTTGCTGATATAAAGAAAGGGCTTGTTGATAGTCTTGTAACGAATGGTAAACTTCCCCTAAACTACCTAAAGAAGCACCTTCTCCCGTTCGATCTCCGTTCTCTCGACATATTTCCAGAGATTGCTGAAGAAAGTCTATGGCTTCGTTATAGCGTCTGAGAGCATTGTGGGCATTGCCTAAACTCATTAAAAAATTTGCCTCCCCCTCTCTGTCCCCAATCTCTCGTGCAATGTCCAGAGATTGCTGGCAACACTCTTTAGCCTCATCATAGCGTCTGAGAGAATTGTAAGTGTCGCCTAAACCGCTTAGAGAAATGGCTTCCCCACCTTTGTTTCCGCTCTCTCGTTTAATGACCAGAGATTGCTGGTAATAGTCTACGGCCTCGTTGTAGCGTCCGAGGGAATTATAAGCATTACCTAAATTGTTTAAAGAAGCCCCTTCCCCCCAACTATCCCCAATCTCTCGAAATATCTCCAGAGATTGCTGGCAACACTCTACGGCTTCGTTATAGCGTCCGAGGAAAGCGTAAGTATTACCTAAACTGATTAAAGAATTTGCTTTTCCTCCTCTGTCCTCAATATCTCTAAATATCTCCAGAGATTGCTGGTAACACTCTACAGCTTCGTCGTAGCGTCCGAGGGCATAGTAAGCATTAGCTAAGTTATCTAAAGAAATAAGTTTTCCCTCTCTATCCCCGATTTCTCCTGCAATATCGAGTTGTTGCTGGTGAAACTTTATGGCTTCGTTGTAGCGTCCAAGGCAATGATAAGCAAAGCCCAAATTGCCTAAAGAAGCACCTTCTCCCTGTCTGTCCCCAATCTCTCGTTTAATCTCTAGAGATTGCTGGTAACACTCTATGGCCTCGTGATAGCGTCCGAGGGAATGGTAAGCATTGCCTAAGTTATATAAACAAGAACCCTCCACCCTTCTGTCCTCAATATCTCGTGCTAAGTCCAGAGATTGCTGGTAACACTCTACAGCTTCGTCGTAGCGTCCGAGGAAATTGTAAATGTTCCCTAAGTTATATAAAGAAGACCCTTCTCCCCATTTGTCCTCAATCTCTCGTTGAATCTCCCGAGATTGCTGGTAACAGTCTATAGCTTCGTTGTAGCGTTCAAGGGACTCGTAAGCATTGCTTAAACCAATTAAAGAATTGGTTTGCCCCCATTGGTCACCGAGTTCTCGTGTAATTTCGAGTTGTTGCTGGTAACAGTCTATGGCTTCGTGATGATGCCCGAGGGCATGGTAAGCATTTCCTAAATTTCCTAAAGAAGCCGCTTCCCCTTCTCTGTCCTCAAGCTCTCTG
>SMDP01000162.1:4172-9878 GCA_012911965.1 Geitlerinema sp. P-1104
TCTCCGATTTTCCGTGCTGTTTCCAAAGATTGCTGGAGATAGTCTATCGCCTCGTCGTAGCGTCCGAGGGAATAGTAGGCATTGCCTAAATTGCCTAAAGAAGTGACATCTAGTTCTCCGTCTCCAGTTTCTCGTTCAATCTCCAAAGATTGCTGGTAACACTCTATCGCTTCGTCGTAGCGTCCGAGGGAATGGTAAGTATCACCTAATTTGCCTAAAGAAATAACTTCTCCATTTCTGTCCTCAATCTCTCGTTTAATGTCCAGTTGTTGCTGGTAACACTCTATCGCTTCGTTATAGCGTTCAAGGGACTCGTAAACGTTGCCTAAATTGCCTAAAGAAATGGCTTCCCCCCGTCGGTTTCCCATCTCTTGTTCAATCTCCAGAGATTGTTGGTAACACTCTATCGCTTCGTCGTAGCGTCCGAGGGAATGGTAAATATCGGCTAATTTGTCTAAAGGAGTGACTTCTTCCTCTCGGTCCCCGATGTCTCGTGCTATTTCCAAAGATTGCTGGAGATAGTCTATCGCTTCGTCGTATCGTCCGAGGGAATTATAAATATTGCCTAAACCCATGAAAATTAAAGAAGTGGCTTCCCTCACTCGGTCTCCCATCTCTTGTGCAATCTCCAGAGCTTGCTGGCAATAGTCTAGGGCCTCGTCGTAGCGTCCGAGGGACTCGTAAGCAGCACCTAAACTGACTAAAGAAATGGCTTCCCCATCTCGGTCTCCGATTTTCCGTGCTGTTTCCAAAGATTGCTGGTAACACTCTATCGCCTCATTGTAGCGTCCGAGGGAATTGTAAGTATCACCTAATTTGCCTAAAGAAATAACTTCTCCATTTCTGTCCTCAATCTCTCGTTTAATGTCAAGTTTTTGCTGGTAACACTCTATCGCTTCGTTATAGCGTTCAAGGGACTCGTAAACGTTGCCTAAATTGCCTAAAGAAATGGCTTCCCCCCGTCGGTTTCCCATCTCTTGTTCAATCTCCAGAGATTGTTGGTAACACTCTATCGCTTCGTCGTAGCGTCCGAGAGAATGGTAAGTATCACCTAATTTGTCTAAAAAAGTGACTTCTCCTCCTCGGTCTCCGTTCTCTCGTTTAATGTCCAGTTGTTGCTGGTAACACTCTACAGCTTCGTCGTAGCGTCCAAGGGACTCGTAAGCATTGCTTAAACCAATTAAAGAATTGGTTTCACCCCCTTGGTCACCGAGTTCTCGTGTAATGTCGAGTTGTTGCTGGTAACAGTCTATGGCTTCGTTATGATGCCCGAGGGCATGGTAAGCATTTCCTAAATTTCCTAAAGAAGCCGCTTCCCCTTCTCTGTCCTCAAGCTCTCTGGCCCTCTCTAAAGATGACTGATGAAAGTCGATGGCCTCGTCGTAGCGTCCGAGGGAATTGTACGCAGCACCTAAATTTATTAAAGAAGCCGTTTCCCCATCTCGGTCTCCGATTTTCCGTGCTGTTTCCAAAGATTGCTGGAGATAGACTATCGCCTCGTCGTAGCGTCCGAGGGAATAGTAGGCATTGCCTAAATTGCCTAAAGAAGTGACATCTCCTTCTCCGTCTCCAGTTTCTCGTTCAATCTCCAGAGATTGCTGGTAACACTCTATCGCCTCATTGTAGCGTCCGAGGGCATGGTAAGTATTGCCTAAACGGGCTAAAGTAATGGCTTCCCTGCTTTTGTTTCCAATCTCTCGTTCAATTGCCAGAGATTGCTGGAGATAGTCTATCGCCTCATTGTAGCGTCCGAGGGCATGGTAAGTAATGCCTAAACGGGCTAAAGTATTGGACTCCCCCCGTCTGTTCCCAATCTCTCGTTGAATCTCCAAAGATTGCTGGTGAAAATTGATAGCCTCATTGTAGCGTCCGAGGGAATCGTAAGCATTGCCTAAATTGCCTAAAGAATAAGCTTCCCCCCATCTGTATCCAATCTCTCGTTGAATCTCCAGAGATTGTTGGAAAAAGTTTATCGCCTCATTGTAGCGTCCGAGGGAATGGTAAGTAATGCCTAAACCTTTTAAAGAAGAAGCTTCTTGCTCTTGGCTCCCAATCTCTCGTGCAATATCCAGAGATTGCTGGTAGCAGTCGATGGCCTCGTCATCACGTCCGAGGGAATTGTAAACATTGCCTAAACCCCCTAAAGAATAAGCTTCCCCCCTTCTGGACCCAATCTCCCGTTTAATTGCCAGAGATTGCTGGTGAAAATTAATAGCCTCCTGGTAGCGTCCGAGGGCATCGTAAGCACTGCCTAAATTACCTAACGAAATAGCTTCCCCGCTTCTGGACCCGATCTCCCGTTCAATCTCCAGAGATTGCTGGAAAAAGTCTATGGCCTCCTTATAGCGTCCGAGGTTATGGTGAACACCGCCTAAACCGCTTAAAGCACTGGCTTCCCACTCTCTGTTCCCAATCTCCCGACTAATCTCCAGAGATTGCTGGTGAAAATTGATAGCCTTATTGTAGCGTCCGAGGGCATTGTAAGCACTGCCTAAATTGCCTAAAGCAGCAGGTTCCCCCCTTCCGGACCCAATCTCCCGTTTAATCTCCAGAGATTGCTGGTAAAAGTCTAGGGCCTCATCGTAACGTCCACGGTAACCGTAAACATTCCCTAAATTGTTTAAAGAAACAGTTTCCCCCTCTCTGTCCCCAATGTCTCGTTGAATCTCCAGAGATTGCTGGTGAAAGGCGATCGCCTCGTCGTAGCGTCCGAGGGCATTGTAAGCACTGCCTAAATTGTTTAAACAACTACTATATCGTTTATCTTTTTGATCCGGGAGATTGGTGATCAACTGCTTGTTGAGTTCAACAAGCAGTTGATGATTGCCCCGTAAATCGAGAAACCCATAAACATCATCTCCTTTCTCAATCACATCAAATGCCGCTTCATATTCCCCTAACTCACAGCGATGATAAAACACTTCCAAATATTCCCGCACATCCTTCACCGTCTCCCATTCCTCACGGGACTTAAACCGACTCGAATAAAACTCAATTGCCCTTAAATGCGCCTCCCTTAAATCCCCCAACTTAAACTTGAGATAGTCCCCAATAAACGGCTGAAACGTATAAAATCCCCGCTGCTCCTCCAACAAAAACCCCCGCCGCATCAACCCCCGCAACACCTTCCCCGTCACCTCCTCCCCCACAATCGTACTCGCCACCTCCGCATCAAACCCCCGACGCAACACCACCAAGGACAACAACACCCCTTGTAACTGCTCCGACAAACGGTTAAAACTCGCACCCAACACCGCCACCAACTGCACCGTTTCCCGACGATGATATCCCGTCAAACTCCCCAATAATGCCCCAATTTCCCCTAATCCTAACCCTACTAAATCCTCAATTGTCCCCCCTTCCCCTACTTCGTCATACAATAACCCCGCCACCAAAGTTAAGGTCAAGGGATGACCCTGCACCTGTGCCACAAATGCCTGTAAACTCGCCTCACTTCCCCCCATTCCTAACGCTTGCAGCAACTGCTGTCCCTCTTGGAGTGAAAGTCCTCCCAAGGCTAATTCCGTGGGTTTAACCTGCTGTAAACGGGGAATTTCCTGGGTTGTGACGAGAATTTCTGTATGCCGACATTCCCCCACCCACTGCTGCAAAAAGTCTTGATATCCCTCATCCTGAATCGCAGACTCAAAATTATCCAACACTAACAAAAATCGTTGTCGTGATAAACAGTTAATCACCACCCGAGTTAAACGGCTTTCTTCAATTTGTTGTAAATCCTCTGGGGAAAGCTGCCCTAAATGTTGTAGAATCCCCCGTGCCAGAATGGTATAACTGGGACGCTGCCCCAAATCAATCCACAGTTTATCAACAAAATCCGTCCGCTCCCCAAACACCTTCGCCGCTAGGGTTGATTTTCCCATCCCCCCAATGGCCACAATGACCCCTAATTTCGTATTCTCATCATCCAACCACCCATTCACTATGGCTAAATCCTGCTCTCTACCCTGCCAATGGGTCACTTGTGGGGGGTTTGTATCCAAAAAGTAGGCAATGGCCTGCACTTTTGGCTGTTGTTGGGACTCCAAAAAGCCGCGCACCACCTGAAGATTTTCCTTGATTTCTTCAGTATTGTCCTTAACCCCTACTACTGTCTCCTGTAACTGCTGATTGTCTTGACTCAGTTGCTCAAACCCTGCCGCTACAAGTTCCCGTAAATGATCTAACTCCTCCTGCAACCAACACTGCACCCCCTCAATTTTGTCCTGAGTTACCCCCAACTCATGGAGAACCTCCCCAAATCCAGAATCAATCTGCTGTCCTAACTCCTGAAATCGTTCCCGATTCCCTTCTAACTCCTGCCGCAGGTGAACCACTTCCCCTAAAGCTTGTTCTAAGTCTAGCCTCTCCGGACTGGTTTTCCGTAAGTCCTCCAACACGCCTCGCATTTCCCCCAACAGGGATAAGGTTAACCCCGCAAAGGCTTTCCCCCCTTCCTCAAAATCGGCCTTCAACACCTCCCGCAAGGCCAAGGCAAACTTATCCCGTAACTGGGTGGCGACTTCCTGCACAACATTCTGCGGTAAGGTCACCCCCGCTTGCGGACAAAGCCAATGTTGCAATAATTCCCGCCAGTCCTGCACCTGCAAAACGGACTGGTTCACATAACCCGCCGTCCCCTGCTGGAATAGGTCAGAAATGCCCGTTTCTTGAATTCGGTCAAATTTGACATTTTGCCCATATTTCAGAGCTTGGGCGACCTTCTGCCACCCTTGAAGGGTGCTTTTAGCGAGGGTTGTCAGCTTTTTAGTCGAGTGGGGATAGGTACCCGCCTCAGCAATGGCTTTGATAATCAAGGCCATTGCGAAACCTGTAGCGGCGGTTAAGTCATGATTAGCCAATTTGTCCCCACTGCGGCGGAGACGGACGGCAATATGATTGAGATGTTGGGGAATCATATCATTGGCGACAATACCCCCAGAAACGCCGGTGACGATGGTGCCGAAGATGCCGCCACAGACCGTCCCTCCCACTAATATGGCACTGGCGGTTAATAAACGCTGCTGACGTTGGGTTAACAAGTCCATTGGCGTTAAGGGTAAAGGCAATGCTGCTATCTTAGCAAAGATGACGAGGGCAGGAGTCGGTTAGAGATGAAATCTACCTTATTTTTGGGCTTGATGAATCACTTTGCAACGAACTTGCCTGATAAAGCAGTTAACTATCTTTCCTCACCCCTCAGAAACCGGGTTTCTTGCTTCCTATCTTTCCTCACCCCTCAGAAACCGGGTTTTGCTACCCTCAGCATCAAATCTGTCCCCAAAAGAGTAACAAGACCCCCTCTTGATGGTCTGCTCAGTTTTTGTCATCAAAATTACTTCACCCGTAAAAGCCCGTTCGATGAGGTTTAAAATTTGAGGTAAGGCTTGGTTAATGTACATCATTGTCATGGATCATCCCAGCGATTTGACTTGAGGATATCAAAACTTGTTAGATTGGGCATGGCTCAGCCCTACCCCCCCCTAACCAGTAATTTTAACCCCACCCCCTAGAAATCAACCGGATTAAGTTTGCTACCTTGAGTTCAAGAACCCATCCAACCCCAAAAGCGATGAACCCGCATCGAGAACTCCACCCCGAACCCATTACCGCCGAGAACTTTGCCCCCTACGGTCAACTGATTACCCCTCAAGAAGACAGCAAACCCTTTGACGCTCAAGAGGCCCAATTAGACTTAAACCAGGGACA
>SMDP01000163.1 GCA_012911965.1 Geitlerinema sp. P-1104
TATATATAGAGTTGGTAAACCCGAGATCACCAGTGCTGAGGCAGGTGACTTGGGAGTCCCAGGAAGTCATCAAATCTTGGGAAAGGCACTCAAGGGGCGATTGAGACTGGAAAAAACCCGTAGAATAGTCAGGATTTAGAATCCCGTCATCATTTAGAGACGAACCAACCATGCCTCGTCGCGAAGATATCCAGAAAATTCTTTTACTCGGTTCCGGTCCGATCGTGATCGGACAAGCCTGCGAATTCGACTATTCCGGCACCCAGGCCTTAAAGGCATTACGGGAGGAGGGATACTTCACCATCCTGGTGAACTCCAACCCTGCCAGCATCATGACTGACCCAGAGATGGCCGATCGCACCTACATCGAACCCCTCTCCCCCGACATCGTCGAACAGATCATCGCCAAAGAGCGGCCCGACGCCATCCTGCCGACCATGGGAGGACAAACCGCCCTCAACCTAGCCGTGAGCCTAGCCGAAAACGGCGTACTCGATAAATATGGCGTCGAACTGATTGGCGCCAAACTCCCCGCCATCCAGAAAGCCGAGGATCGCGACCTGTTCAAACAGGCTATGGATAAGATTGGCCTGCAAAGCTGCCCCTCAGGGATTGCCTCGACGTTAGAAGAAGCCCGGGCAGTGGGAGCAGAAATTGGCTCCTATCCCTTGATTATTCGCCCAGCGTTTACCCTCGGGGGGTCTGGAGGCGGCATTTCCTATAACCAAGAGGAATTTGAGGAAATGGCTCAGGGGGGTCTAGACGCCTCGCCAGTGAGTCAGATCCTGGTGGAAAAATCCCTCATCGGCTGGAAAGAGTATGAGTTGGAGGTGATGCGGGATTTGGCGGATAATGTGGTGATTATCTGCTCGATTGAAAACATTGACCCCATGGGGGTTCACACGGGAGACTCGATTACCGTGGCTCCGGCCCAGACGCTGACGGATAAGGAATATCAACGACTGCGGGATGCCTCAATTAAGATTATTCGCGAGATTGGCGTCGAAACTGGGGGATCGAATATCCAGTTCGCCGTCAACCCCGTCAATGGTGATGTGGTGGTGATTGAGATGAACCCTCGGGTGTCTCGGAGTTCGGCGTTGGCTAGTAAAGCGACGGGCTTCCCCATTGCCAAGTTTGCAGCGAAGTTGGCGGTGGGCTATACCTTAGACGAGATTCCCAACGATATCACCAAGAAAACCCCCGCCAGCTTTGAACCCACCATTGATTATGTGGTGACGAAGATTCCTCGCTTTGCCTTTGAGAAGTTCCCCGGAACTGCGGCAATTCTGACAACGCAGATGAAGTCAGTGGGAGAAGCGATGGCCATTGGACGCACCTTTTGCGAGTCGTTCCAGAAGGCCTTTCGCTCCCTGGAGACCGGTCATTGGGGCTGGGGTTGCCAATCCATGGGTAAGCTGCCGAGTTTAACGCAGGTGCGGGCAGGATTGCGTCAGCCCAACCCAGAACGGATGTTTACCGTGCATCAGGCCCTAACACTGGGGATGTCCGTCGAGGAAATCTATGAACTGACGGGGATTGATATCTGGTTCCTCGATAAATTCGCCGAAATCCTGGCCACCGAGAAGTGGTTGAAACGATCGCCCCTCTCAGAGATTTCCGCCAGCCAAATGCGCGAGGTCAAACAACAAGGCTTTAGCGATCGCCAAATCGCCTTCGCCACTAAATCCACAGAAGACGAAGTGCGCAGCTACCGTAAACAACTCGGCGTGATTCCCGCCTACAAAATGGTAGACACCTGTGCCGCAGAATTTGAATCAGAAACCCCCTACTACTACTCCACCTACGACGAGGAGAATGAACATACAACAAGCGATCGCCGTAAAGTGATGATTCTCGGGGGGGGACCGAACCGCATTGGCCAGGGGATTGAATTTGACTATTGCTGCTGTCACGCCTCGTTTGCCCTGCGAGATAAAGGCTTCGAGACCATTATGGTCAACTCCAACCCCGAAACCGTCTCGACGGACTACGATACGAGCGATCGCCTCTACTTCGAGCCATTAACCAAAGAAGATGTCCTCAACATCATCGAAGCGGAAAACCCCGAAGGCATCATCATCCAGTTTGGCGGCCAAACCCCCCTAAAACTGGCGGTGCCCCTCTCAAAAGTCAACGCCCCCATCTGGGGAACCTCCCCCGACTCCATTGATGCCTCAGAGGACCGGGAACGCTTCGAGAAAATCCTGCGGGAACTGGACATCCTGCAACCCCCCAATGGCTTGGCCCGTAGCTATAAGGAATCCCTAAAAATTGCCCAACGCATCGGTTACCCCGTCGTGGTGCGTCCGTCGTATGTGTTGGGGGGACGAGCCATGGAAGTGGTCTATTCCGATGAAGACCTCGAACGCTACATGACCTTTGCCGTACAAGTCGAACCCGATCACCCCATTCTCATTGATAAATTCCTAGAGAATGCGATCGAGGTCGATGTGGATGCGATCGCCGATCAAACCGGGGCGGTGGTCATCGGCGGCATCATGGAACATATCGAACAAGCCGGGATTCACTCGGGAGACTCCGCCTGTTCCATTCCCAGCCAAACCCTCTCGACGGCGGCACTCAATACTATCCGCGATTGGACGGAGAAACTGGCGAAACGGCTCAATGTAGTGGGCTTAATGAATGTGCAATATGCGGTGCAGGGAGAGTTAGTCTATATTATCGAGGCCAACCCCCGCGCCTCCCGGACGGTTCCCTTTGTCTCAAAGTCGATTGGGGTTCCGTTGGCCAAATATGCTTCCCGCGTCATGGCAGGGGAAACGCTGGCGGAGTTGAACTTTACCCAGGAACTGATTCCCAACCATGTGTCCGTCAAGGAAGCGGTGTTACCGTTCCATAAGTTCCCCGGAACGGACACGATCCTCGGGCCGGAGATGCGCTCAACGGGCGAGGTGATGGGCATTGACGAGAGCTTCGGGAAAGCCTTTGCTAAAGCAGAACTGGCGGCGGGAGAATTGCTGCCGAGTGGGGGAACGGCCTTTATTTCGGTGATTGACCGGGATAAGGAAACCGTGATTCCCATTGCTTTGGAACTTCAGAAGTTGGGCTTTGAGATCCTGGCGACGATGGGAACGGCGGCTGCCCTGAAGGCGGCGGGAGTCGAGAACGTGGGCTTAACCCTAAAACTCTCGGAAGGTCGCCCCAATGTGCTGGATGCGGTGAAGAATAAGCAAATTCAGTTGATTGTGAATACCCCCTCTGGGGAGGATGCTCAGGCAGAAGGACGCACGATTCGTCGGATGGCGTTGGCCTATAAAATCCCCATTGTCACCACCATCGCCGGGGCGCGGGCCACGGCGGCAGCGATTCGCACCTTGCAGGCTGGCTCCTATCAGGTGAAGGCGTTGCAAGACTACTTCAATCGTTAGGGGGAGCGGGTTAGAGTCGGGGTGTAGGTCTTCATTACCCCCGGCTCGGTTAAACGGGTCAGCAACCAACCCATGGTCAAACGCCAAGCCACCGTGAACTACCGATCACGGTCATCAAAGATTACCGTGTCGGCTTCCGACCCAAAGGGGATTCTCGCGGAATTGGCTAAATCGAAAATGTTATAGTTCAGGGAAGTTTGAGCCAAAGCTTTGAGGCTTGGCTCTTGTTATTGATGCCAACCAAGGAGATCGAGACTCAACCATGCGTGTTTTACTGCTTTATCCCCGATTTCCCAAAAGTTTCTGGTCCTTTGAAAAAACCCTGGAACTGATTGGACGCAAAGCCATGCTCCCTCCCCTGGGATTGGCGACGGTGGCCGCAATTCTGCCCCAAACCTGGGAGTACCAACTGGTTGACCGCAACGTGCGAGATGTCACAGAAGCCGAATGGGACTGGGCGGATGTGGTGCTGATGTCAGCCATGATTGTCCAGAAAGAGGATCTGTTGAGCCTCGTCACTGAAGCGAAACGCCGGGGCAAACGGGTGGCGGTGGGGGGTCCTTATCCCACGGCGCTCCCTCAAGACCTCGAAGCCGTTGACACAGACTATTTGATTCTGGATGAAGGGGAGATTACCCTGCCGATGTTTGTCGA
This sequence comes from Geitlerinema sp. P-1104, assembly GCA_012911965.1. GTDB lineage: Bacteria > Cyanobacteriota > Cyanobacteriia > Cyanobacteriales > Geitlerinemataceae > Sodalinema. The sequence continues at coordinate 4,047 of SMDP01000163.1, forward strand.
GGCGATCGCACGGGGGGAGAAAAACGGTGTGTTCCGCTCCAACGGGGAGAAGCCAGCGGTAACAGATACGCCGATTCCCCGGTTTGACTTACTGGACTTCGACGCCTACTCAGAGATGTCAGTGCAATTCTCCCGAGGCTGTCCCTTTCAATGTGAGTTTTGCGACATCATCGTACTCTATGGTCGCAAACCCCGCACCAAGTCCCCTGAACAGTTCCTGGCGGAACTCGATCGCCTCCATGAACTCGGCTGGAATCGCAGTATCTTCCTGGTGGACGATAACTTCATTGGCAACAAGCGCAACGTAAAGCGACTGCTGCAAGCCTTACAACCCTGGATGGTGGACCATAACTATCCCTTCTCCTTCGCCACCGAGGCCTCAGTCGATTTGGCTCAGGACCAAGACTTGATGGATCTGATGGTGGCCTGCAACTTCGGTTCCGTCTTCCTGGGAATTGAAACCCCCGACGCTGATAGCCTAGCGGTCACCAAAAAGTTTCAGAATACCCGCGATCCCCTCAGTGACGCAGTCATCAACATCTCCAAATCAGGATTACGGGTCATGGCTGGCTTTATTATCGGCTTTGACGGGGAAAAATCCGGCGCGGGCGATCGCATTGTTGAGTTTGTGGAAAAAACCGCCATCCCCACAGCGGTCTTTAGTATGTTGCAGGCGCTCCCGGATACGGCATTATCCCACCGCTTGGAGAAGGAAGGACGCTTACGAGCCACCAACGGCAACATTAACCAAACCACGTTAATGAACTTTGTCCCCACCCGTCCCCTCGAAGAAATCGCTCGGGAATATATTGACGCCTTCTGGCGACTGTATGATCCCCTAGTCTTCCTCAATCGCACCTATCGTCATTTTCGCTTCCTGGGCGAAGCCACCTATCCCCATAAAGGGAAAGCGACCCGCAAAAACACCTCCTGGGTGGTGATTCGGGCGTTGTTAACCCTCTGCTGGCGACAGGGACTGGTGCGGAAGACTCGGTTCGCCTTCTGGCGCAATCTCTGGCTGATGTATCGCCATAACCCTGGGGGAATTAGCAGTTATCTCTCGGTTTGCGCCCAAGCGGAGCATTTCCTGGAATATCGGCAAATTGTCAAAGATGAGATTGAGGCCCAGTTAGCAGACTATCTGGCGCAAGAGGAACGCAAGGCAATGAAAGCCGCTTCAGAACCGGCACCATCGGAGATAGCCGTTTAACTACGGCAAAAATCCTGATAGAAGAGGGTTTGGGCGTAGAAATTCCTCTATGATTTGTAGCGAAGGAATTGCGAGACCCGCTCTATGGCTTTTGAATACCCCGAAGACCTCAGATATCTGGACTCCCACGAGTATGTACGCCTCGATGGTGAAATTGCCACCATCGGGGTGAGTGCCTTTGCCTTGGATGAATTGGGCGATATTGTCTTTCTAGAACTGCCGGAAGTGGGCGATACCCTGGCTAAAGGGGAAACCTTTGCCTCCATTGAGTCGGTGAAAGCCGCCGAAGATCTCTATGCACCCATTTCCGGGACGGTGATCGATCGCAATGAAGATGCACTCGCCTCCCCGGAAGGATTGGGAGCTGATCCCTATGGGGAAGGTTGGCTGATTAAAGTTCGCCTCGATAATCCTGAGGATGAACTCGAAGATACTCTCAGTGCTGAAGAATATCGCGCTCAAGTCGAAGGAGAGGATTGAGTTAAGAACAGACAATTAAATAAAGACAGTTATTATCAGTAAAACCCTCTGATACCAAGATTTTCTGGCTCATAATTGTCTTTGTTGTTGTGACTTTTTATTTCTGTAAAGACCGTTCAATAAATGAGTGGGCTGCTGCTGCATTTAAGTATGACAACGTGTCATACTTAAAGATAAATCTCATAGAACAGCCTTAGGGGATCATTGTCGTCAGTTCTAGAATCCGCGTTCGCTCCTGTGAGAGTGGGGCCGTCAAGTGTCACACGCGGTTAAAACCCAAAACTACTCTTTTATTACCACGTGCGATCGCACGAACCCCAATCACCCCTAACCCGATCAGCAGCCAAACTCACCAACATGGAAACCATCAACCTGAAACTCCAAGGGATGAGTTGCGCCTCCTGTGCCAACAGCATTGAGAAGTCCTTATCCCGAGTCTCCGGAGTAACCGCTTGCAACGTCAACTTTGCCCTTTCTCAAGCCACCGTTGAGTACCAAAGCCAACAAACCAACGTTGAGCGTCTCATTGCGGCCGTCGTCGATGCCGGGTATCAAGCCCAACCCGTCACATCTCCCCTAGAAGAGAGTGACGAAGAACAAGCCGCCAATCAAGCTGAGGAAAGAGAACTCAGGCACAAAGTCATTGTTGGTGGTGTTGTCAGTGCCATTATCGTGTTTGGGGCCATTCCCATGATGACGGGGTTAGACATTCCCGGTTTCCCCATGTGGCTGCATCACCCCATCCTGCAACTGGTGTTGAGTTTGCCGGTGTTTGTGTGGTGTGGTAGCAAAATCTTTATCAGTGCCTGGAAGGCCTTTACCCGCCATACAGCCGATATGAACACCTTAGTGAGCGTGGGAACCATTGCCGCTTACGCTTACTCCCTCTGGACCACCTTCTTTCCCGAATTTTTCGAGGCCCAGGGACTCCCCGTAGACTACTACTACGAAATTGCCGTCGTCATCATCACCCTGATCCTTTTGGGGAGATTGCTAGAAAACCGGGCCAAAAAACAAACCTCCGAGGCCATCCGTACATTAATGGGATTGCAAGCTAAGACGGCCCGTGTCATCCGGGACGGACAGGAAGAGGATATTCCCGTAGAAGCCGTTGAAATTGGCGACGTGGTGGTTGTCCGTCCCGGTGAGAAGATTCCTGTTGACGGGGAAATCCTGGAGGGACAATCGACCATTGATGAGTCTATGGTGACAGGGGAGTCGATCCCGGTTCAAAAAACATCTGGTGATGAGGTGATTGGGGCTACAATCAACAAAACCGGGAGTTTTCGCTTCCGGGCCGCCCGAGTTGGCAAAGATACCGTATTAGCCCAAATTGTGCGTTTAGTGCAAGAGGCCCAGGGAAGCAAAGCCCCAATTCAGAAAATCGCCGATCGCGTCACCGGGTGGTTTGTCCCCGTGGTGATTGCGATCGCTATCCTGACCTTCATCCTCTGGTTCAACTTCACCGGCAATCTCACCCTGGCCACCGTTACCACCGTCAGCGTCTTAATTATCGCCTGTCCCTGTGCCTTGGGCCTGGCCACCCCCACCTCAATCATGGTCGGAACCGGACTCGGGGCCGAACATGGTGTTCTCATCAAAGGGGCCGATAGTTTAGAAATTGCCCATAAGATTCAAGCCATTGTCCTCGATAAAACCGGAACCCTGACTCAAGGACAACCCACCGTGACCGACTATGTCACCGTTGGGGGAACCGAACGAGAACTAGACTGTTTGAGACTCGCAGCGGCGGTAGAACGTCAATCAGAACATCCCCTAGCCGAAGCTGTCGTCAACTATGCCGAGGCCCAAGGCATCAAACAGCCACTTCCCTCAGTCACAGACTTTCAGGCCCGGGAAGGAATGGGAGTCGAAGGAACCGTCGAGGGCCGACGAGTGCAAATTGGTACCAGCCGTTGGATGGCCGAGTTAGGCTTAGACACTCAGGCCTTAGACGATCGCCGTCAACAATGGCAACGACAGGCCAAAACCACCGCCTGGTTAGCCATTGATGGCACAATTGAGGGCTTATTTGGCATTGCCGATGCCCTCAAACCCTCATCCATCGAGGCGGTGAAACAACTCCATCGTCGGGGTTTAGAAGTAGTGATGCTGACAGGAGATAACCAGCAAACCGCCGAGGCGATCGCCCAAGAAGTCGGGATTGACCGTATTTTTGCCGAAGTGCGTCCCGATCAGAAGTGCGATCGCGTCAAAGACTTGCAATTAGAAGGCAAAATTGTCGCCATGGTTGGCGATGGCATCAATGACGCTCCCGCCCTGGCCCAAGCCGATGTGGGTATGGCCATTGGAACCGGAACCGATGTCGCGATTTCCGCCAGTGACATTACCCTCATTTCCGGCGATTTACGGGGCATTGTCCTGGCGATCGACCTAAGCCGGGCCACCATGAACAATATCCGTCAAAATCTTTTCTTTGCCTTTGCCTATAACACCCTCGGGATTCCCTTAGCCGCAGGGGTTCTTTATCCTCTTGTGGGTTGGCTTCTTAACCCTGTCTTCGCCGGTGCGGCGATGGCGTTGAGTTCGGTGTCGGTGGTGACCAATGCCTTGAGATTGCGTAAGACGAAACTGGTGGGATAGGGAACAGGGAACAGGGAACAGAAGGCAATAGACAAGAGGTTATGACCTGCTTCCCTTTCTCCGTGTCCTCGGGCAACCACAAGGGATTGCCCCTACGTGGTTCTCCCTCTTCCCTTCCTCCCCTACTGCCTACTGCCTGTTCTTGCCCCTGTTGTTTATTTGGACTACTTTGATGAAGCTTGTTGACAAAATCCTCATAACCTGCATTAGTGTCGCTATTCTGGGAGCAGGAGGAGCGATGGCGATGCCGGGTTCCTCTGACGTTGATCCAGACTCAACTGAATCCCAATCGTTTGAACAGATTGAGCAACCCCTCGGGGTGAAGGTCGCTGTGACCCTGGGTGGGTTGGGCTTGATAGGATTAGAACTTTGGTGGTTTTTGGGTCAGCGAGACCCGTCAGACTAAGTCATTGAGAGCCAGACGATGGAGCGTGAATCTGCCTTATTACCCCGTCTTCGGGAACTAGACCCGGCGACGCTCTGGGAACAACAGTCTCAGGGGAAGATCCTGCTGATTGATGTTCGAGAACCTTGGGAGCATGAACAAGAACGGATTGCTGATTCTCGGCTAATCCCCTTGTCGGACTTTTATATGGAGAACTTACCCCGCGATCGCCCCCTTGTTGTGTATTGTCGTTCTGGACGGCGAACCCTGGACGCAGGACAACAATTACTCGAAGCGGGGTTTGAGGATGTCAGCCACCTTAACGGGGGAATTCGCCGTTGGCGTGCCCAAGGCTATCCCACTCAGAGTCTTGACTCTCAACCCTCTTCCCCATCCCAGCCAATTTCTGGAGGTACAAACGACATGGCTAGAAGTCGCACAAGCATGATCATCAGTGAGGCGATTGCCGGGGACTCCGAGTCGCAGCTCACTCAGGAGTTCGCAGAAGCCGATTTTGGCATTTGTGATGAGCCAGAGGAGACAGAAGCCGGTGAAGAGGATGGTGCATCAGGAGGCTGCGCAGTTCCTGATGCTGGCGAGAGTTTGACCGAGTCCTCAGTCAGTCAGACAGAAGCGTCACAGTCGGCCGATGCCAGTGGGTCACAATCGTTATCCTGGGAGACAGTTACAACCTTACCGATGGCTATGGTCATTCCTGTCATCATCGCCATCACCATTCCAGCAGTTTGGCTCGTTTTCAAACGACGTTCCAACAGCCAGCTTTAAGAGTTTCCCGTCGTCTTTAAGTCATCCGTTTTCATAGGTTTTCATTTATGCGCAAACGCTCTCAACCCTGGATTCAGCGAAAATCACGCTTTATCAT
>SMDP01000164.1 GCA_012911965.1 Geitlerinema sp. P-1104
AGATCATGACAACGCCGACGAAAACCCTTTGCCCCTATTGTGGTGTCGGCTGTGGCCTAGAGGTACAACCGCCGGCCCTGCCGGGGAAAGCCACCTATCGGGATGAGGCCGGGACTCCCACCTGGCGGGTTCGGGGCGATCGCCAACACCCGTCAAGTCGCGGCCGGGTTTGCGTCAAGGGGGCAACGGTCGCCGAATCCTTAGACAAAAACCGCCTCAAATACCCCATGATGCGAAATTCCCTGGATGAGCCATTTCAACAGGTGAGTTGGGATGAGGCCCTCGATCGCATCGTCAACCGCATTCGCTCGGTTCGTTCGGCCTATGGCAGTCATGCTATTTGTATGTATGGCTCAGGTCAATTCCAAACGGAAGACTATTACATTGCCCAAAAGCTGATGAAGGGCTGTTTAGGAACCAACAACTTTGATGCCAACTCCCGTCTCTGTATGTCCTCGGCGGTAGCGGGCTATATCCAGAGTTTTGGGTCTGATGGTCCCCCCTGTTGCTATGACGATTTGGAACAGACGGATTGCGCCTTTCTCATTGGCACCAATGCGGCCGAATGTCATCCCATCGCCTTTAACCGGCTGCGGGAATATCACAAAAAAAATCGCAAGGTGAAGTTAGTGGTGGTCGATCCTCGGGAAACCGCCACCGCCAAAGCCGCTGATTTACATTTAGCCATTCGCCCCGGAAGCGATATTGATTTATTGCATGGCATTGGCCATCTCTTACTCCGCTGGCAAGTCTTTGATTCTCTCTTTATTGAGGATTGCACCCAAGGCTTCCCGGAATACACCCAGACCCTTCAGAGTTATCCCCCGGAATTGGTGGCTCGCCGTTGCAACATCCGCTTAGATGAGTTGGAACTCGCCGCTCGCTATTGGGCGGAGAGTGAGCGGGTGCTGTCCCTGTGGTCCATGGGCTTAAATCAGTCCTCCGAGGGAACCGCCAAGGTGCGATCGCTCATTAACTTGCATCTGATGACGGGTTCGATTGGCAAACCCGGAGCGGGCCCCTTTTCCTTGACCGGACAACCCAATGCCATGGGGGGACGGGAAGCCGGGGGCTTAGCCCATCTGCTGCCCGGCTATCGGGTGGTGAAAAATCCCCAACATCGGGCCGAGGTGGAACGCCATTGGCAACTGCCCCCCGGACAGATTGACCCAGTTCCCGGCTTGGCGGCCTGGGATATGATGCTGGGACTCGAAGCGGGCCAGGTGCAACTGCTTTGGGTGGCGGCCACCAATCCAGCCGTGAGTATGCCCGATATTAGACGCACCCAGGCCGCCCTACGACGCTCCCCCTTGACCGTCTATCAAGATGCCTATTACCCCACCGAAACCGCCGAATATGCCCATATCTTACTGCCGGCGGCCCAATGGGGGGAGAAAACCGGAACCATGACCAACTCAGAACGGGTGGTGACCCTCTGTCCTCAGTTCCGAGACCCCCCTGGGGAAGCTCGCCCGGATTGGGAAATCTTTGCCGAGGTGGGACGGCGACTGGGATTTGAGGAGCAGTTCCAGTTCTCGGACTCCGCCGCCGTGCATCGCGAGTTTGTTGCCTTGACAAAATCACGAGTTTGTGATATGAGCGGCATCAGTTATGAGCTGTTGCAAGAGCGAACGGTGCAATGGCCCCAACCCGAGGGTGCGGAAGACCCCGAAGCAGGGCGCTATCGCAAGCGACTCTATGAAAACTTACGCTTTCCCACCGAGGATGGTCGGGCCCGCTTCTGTGCTACCCACACTCGGGGTTTAGCCGAAGCCCCAGACTCTGATTACCCCTTGGTCTTAACCACGGGACGGGTGTATGAACATTGGCATACCCAAACCCGCACCGGACGGATTGCCAAAATCACCAAGAAGCATCCCCATCCTTTTATTGAAATTCATCCCCGAGATGCCAAGAAATTAGACATTCTCGATGGCATGTGGGTCATGATTCGCTCGCGGCGGGGTGAGGGGAAATTTAAGGCCCAGGTGACGAAAGCGATCGCCCCGGGAACTCTCTTTATCCCCATGCACTGGGGCTTCCTCTGGGCTGATAATGCTGAAGCCAATGCCCTCACCCATCCAGAAGCCTGTCCCGATTCCCTGCAACCGGAACTTAAAGCCTGTGCTGTGCAATTGCAGCCTCTCGGGAGCGAGGTTGAAGCCAGCCAAGAGTCCCAAGACTCCACCTCGGAGTTATCACGGGTTACTTAGCTGAATCAGACCAAAGGGTGGCTTCGCTGGGAACCACCACTGAGGGATTGGGGGAGTTCGAGAGAGATTCGAGTCGCAAAATGGGAATCGCGGCTAGGGTGAAGGAGGCAATCAAGACCCCAACGATAATCTCATGGATGTTCTCAGAGGCGGCGTTGGCCTGGCGGTCTCCTGGCTGACTTGGGCGATCGCGGTGGTGGGCATTCATGGCTAACTCCTTACAAACCTCAGCCATCCCCCGAACCCCTAGAGAGGACTGGGGGAGAGTTCTGAGATGTCCTGGGTTCATTTTAGGAAGTTTAGTCGAGAAAACCCAAAAAATGTAACTAAATTAACAGAAGCTAACAGAAAGTCATGCAGTCAGCAACGCCATTTTTTCAATTTGAGGCGGACTTTGTCGAGTCCCTCCGCTGCATTCCCATGCAGGTTCGCTATAAACTCGATACCTGCGGGGTCAAGCTCAAACTACACCATTGGCATCAGTTGGACAGCCATGAACGACAAGGGCTAGTGACGATGCCCTGTCAGACGAGTCAGGAGATTGCCGACTATCGACGACAATTGCACCAGTGGGTGCGCGATCGCACTGGGGAGACTCCCAAAGACTTGCCTCTGGACCCAAATCCTCCTTGGTTGGGGGAGCGGGTTCCCGAGGTAGTGCGGGAGAAGGGGCGATCGCTCGATCATGAGATCGGCGATCGCCAATGGGCGGCCCTGACTCCCCTACAGCGGTTCGCACTCATCAAACTCAGTCGCCCTAGTCACGAAAACCGTAATTTTTACCCCGCACTCCAAGAGTTCGGGTTAATGTGAGGAGTTTAACGCTAATGACCTATTCCATCTCCGCATCCATCCAGCCCCTCTCGGCAGTGGCCATTCTCCTAGGAACCAGCCTCCCCCTAAACAGCGCCCCAAATCCCTCCCAGCAGCCCCAACAGTTGGCCCAAGTCACCTCCGTCTCCCAACTGTCCGATGTTCAACCCACCGATTGGGCCTTCCAGGCCCTGCAATCCTTGGTGGAACGCTACGGCTGTATTGCTGGCTATCCCGACGGAACCTTTCGCGGCAACAATTTCATGACTCGCTACGAGTTCGCCGCCGGCTTAAACGCCTGTTTGGATCAGATTATTGCCCTCGTCGACGGTGGCGACGCCATTGACAGTGGAGACTTGTTAACGATTCGTCGCTTACAAGAAGAATTTGCCGCCGAATTGGTCACCCTACGGGGACGAACCGATCGCCTCGAAGCCCGAACCTCGGAACTCGAAGCCAATCAATTTTCCACCACCACCATTCTGCAAGGGGAAGTGGCCTTTGTCCTAGCCGATGCTTGGGGAGGAGATGGCATCTCTAGCAACAGCAACGATGCCCAAACCATCTTTGCCAATCGGGGACGACTGAACTTCGTTACCAGCTTCACCGGACGCGATCGCCTCTACACCCGGCTGCAATTTGGCAATCTGGGCAATAGCTTCGCCGACCAAATCAACACCAACGAAGGCCGATTTGCCTTTGACGGCGACACAGACAACAGCCTCGATTTAAACCGCTTGCACTATGTCTTCCCCGCCACCGACAATCTGCAAGTGACGGTGATGGCCAACGCCGGCGGACATCAGTTCTATAACGACACCTTCAACCCCGGCTTAGAAGCCGGCGGCGGCGCCAGTGGGGCCTTGTCCCGCTTTGGCGAACGCAACCCCATCTATCGCAGTGGCTTAGGCGGCGTTGGCCTAGGCTTGCGACAACGTCTCGGCGACAATCTGGAACTGTCTCTGGGCTATCTGGCCCGAGGGGCCAACAATCCTAGCGAGGGGGCGGGCCTATTTAATGGCAACTATTCCGCCCTGGGGCAGTTGGTCGTCGAACCGAGCGATCGCCTCAAGTTTGGCTTAACCTATATCCATGCCTATGATGTCTCCCAAGGACGACGCTTTGGCTTTGGGGGAACGGGAACCCAACTCAGCAACCTCTCCCCGGCTGCCTTAGCCGCCAGTTCCAGTCTCTCCCAAGACCAACTGACAACGCCGGTTTCTAGTAACCATTATGGGGTTCAAGTCCTTTGGGATCTCTCCCCTCAATTCCGGATTGGCGCTTGGGGAGGCTTCACCCATGCCCGGTTGATTGGTTTAGGGGATGCGGAAATCTGGAACTATGCCCTCACTCTCACCTTCCCGGATCTCTTGCTACCGGGGAACTTTGGGGCTTTGATTGTGGGATCGGAACCCTATCTGGGGGGGGTAGATCTTCCGGGAGTGCAAAACATTGAGAATGAAACCCCCTTCCATATCGAAGGCCTCTATAAGGTGCAACTGTCGGAAAATATTTCCATCACGCCCGGGTTTATTTGGCTACTCAATCCTAACCAAGATGCTGACAACGATGGGGCCTTTATTGGAACCCTACGCACCACCTTTTCCTTCTGATCCCCCAGGCTAGCACCCACTCTCCCTATCGTTAACGGTGAGTTGTTGATTTGTGCCGTATCAAGGCTTACTTTTTAAAGGGTTCCTCCCTCTGTAGAGTGGATAGGGCAGATTCATCAACGAGCCGAATGCGATTAGAGCAGGTGGAAGCCTTTTTAGCTGTTGTGGAGACGGGCAGTTTTCAAAAGGCTGCCCGTTTATGTGGGGTAACCCAGTCAACGGTGAGTCGTCAGGTGCAGGCCTTGGAAACGGAGTTGGGGCTTCCCCTGTTACACCGTCAGGCCAAGGCGAGTCTCACGGTGGCCGGCGATCGCTTTCTCCCCCACGCCAGTCGTATCTGTCGCGAGTGGCGCAATGCCGCCCTAGAGATTCGGGAATTGGCGGAGGGGAAACAGACGGAGTTATGTGTGGCGGCGATTCATTCGATTTGTGCCCAGTTTTTACCGCCGGTGTTGCAGCGGTTCTGTTCCCGTCGCCCCCAAGTGCAGTTACGGGTGACCTCCTTGGGGAGCGATCGCGCCCTGAAAGTCTTGCGGGATGGCTTAGTGGATGTGGCCATTGTCATGAACAACCCGCGTCTGACCCTGAGTTCCGAGATGGTGGTGCGATCGCTCTATACTGAAACGGTGGAAGTCCTGATGGCGGCAGAACATCCCCTCACCGAATATCGGGAAATTCCCTGGGCGGCCTTGGCCGATTATCCCCATGTGGTTTTTAAAGACGGCTATGGAATGCAACGCTTAGTCCAAGAGGCCTTTGCCCACCTCGGACAACAATTCTACCCAGCCCTAGAACTCAATACCCTCGATGCCTTTCGCGGTATGGTTCGTCAAGGCAAGATGATCTCGATTTTACCGAAATCCGCCCTCTTAGATGCCGATGAAACCTTGGCAGTGCGCCCCATTGCCAAGGACTTACGCTTTAGTTCTTTAGAACGGGAAGTCGTTGCTGTGACAACTCAGGATCGCCTGGAGATTCCTCCCATCGCAGAGTTCTTCACTCTCGTTTGCGAGGAAGTTCCTCCTTTGGTGGCTAGAACCTTTTCCCCTTCTTCCCGGTAACCGGGGAACCACCTGATCTCAAACATTAAGAAATTATAAAAATATGGATCAGGAATTTTTTATTTAGTTAGCATTAAAGCAGTTGGTCGTCGATAAGATTAACAAATCTGACTCGACGGCTAATCTTTTTTGACCTTTTATAGTCAGAGACTAAAATCATGGAAGAGCGTAAAGAATATCAAGGAAAGATGGAAACACAGCTTCAGGAATGGGGTGCTAAAATTGATGAACTCCAAGCCAAAGCTGAAAAAGCCAGTGGAGATGTTAAAGATGACTTGAATCAACGAATTGACCACCTCAAAACCAAGCGAGATGATGTGCAAAATCGTCTTGCTGATTTGAAGTCTGCTAGTGATGATGCCTGGTCAAGCTTGAAAAGTGGCTTTCAAAATGCCTGGGATGAGTTCAGCAGCTCAGTGGAAGAGGCTAAATCTAAGTTTGATTAGTTGTCTATTAAGGCAGATCAACTGATCACCGGGTCTTAAAGGCTCAGAGAAATCTGCTGACTTGATAGCTGATCAAACCCCTTGCTGTAGGGGCAGAAAATACCCATGCCCCTACAAGTTTGACTTATACAAATAAAGAGAATCGTAAAACGTCCCCTGCCAATTAACCGCGCCAGCGGAGGGGCTTGATATACTCACCTTCAAAGGGTCTACCCGTTAACATCCGATTCCAGTAAATCCAGGGGAGAGCGTGTTTTTTCATCAACCACATCACCCAACGCTCTTTAGTGGGGTTGAGGGGGAAACTAGAGGTGGGCTGACAGTTGTAGCCGTCAAACTCAGCCATAACCGCTTTGTCGTAGCCAGTAATCAGAGGACAGCAGGTGTAGCCGTCATACTCTAAAGCTAAGGGCCGCGAGTTGAAGAAGCTGAGTAGATTTTGCGCCACGACAGGAGCCTGTTTTCGGACAGCGGCGGCGGTTTTGGAGGTGGGGGCAGAGGAGGCGTCGCCGAGGCTGAAGATGTTGGGATAACGCTTGTGTTGCAAGGTTCCCGGATGGATATCCACCCAACCATAGGGACTCTTGGGGTCTGCTAGGGGACTGCGTTTAATGAAATCTGGCGCACTCTGGGGAGGGGCAACATGGATGAAGTTGTAGGGAATGCTGACTTCATCGACGGGGCTGTCATTTTCGAGAATCTCAAAGATGGCTTCTTGCTGCTCGCCTTTAATCTCTTTGAGGTTATGGGCAAATTTAACCTTAATCTCGCGCTCTTTGGCGACTTTTCCCAGGACTTTAGCATAGGCCTCAACCCCAAACATACGGGTGCTTGGGGTCAGAAACATGACATCCGAGCGGTCTCGCAGGCCCGTTTGACTACGAAAGTAGTCATCGGCCATATACATGATTTTCTGGGGAGCGCCACCGCATTTGATGGGGGTGTTGGGATAGGTAAAAAGGGCGTTCCCACCACTGAAGTTACGGATGCTTTCCCAGGTGTAGGGGGCATATTGGGGGGAGTAGTTGCTGGTGACTCCGTTTTTGCCGATCGCCTCTTTTAAACCCTTAATCAGATGCCAATCAATCTGGATGCCTGGACAGACGATTAAGCCATCATACTCGACTTGGAGATTGCCGGTGGTTAGGACGGCATTTTGTTCTGGCTTGAACTCGGTGGCCCGTTCAACAATCCAGGTGACCGTTTTGGGGATGACCTTCTGTTGCGGTCTCACGGTGTCTTCAACTTGGAAAACACCACCACCGGTTAGAGTCCAACCGGGTTGATAGTAGTGATTCTCGGAGGGTTCAATGATGGCGATACCGAGGGAGGGGTTTTGTTTGAGCAGTAGGGAGGCGGTGGTGATTCCCGCTGCACCTCCTCCGATAATGACAATGGGGTAATGGACGGTCTTACGGGGTTTGTCGTCATCCAAGGCAGGGGTATTCTCGGAGGCTTGCAGGGTGGAAGACATAGTTGAGGGGAGCCTAAAGCGTGATTTGGACAATGATGTGGACAGATGTGGACAATGGTTTGTACAACGATTTGTACAAAAAATCGGCCATGACACGGGTTGCATTCCGTTGGCTGTCAGACCGAACTCGACGACCCGCTTTATTAAATTTTGTTTCTAGTTTGAAGGCTATATTACTACTTTACAGTACGTATCATTTTGTGACAAGGGTTGCGATCGCCCTCTAAGCCCATACCAGTAAACTTTTTCGGTATTTTTTGTTGACAAAATAAGTTATTTGTGGTAAAAAAGTGTCTCCTCGCCAAGTATGTCCTTTAGAAATTAGCCAAACAGACAAGATTCCAAAATTGCATCATGGAACAGCAGCCAGAGAATAATCCGATTGCTCTGAGGCTGTAACTCCTGAAACAATAGCGATCGCGTCAGCACCTGTTCCCCTCAATAGCATCCTTGACGATGAGCGACACATTTCGTCCCTTTATCCAGCGTGTTGGTAGTGGCCCCCATACGGGCAAAAATCTCAGTCGAGACGATGCTACCCAGGCCATGGCCATGATGCTAAGTGCAGAAGCCACTCCCGCCCAGATTGGGGCCTTTCTAATCGCCCATCGCATTCAACGGCCACGCGGGGAGGAACTGGCGGGTTTTTTAGATGCCTGCGATCGCCAGGCCCAGAAACTCCCGGCCATTGAGGGATTGGTGACAGTGTTGGGCTGTCCCTACGACGGGCGATCGCGCACCGCCCCCGTCACCGTCATCACGGCCCTCGGCTTAGCCGTAGAAGGAGTAGCCTGTCTAACTCACGGTAGCGGCCGGATGCCCACAAAATACGGAATGCCCCTGATTGACATTTGGCAAGGATTAGGCATTGATTGGACAAAACTCGACCGCGATCGCCTCTCCAACCTCCTCAGCCAGCATCGCCTGAGTTTCTACTACCAACCCAACTTCTTCCCCGCCGCCGAACAGTTAGTGGCCTATCGAGATCAACTGGGCAAACGTCCCCCCATCGCCACCATGGAACTGATGTGGACTCCCTATGAGGGGGAGGTTCATCTCGTCTGCGGGTTCGTCCATCCCCCCACCGAAGGCCTCTTCCAAACCGCCCTAAACTTACGCCAACAGACCTGTTTTACCACCGTCAAGGGTTTAGAAGGCAGTTGTGACTTGCCCCGCAGTCGCCCCGCCATTATTGGCCAATATGGACAACCCCAAGGGGATAACCACAGCCCCGAGTGGGAACGATTACATTTACATCCCATTGACTATGACTTAGGGGGGAGTGATCTACCCTTGGAGTCAGAACCAGACTACATCGAGATCTTGCAACAAACCCTCACCGGAAACAAGACCCCCTTAACCCCAGCCGCCATCTGGAACTTAGGCTTTTATCTCTGGCGTTGCGGCGTATGCAGCAGTTTGCAGAAAGGATTAACCACCGCCGAAGAGAATCTCAGTCAAGGGCGCTTGATGGCGAAAGTTCAGGAGTTACGTAATCATGTCCGTTAACGTGAAAGCCGTGATTTTGTCCGGGGGCCAGAGTCGCCGCATGGGCCGGGATAAGTCCCTCGTCTTGTGGCAGGGAGTCCCCTTGTTGCGCCGAGTGTATGATGTAGCAGCCGCAGTGGTGGGGGATGTTACCGTCATGACACCCTGGGGCGATCGCTATCAAGAGATTCTGCCCCAAGGGTATCGCTGCTTAGCCGATGAACAGCCCGGCCAGGGCCCTTTAGTAGCCCTACAACAGGTTTTACAGGAGTCTAACCCAGCCCAAGTTGATTGGATTTGGCTATTAGGCTGTGATTTACCCTGTCTCGATGAGGCGATTTTGCAGAGATGGGTGAATCACTTAGAACACCATTC
>SMDP01000165.1 GCA_012911965.1 Geitlerinema sp. P-1104
ACTCATTTCTAAGGAGACCTCAAAACCACTCTCATCTAAGTTTCCCGTCAATTTCAGAGTCACTAACTTCGTCATATTTCCTCCTCCTTAACACAGATTTAAATTACAAACTGCTCAATGAAACTCACACTTCCCAGCGCCACTTTAACACCAAACATCTCATCAGGCTGTCCACTAAACCTAAGTTTAATATGTTCTGAACTCTTAGCAACAGCCTGCATCACCGAATGACCCTCATCATCTAAAATAGAAATTTCTAAATTTAGAGGTAACTCAGAGTGACGGTCAAGAGACTGCACCTCTACCGCAATATCCGTTTCCTCAGCCAGTTCTGACTCCAAACTAATGAGTAGAATAATTGCCTCACTCATCCCCTCAAAATGAAGCAGTTTTCCCCGTTTAATCAGAGCATTATCTCGTATCTCCGTCGCCCCTGCCGGGCCTCTAACCGCCCAAGCTGGGGTTAAGTGTTGTCCAGAAATCAGCGTTTCCAGACTGTCCCATCCCTGAGCCACCTGACCCCGAAGCCATTGGCTTAACTGAGTCAACGCCGGTGGCGTTGGCGACGACTGAGTTTCCAGCTCCTCAACCTTACCTAAAAACCCATCCAGGTCATCCCAATGTTGTAGAGCAAACTGCTCCCCCTCCCCAGGGAGTCTCTCACAGAATCCCAATAAGATGGCTTCCCGAGACTCCTCATCTAAGCCCACTGCCAGATAGCCCAATCTATCATGTTGTGCCTCGGCTGGGACCGTCACAGAAGTTCCCTGGCCTGCCACCATACAACATTGAACAGCCCCTAACCCCTTGAGGGGTAACTCCGCCGTATCTGCTAATAGTTGTAACGCCGGATTCCAAACTGAACTTGCCTCTAACTGAGTCTCAATGGCCATACATTGACAGTAATACTCAACCGCCAAAACCATTAACACATTATGATAAACCTGCCTGGATTTATCAGCATTACTTTGATGCTGACTGGACTGACTTGCTCTCGCACGCATCTCAGCGGTAATCGGAACATTAAAGGTTAACGGTAGCTGCTGATAACTCATGATAACTCCTCAACTTTTTTATTGACTAAGTTTGCACATAATCCTTAATAAATCCGGCAAATTCTCCAAGACTGCGTTGGTAAAAATCACTCAACGTCGAGACCCTTACCCCCACATCAGCCGAGATAACTTTCCAACTTTCTCCCTCAAGTCGCCGGATCGCAATCATCCGAAAGGTCACATCCGGTTTTTTGCGCATTGAGCGAGCTTCAAACACACCTTCCGGGTCTTCTTGTAAACATTGGGCGATCGCCTCCGATAAACTCGGAGGGAGCTTCTTACCCGTTAGGTGCTGTTGAATTGGGAAGGAGGGGCTAATGGGATCGCTGCTAATCTCGCGGCGATCGCCCATAATCTTGGGAATCGCCTGATTGAAAAAACGCCGTTGTAAGAGGAAATTCACCCATCGCAAAAAGGGGCTTCTTTCGGGATTATAGGCATCAATGCGATCGCAAACATAAATAAACAACAATTGCAGCGCCTCATTGTAAATCTCATCATAAACATGGCGAAATTGACCCGCATAGGGACGACAGAGGCGGCCAGAGGTGCGGGTGAGCTGAACCAGTCGTGTCAACGCTCGACGACGCTGGCGACTCCCAGGGGGGGAGTTCTGGGCTTCAAGAGCTAGCTCCTTCAGCACCTCATCCAACTCAGGGTCTGGATTACCACTCGGTGGTTGATGTTCTCTATCCTCCACGAGGAACCTCCCAATCATCTATAACTACTGTCGGGATAACAGCTTTAGTTTTACGGAGATCGCCCGATTTGTTGTAAAACTTTACATTCAGTTCCACCTCACCCCCCTCCCTCACCGCTCATCCCCAGACAAAACTGCCCATACCGCCAAAGCAGTATGAGCAGAACTCAAGACATTGGGAGTCAGTCAGAGAACACTTACATCGGACAGCTCAACTCACCAGACTTTGCCGAAAAGCGGGCATTTTCCCGATAATCCACCGGACAGTCAATCACCGCCGGCACATCCTGGGCTAACGCCTCCTTCAAAATCGGCACAAACTCCTCCGTAGAGGTCACCCGATAGCCCTTCAAGCCCATACTTTCAGCGAACTTGACAAAATCCGGGTTGCCGAACTCAATAAACGAAGCCCGTCCATACTGAGCCTCCTGCTTCCACTCAATCAAGCCATAGCCCCCATCATTGAAAATAATGGTCACAAACGGAGTTTCCGTGCGCAGAGCCGTTTCTAACTCCTGGCAATTCATCATGAAGCCGCCATCTCCCGTCGCCGCGACAACCTTGCGATCCGGGTGAACCAGCTTCGCGGCGATCGCCCCGGGAATGGCAATCCCCATCGCCGCAAAACCATTAGAGATTAAACAAGTATTGGGCCGTTCACAGTGATAATGGCGGGCAATCCACATCTTATGGGCCCCCACATCAGAAATCACCACATCATCAGGCCCCATCACCTGCCGCAAATCATAAATCAACTTCTGGGGCTTAATCGGAAACTCATTATCATTGGCGTGCTGCTCATAATCCTGGCGAATATCATCCCGCAACGAGAGAGCATGGGGAGTCCCCTTACTAGAGCGGTCTGAACGGCGTAGAATCTCATCGAGGGAGTCTGTAATGTTGCCCACCACTTCCACCAAGGGAATGTAGCTGCTATCAATCTCCGCCGAATCCGTCCCAATATGGACAATGGGAATTTCCCCTTTCGGGTTCCATTTCTTGGGAGAATACTCAATCAAATCATAGCCAACCGCAATCACCAAATCGGTGTTGTCAAAGCCACAACTAATATAATCGCGCTGTTGTAAGCCTACCGTCCAGAGAGCCAGAGGATGAGTATAGGGAATCGCTCCCTTACCCATAAACGTATTCGCCACCGGGATATTCAAGCGGGTGGCAAACTCCGTCAGAGCATCACTAGCATCATCACGAATCGCCCCATTGCCCACCAGAATTAGGGGATTATTCGCCCGAGAAATGGCCGTCGCCGCATCATTGAGACTCTTATAGGAGGCATAGATTTTATCCTGGCGATCGCACTTGAGAGGGTTTCCCTGCACGGGCATCTCAGCGATATTTTCGGGCAAATCAATATGAACCGCCCCCGGTTTCTCCTGTTGCGCCCGTTTAAAGGCTTTACGGACAATTTCCGGAGTATTACTCGGGCGCACGATTTGGGAGTTCCACTTGGTCACCGGAGCAAACATGGCCACCAAATCCAAGTATTGGTGGGATTCAATGTGCATCCGGTCCGTTCCCACCTGGCCCGTAATGGCCACGAGAGGCGCACCATCGAGGTTCGCATCGGCCACCCCCGTCATCAGGTTGGTGGCCCCAGGACCGAGGGTAGACAGACAAACCCCGGCTTTCCCCGTTAAGCGTCCATAGACATCGGCCATAAACGCCGCTCCCTGTTCATGGCGGGTCGTGACAAACTGAATTGGCGAGTCTCGCAGGGCTTCGAGGACTTGCATATTTTCCTCCCCCGGTAAGCCGAAGACATATTTAACGCCCTCGTTTTCCAGACATTTGACTAAGAGTTCCGCAGTGTTCATTAAGACCCCTTTCGTTGCGTTGAAATAGTTGAGTTGACAGACGTAAACAGACGCGATAACAGGTGGTGAGGCACTAATTCTAAGATAGTCTGTTTCGCCAAGGGACTCGGCCAAGGCAGACAGGGAATTAATGCTATTGGCTGATGACAACAGTTTTTAGGTTGACAAATTCGTGAATGCCCTCCATAGCCAGTTCCCGGCCATAGCCAGATTTCTTGATGCCGCCAAAGGGCAGTCGAGGATCAGATTTGACCATGCCGTTGATAAAGACGGCACCAGCTTCCAATTCACTGATGAACTGTTGTTGTTCCGGTTCCACCGTTGTCCAAGCACTGGCCCCTAGGCCATAGGGGACTCGGTTCGCCAGGGCGATCGCCTCGTCAATGGTACTGACGCGAAACAGTAGGGCAACCGGACCAAAGAATTCTTCATCATCGGCGAGACTCCCTGATGGAATATCGCTGATGAGGGTGGGGGGATAAAAGTTCCCTGGCCCCTCAGGGAGTTCGCCTCCCAGGAGGAGTTTGGCGCCCTGTTTGAGTAACTGTTGCACCTGTTGATGTAACTCGTTGCGAATGCCGGCTGTGGCCAGCGGACCGAGATCGGAGTCTGGGGAGAGAGGATCACCGACGCTTAAGGCTTGCAGTTTGGCCAGGAAGCGTCGTTGAAATTCCTCGGCGATGGACTCATGCAGGATGAAGCGTTTAGCAGCAATACAGGATTGACCGCTGTTGAGCATTCGGGCCGTGACGGCAGTGCTAACGGCGGCTTCGAGGTTAGCACTGCCCATGACGATAAACGGGTCACTGCCACCGAGTTCCAGGACGGTTTTTTTCAGGTTTTTGCCCGCTTGTTCGGCTAAGCTGATGCCTGCCCCTTCGCTGCCGGTGAGAGTCGCCGCTTGGATGCGATCGTCGGCCAGGAGTGAGGCGACCCGATCTGCCCCGATAAGCAAGGTTTGGAAGGTTCCGCTGGGGAATCCCGCCTCTGAGAGAATCGACTCAATGGCTAAGGCACATTGAGGGACGTTGGAGGCGTGCTTGAGTAAGCCCACATTGCCGGCCATCAGGGCCGGGGCGGCAAAGCGGAAGACTTGCCACAAGGGGAAGTTCCAGGGCATGACCGCTAGAATCGCCCCCAGGGGATGATAGGCCGTGTAACTAAAACGGGCATCGGTGTCCACCGGGCGATCAGCCAGAAACTCGGCGGCGTTGTCAGCGTAGTAGCGGCAGACGAGAGCGCATTTGTTGACTTCGGCGACGGCTTGGGCAATGGGTTTGCCCATTTCTAGGGTGATGATTTCCCCGAAGGCTTGGGCATCTCGTTCCAGGATATCGGCCGCGTTTTGGAGCCAGCGCGATCGCTGTACCATCATGGTATGGCGGTATTGCCCAAAGGCGCGATCGGCTCGTTGGAGTTTGGCTTCGAGTTCCGTGTCGCTCAGGGCCGTGAAGGTTTTGATGGTTTCTCCCGTGGCCGGGTTGATGCTGGCAATACCCATAAGTTCTGTCTTTGTCGCGTACGGGGCGATTGGTCTGGGGCGATCGCCCCTGATTGGGACTGTGCCTGGGGGCGATCGCGCCTGTGTGATCCCATTGTCGGTTCAGGACGCGGGACGTTTGCCACAATTGTTACAAAACGAAAAGTTGTTATGAGTCACAGACTTGACCTCGGGCAGATGTGGGATAATGGCAGGCTGACGATGTCCAATTAGGAGAGCAGCAATTCTTCTAGGGAGGGGCCGGGGCAGCTTGATAGCTAGGGCTTGCCTCAGCCGCTGCGGCCACTAAGAAGGCATAACCGACCTGGCTGCCCTCAAACGGTTCCAGTCGGGGCCGATTTTGCAGCCAGGCAAAGAACGCCCCGGAAGCCACCATAATGAGCGTTGTCACCACCACAAGTTGCAACATAATGCTATAGCGCATAATTCTAAGCCAGATTAAAGTGTTCCATATGTACGTTGGTCACCGGAACCTCTAGTGCAAACAGGGCAGCTTCGACCTGCTCCATCATCACCGGAGCGGCACAGATAAAGTATTGGCGGCTACCCCGGTGCAGAGGAATATAGCGAGCCAGGAGCTGCTCATCGATGTAGCCGCTTTCCCCAGTCCAACCTTCATGGGGGTGGCGTGGCACATAGACGATTGTTAAATCAATGTTCTCCTTGAGGGCTTCTAATTCCTCTCGGTAGGTGAAGTCCTCCCAGGATGAGGCTGAATAGATGAGCAAAAAGGGACGATCATCCTGGCGCTCGACCGAGGTTAGGAGCATACTGTACATGGGCGTAATGCCGATGCCACCGGCAATTAACACAAAGCCGGCGCTGTCCCAATAGCGATCGGTGGTGAACACGCCGTAGGGACCATCTAGGTAGGCTTTAGTGCCGGGTTGGATGTCTTTGATGCTGCGGGTAAAGTCCCCTAGGGCCTTAATGCCAAACTCAATCCGCTCCGGGTGGTCGCCACTCGAAGACATGGAAAACGGATGCTCCCGCATTCCAATCGGGTGAATGCCTAGGGTTAGCCAGGCGAACTGCCCCGGTTGAAAGGTAAATCCCTCGTGGCCGTTGGGGCGCAGGGCTAGGGTCCAGACATCGCCGCGCTGGGGTTCGACGGCTTCGACGAGGTAAGGACGCTTGGTTATGAGCATCGGCTTCACCAGCCGCACATAGAGAATTAGCCATAGGGCTACTAGCACCATCGCTGACCACAGCACCCCTTTCCAAAATAGGCTCATGTAGTGGCTCACCCCCAGAGCATGGCCAAAGCCTAACCCCACCGCCACCACCGCCAAAAGACTATGGACTGCCCGCCAGGGTTCGTAGGGAATTTTCAGTGGCTGTCGCCAAATCGTCGTCACCACCATAATCAAAAAGGCTAAGGTCGCCATGACGGCCATCCGCGCCCGCCAGGGGGCCTCGAAAAAATTCAGCAGCCCCAGGGTTTCCGGGTCCACCACGAATAAAATTAGCGGATGTACCAGTACCATTAAAAACGCGGCTAAGGAGGTATAGCGGTGAAACTGAATTAAAATATCGATGCCGTAGGATGCCTCGATCCGGTTGACGCGGGCGGTGAGGGCAAACTGTAGCACCATCATGGCTAGGCCAATGAAGCCGAGGGCCACGGAGAATTCTAGCCAAAACCCCCGGTTGAGAGGGGCTGGGTGCAGCAGCATAACGGCTAGGGGAATGAGCGCAATCACAAGGTAGGCCAAAATCCACAGGGTCGCTACGGCGATGGGGTTGTGCATTAATAGGCGTTGCATGGATGACCTCTCACGGAAACAGTACAAAAAACTGAAAGTCTTAGCTCAAGGGGAATCTAGCTAGAAATCCTCAGGTTCTTCCCTTAAATGAGCTTAACCGATCGCCCGACCGGTTGCCCTCTCACGGGGCTGAGTTGGGGGCGAGCTAGGACTTCCCAGATTGCTTCTGGAGTGCGATCGCCGGTATCTCATGGACTCAAGGGGGTCATCTGAGGGGGGAAAATTCCATATAGTTTCCATCTAATTTCCATACAGTTACTATGGTTTCCTCGAATCCCCGTTGTTAGGCTGATATCAATCACCAAGAGCGGTAAGGTTTTATGTTTGACCTACAACTAGACTGGGATTTACCCGCCAAAATTAGTTCCTTAGACAGTCGCCATGTCTTGCGAGTTCGTCTCACCCCTCAAGCCAATTTAGCCCAACTGCCCTTGCAGATGGCGATCGCCCTTGATACCAGTTCCTCGATGCGGGGGGCGAAGCTAGAGGGAGCAAAAACCGCCTGTCGGACGGTGATGGGGCAATTACGGGATGGCGATCGCCTCAGTTTAGCCAGTTTCGCTACAGGGGTTGCTCCCATCGGCGAGAGTCAGCAGGACAGCCAACACCTACAAGGGGCCATCAACGGCTTACAGGCCAATGGGGTCACCCGTACAGATTTAGCCTTAGCCTGGTTGCACGAGCAACTCCCCCCCAGCCCCGGACTGGCCCGGGTGGCGGTCTTGATTACCGATGGCCATGCGACGAATCGCCAAGGCCGTCAATTGCCCGACACCACTCCTCTGCTGGAGCGGGTTGATGCCTTTGCCGATGGGGGGATTACCCTCTTTACCGTCGGCTTAGGGGATGCCGCTAACTTTAATACCGATTTTCTCGTCCAATTGGGCGATCGCGGTCGGGGGGGCTTTCTCTATGCTGATGACCCCCATCAGCTAGACCCCCAATTGCAAGACCAATTCCGCCGCTGTCAAGCCATCGCCGTTGAAGACCTGCTTCTGACCCTGACTCCCCTCAACCACGCCTCCGTCGAGAGTTTCTGTCGCTACCGTCCCGACTATCTCCCTTTGGAAGAAACAGCCCCCAATCAACTGGTGTTGTCCGCCGTCTCCGCCAGAGAACCCACCGATGTTCTGATTGAAGTCCGGGTTCCTCCCCTGGGGTTTAACGACAGTCTCTCAGACCAAGATGTGTTGCGACTGGAGGTCCAAGGGCCGGGAATGACCCCGATTCAGGCTCAGGCGGCGATCGCCCATACCCAATCCTACAAAGCCGCCCAACAGGTGAATCGAGACGTAGAACGCGATCGCCTCGGCTGGGACATCAACATCAACAGTAGCGAACTCCCTCGCAGTCAAGACCCCAACCGCACCGGCGAACTCCTCAGCAACATCCAAGTCGCCGCCTCCAAATCCGGTCGCCGCGACATCATGCAGCAAGCCAGTCAACAACTGCAAACCCTCCAAGACTCAGGAAAACTGACTCCCGCACAAGTCACCGGACTCTTACGAGACACCCGCAAAACCACCAACCACGACTCATGAATGGATTTGGTCACAGCCCCGTCCCCGGACAACGGCGACTCAGCCCCGACAAGACCGTTCTCATCCTCCGCAACGGTCCCCAAACACAGCGACAGATTCCCCTACATCCGATCCGCATCCTCATTGGCCGTCACGACCCCCCCCACGCCCAAGTTGACCTCGACCTCAGTGATTGCGAACTCGGAGATCCTCCCATGGTCTCTCGCCGTCACGCCCTCTTGCAATGGCAGGACGGACAACTCACCTTACGGGATTTAGGCAGTCGCAATGGCACTCGCGTCAATGGTGAGAAACTAGAAACTCTCCCGGATCAGCCCTATTCTGATGTCGTCGTGTTACAACTCGGCAGTCGCATTCAATTTGGCAACCTAGAATTTGAAGTCATTAATTCCCATGAATAATCCTAATTCCTCTGCTCCAAATCTGCTAGAATTACCCTGGGTTACTGTTGCTGACGTCTCCCATATTGGCAAAGTCCGCCAAGAAAATCAAGACAAAACTTTAGTCAAGCCTTGGTCTGATGAATCCGCTCTATTAGCCGTCGTTGCAGATGGTATGGGCGGCGGTCGTGGCGGACAGCGAGCCGCTCAATTAACCGTTGAAACCTTTGCTAAATTAGTTGATGAACCCTTAGCAACGAATCAAGAAGACCTGTACAATCAGTTATTAGCAAAATTCCATGAAGCCGATGACGCCATTCGCAACGAAGGCGGTCAGAGTTTTCAATTGATGGGGATGGGGTCAACCGTTGTTGCCGCGATTATCACTCCCGATTATTATGTCCATCTCTATGCCGGAGATAGCCGACTGTATCATCTGCAAGACCAGCAACCCCTTTATAAAACCAAAGACCATTCCATTGTGCGGGTGTTATTAGAGATTGGGAAGATTACCGAAGACCAGGTGGCCACGCATCCCATGCGATCGCAAATCACCTCCTGTCTCGGCGGTCGGGAAGGCAACGGACAGTTTTCAATTGACCCCAAATGGCAAGAAAATCCCTCCCCAATTCGTCCTTGGAACCCCAAAGATATCCTACTTCTCTCCAGTGATGGCTTACACAACTACATCCGAGA
>SMDP01000166.1 GCA_012911965.1 Geitlerinema sp. P-1104
ATTATGCCACCGGCGTTTTCCGATACGGGAAATCGTAACTTTAACCTAGCTCTACAACTGGGAATTTGGACAGAGCAAGATGGAACTGGCTTAGGTTTTGATTCCAGTGCGGGGTTTACTCTCCCCAACGGGGCTATGAGATCACCGGATGCCTCTTGGATAAGACGGACCAAATGGGATCGACTCAGTGAGGATGAGAAGGCCTCCTTTGCGCCGATTTGCCCAGATTTTGTCGTGGAATTACGCTCTAAAAGCGATGCACTGACAACGTTGCAAGCTAAGATGCAAGACTATGTCGACAATGGTGTCTCCTTGGCCTGGCTCATTGATCGCCAGCAACGTCGGGTTTGGATCTATCGCTCCCAACAGACTCCCCAATGTCTAGAAAACCCAGTACAGGTGAGTGGAGAGCCTGAATTACCGGGTTTTCGGCTAACAATGGACCGCATTTGGTAGACGGTCAGCCAATACTACTCATAAACAACGAGTTTAGGGCGATCGCGCTTCAACATAAACGTCGCCAGAATAATACCAACAATTGCTAAGCCCCCCATGGGATAAAAGGCATAAACATAGCTTCCGAACCAATCCCGCAGTTGTCCCGCTACTAACGTTCCCAACAAAGCTCCCACCCCATAAGCCGTAAAGACAATCCCGTAATTTTGGGCATAATCATCGGGATTAAACAGCCGTAGCGTCGCCGTAGGAGCCAACGCCAACCAGCCTCCCAGGGAAAACCAAAATAGGGAAAACGCCACCATATACGTCGCCACCTGTCCTTCCTCAGCATTCAGCATCAAAATACAGCCAATGAGAATTAGGGTATAGGAGGCGATCGCCACATAACGGGGTTGCAGGCGATCGCACAGCCAACCAAACAGCGGACGACTCACCCCATTAAACAAGGCAAAAATCGAGACACTGGTAGCCGCAGCAGCCGGATCAATGGCGATAATTTCTTCCCCAACGGGACTCGAAATACCAATAGCACTTAAGCCGACAAACGTACCAATGGTGTAACACATCCAAAGTCCATAAAACGAGGGACTTTTGAGCATCTTATCAGGATAACTGACCGGAACCGACAGATTCTCCTTACCGCTCCCCGTTTGGCTAGGAATCCAACAGGTTGGAGGTAGCCGCATCGTCGTAGAAATCACCAAAATAATCAGGGTAAAGGCCACCCCCAAAATCAACAAGCTCGGTTGAACCCCATAGCTATCAATCAAGCGTTTCGCCAGAGGAGCCGTCACCAAAGGCGACAAACCAAACCCCACAATCGTTAACCCTACCGCCAGGCCCTTCTTATCCGGGAACCAACGGGCCGCCACCGCCATGGGAATCCCATAGGTAATCCCCACACCAACTCCCGCGATCACACCATATCCAAGCACCATCACCCCAATCCCATCAGCAAAACTCGCCAGGGTATAGCCAAGTCCCACCACAATGGCACCAATCGCCGTCATTAACCGGGTTCCCATGCGGGTAATATAAAACCCAGCGATCGGCATAGTAATGGCGTAACACAGCAGCGCAATCATATAGGGCAATAGACTTTGCGTTGCCGTCAGATTCAGCTCAGCTTCCAGCGGTCTCCTGAAAATACTCCAAGAATAGACCGTCCCCAAACAAAGCAGAACCAGCATTCCCAAAGGAAGCAGAAACCACCGCCCCCGTTCGGCGGGAAGTCCAAACAGTCTTAGGTCTGATTCCTGTGTTGAGCTATTCATCACTGACCCCCGTTGATAGATTTCTAAAATCTATAAGACTTAAGAAAGATAATCAAGTCCCATCTAGACATTCCGTAACATCCAGTAAAATTCTGGTCTTCATCTGGGTTACAATCGGGGGGACGGAGAGAAGCAGATGGGACCCAAGGACGTTGTCTACATACACCGGTCGTTATCAGAGCCGATTTTTTAACTTTGTCGCCGAACAGTCGCTGCGGCTCAGTAATGCAACGGCAAAAGCAGCCCGTCACGTCCGGTTGGCAGCTCAGACCGCCGTGCAGGTGGCACTGTATCCAGTTTACGCCATCTTTCAGACCGCTCGCCGTCTTGATCGCCAATTCAACAGCGGCACTCGTCAGGCCGCCCCCCTCCCCGCCGCCGATCGCCCCATCCAAGACATCCTAGAAGAAGTCCAACGGCTCAACCTCACCTCAGAGCCAATTCGCGGCATCGCCAGTTCCTGTTCCGACGGACAGTTACAATTAGTCACCCCAGAGAATCGCCCCCTGGATGTGATTCCGGCGGCGCAACAGGAGCATCTCGATCAGTATCTTCTCAAGGCGATCGCCAGCTATTGGCATCAAACCCTCAAAGCCGTCCGTCCCGCCCCCAAACCCTATCCAGTCCGAGTTTTTAAGCGGGCCATGGTTTGGGTACAACGCAGTCCCCTCGCCCTATCCCTAAACTGGTTTAACGAATCCGAGTTAGTTCACTCGCCCCGTCGTCCTCGCCAACTCCCGGAACGAGACCCCCAAGGCTTCGCCCTCTCCCCCCAAGCCGTCGCCCTCATCGATCGGCAAATCGCCCATCTAGAAAACGAGTATCTTCTCCCCATCGTCGAAGAACCCGAGCCAGTCTGGGTGAAAGTGC
Organism: Geitlerinema sp. P-1104; assembly: GCA_012911965.1. Classification (GTDB taxonomy): domain Bacteria; phylum Cyanobacteriota; class Cyanobacteriia; order Cyanobacteriales; family Geitlerinemataceae; genus Sodalinema. Next base: position 2,604 of record SMDP01000166.1, read on the forward strand.
GGCTCATCGTCAAAGCGGCGATCGATTACTTTTTCGGCTCTGGGCCTGGGAATCCTGACGAGCAACCATCTTTCAAGACAGGACTTCATGGGGCCCGTGACCCATTGACCCCAATCAGCGGAACTCAGCCACGGCAACTCGCCGCCGGCGCTGGGGGCCTCAAGCGTCACAGTCAAGCCTCCTCCCCAAGCTCTGAACTGAGTCGCGATGCCTCCGGTTTATATTACCGAGTACAGGCACTCATTGAACAGGCGATCGCCTACTTCTTCGACTTAGACAGTCCCCATCATCCCAACAGAGACCAGACCCCTAGCAGCCTACCAGACCCCTGGGACAGTCCAGAACTCTCTCCCAAACATCCATTTGAGGTCATCGCTGCGGCCACAGCAGCCATTCCCCTCCCAGAAGGAATTAGCCTCAAGAATCCCTTTGGTGAATTTCCCAACCCAACCCTTCAGCCCGACTCCCCTGGAGAAATGGTCTATCCCCAAGCTCCCAAGTCAGGCAAACCTCAAGTCTTTAGGTCATCGAGTTCCAGCTTAACCCAGTCCCAAAACTCAGATAACCCCGGAGAGCTAACCTCAGTTAATCGCTACTCCAAAGAGGAATGGCAACCGGAGTTTAAACCGGAATGGATTGAGGCTTATGTCAATGATGTTCACTATGTCCGACATCCATTAGAAACGGTTTTACATTGGTTAGATGGTCTGTTACTAAAGCTAGAAACTTGGATCATCCATCTCTGGAACAAAGTTTTTAGTCGTGAATAATTGGCGATTCTAATAATCTAAAGATTTCATCCTCTCCACCAGGGTAAAAAAAATTTAATTCATTCCTACGTTTTCCTTGCAGTCCCAGACTCCCTTCTTAGAGGCCCTTCAAGCTCAAGCCCAAGCCCCTCAAACTCCCTTTTACTTTCCCGGCCACAAACAGGGAGTTGGAATCGCTCAACCCTTAAAAGAATGGTTAGGGGATGCGGTTTTTCAGGGAGACTTGCCAGAACTGCCGCAACTCGATAACCTCTTCCAACCCCAGGGGCCACTTCGGGAGGCTCAAAACTTAGCCGCAGCAGCCTTTGGCGCTCAACAGACCTGGTTTTTAACCAACGGTTCCACCGCTGGCGTGATGGCAGCCATTTTGGCAACCTGTAACCCAGGAGAGAAGTTAGCCCTGGCCCGCAATAGTCATCAATGTGCGATCGCCGGTCTGATTTTAGCCGGAGTTGAGCCAGTCTTTATTCAGCCAGAGTACGACCGCCACTGGGATATGGCACTGAGAGTCACCCCAGAAGCCTTAGAAGCCACCTTAAAGCAAAATCCCGACATTAAAGCCGTCTTAGTCGTTTCTCCCACCTATCACGGCATTTGTAGCGATATTGCCGCCTTAGCGGACTGTTGCCATCAGCATCAGATTCCCCTAATTGTGGACGAAGCCCATGGGGCCCATTTAGGCTTTCATCCTCAACTACCTCCTTCCGCCTTACAGGGTAACGCCGACGTAGTCATTCAGTCCACCCATAAGAGTTTAACCGCCCTCTCCCAAGGCGCGATGTTACATCATCAGGGCGATCGCATCTGCCGCCATCGCCTGCAAGCCAGTTTACCCCTCGTGCAGTCCACCAGTCCCAACTCCCTAATTCTGGCCAGCCTAGACATGGCCCGACAACAGATGGCCACCCAGGGACAGCAGCAGTTACAATCCTGTTTAGACCTAGCCCAACACCTGCGATCGCATCTCAGCCAACTCCCCGCCGTCGCCCTCTCCCCCCACGCCGATGATCTCACCCGCCTCACCCTACGGCTTGGCCACCAGAGCGGCTATAGCCTCGACGAACAACTCACCAGCGACTTCGGCGTGATCTGCGAACTGCCCCAACACCACCATCTCACCTTTGCCCTAACCATCGGCAATCGTCCCCCAGACGGCGAGCAACTTCTCCGAGCCATCCAAACCCTGGCCCAATCCGCCCCAACCCCAGCCCCCCTCGCCCTCAGCAACTTACCGCCACTCCCCCCCCTCAGTCTTAGCCCTCGTCAAGCCCACTTCGCCCCCAAAGAAACCCTCCCTCGCCACCAGGCCCTCGGACGCATTTGCGGAGAACTCATTTGTCCCTATCCCCCAGGGATTCCCCTCCTCATCCCCGGCGAACGCATCACCGAGAGCGCCCTAACCCACCTCAGCGCCACCCTAGCCGCCGGAGGCCTCCTAACCGGATGTGAGGATAGCACCGGCGCATCTCTTCGGGTTGTACATTAGAGCGCCCCCTTATCGTCGCCCTCTCCCCCAGCAACTATCAATTATCAATTATTAATGCTTCCGCCCTCGCCTCTGGCTCATCCGATTGAGACTGTTCCAAAATCAAATATGCCCCAACCGCAATCAGAATCATGCCAAGCAAGAAGACTAGCCTCCAGAGAGGATGCAGATGAGAGGACGAGTGAGACGTTGGCGGCGTCGGTTTAGAGTGCCCACCAGCTTCCTGAGAGGCCTCCACCTCTGGAGAACCCGTGGCCCCTTGAGATTGGGAAGAGAGGAAATTGGAATAGCCCCCCACCGCCACCGCGAACTCCTGTTGCCAGGCGGCCACCGAGTTTCCCGTTTGGCGGCCGTAGACTCGTACCCGAGCCACACCTTCGACTTCCCAGTTGATTACTTTAACCCGTACTATCTCCAGACAACTCGGGCGATCGGGAACATCACCCTCAGCCTCTAAAATCACATGGAGACAACCCTGCTTAATCACCGCCTTCGATCGCACCCCCGAGGCTTTGAGTTGCTGATTCAACAGAGCAGAAATGGCCCTGGAATCTCCCTTGCGGGCAAGTTCATGTAAATCCTGTTGCGTCATGGGGTTGGGTATGTCCTAGAGCCGTCGTCGCACCTTAAGGATAGCGGATTCCTTAGCAAGTCTTGCGAGCTTTTAGGGGAATCCAGCCGAGGGCTTATTTGAGCCGGGATAGGGAACTCGCACCAGTTGATTGACTGTGGGTGAGAGGAGAGTCACCATCGCACCATCGGGCCAAAACACCTGGAGGCGATCAATATGACGATGACGGCCTAAACCAAAATGAGCCACCGGTTCCATTTGGCAGAGATAGCCACTTCCCGCATCAATCACCCGGACTTGATGCTGGCCAGCCACCGTCAGGCGGCAGATAGCCCCCCGCGCCGGCGCCCCATAACGGGTTAGGGGGGCCACCCGTAGCCAAGCGTGATCGCTCGTTTGAGGACGATATAAACTCAACGACTGCCCCGGAGACTCCCCATGAGACAGCAGCAACTCTAACTGGCCATCTCCATCAAAATCCCCCACTGCGGCTCCCGTTCCCAAGCCATCCGGTTCCCACGCCTCACCAATATCCAACTGTCGCCAGGCCCCATCCCGCAAGCCAAACAGGCGATTCGGTTCCCCCAGACTATTAAAAAAAATCTCCTCGATGCCATCATTATCAAAATCCGCTGCAATCACCGTCCGCACCCGAGAGGGCCGAGCCATTTCCCGAGGCGCTACATTGCGAAAATGGCCCCGGTTTCCTTGCAAAAACAGGCGATGACTCCCTTCCCAATTGCCATAGACAATATCGAACTTACCATCACCGTCAGCATCGAGAACCGCCACCCCACGACCCTGTTCATGGACATCTTGCAAACCCGCCTCGGCGGCAATCTCCTCATAGGTTCCATCGGGGGAATGGCGAAAGAGACAATTAGCCCCATTTTCATTCGCCGCAAAGATATCCATTCCCTTACTCACCAGCGGTAGGGCCACCATCCCGCGAATTCCCGCCACCCGAGTTAAACCAATCTCCGCCGCCACATCTTCTAGACGATCGCCCCGTAACTCATAAAAGTGGATCGATCCGCTGGCATTGGCGGTCACAAAGCCATAATAGCCATCTCCCCGGCGATCAACACAGACCGCCGAACGGCCACCGGTTGCCACCAACGTCGTCGTCTCAAACAGATTACGCCATTGCGGCCCTTGTCGACTCAACAGACGATCGGCATGGCGATCGCGATTGAGACAATAGAGTTCTTCCCAACCATCCCCATTGAGATCTCCCGCAATAATCCCCAGAGTTTGTCCAAGGCGATCGGCGATCGCCTCACAGTCGAGATCGACAAGTTTCGCTCCATCCCATTTCAGCACCCGGTTCGGATGTCCCCAGCCAGCCACCAAGATCTCGAAGCAGCCATCTCTGTCGACATCGGTAATCGTAATACCCTGATAATTCAACCGGGGATTCCTCTGCAACAAATGACTGGCATTGATAAACATTAGTGCTGACAATTGGTGTGAGGCATATCCTACTATTCTAGCCAACTTGACTAGGGCAGGGGGGCCAGCAACACCTGATGGCCCAACCCTTCAAGGTCAGGCCGCGTGCTTATCAATAAGCACCTTAGGATGACGTCTCTCCAATGTTTAACTCTCTTTTAGAGGCTTTGAGCTGCTTCCAAAGATCTTTAATGGCTTCGTAGGCCTCATCGGGAGGTAGCTTGCCGCTTGTCTCCAAATTACAAATATAGTTCACCCGCTGGGCAAACTCCTGTAAATTAGCATTAAAGACGACATTTTCAGGCTTAAAATCACCGTAATAACGATTACGGGGAAAGATAAACTGATCGCGGTCAGTCATAGTGGGTCGGCTCCTTGGGTTCCAAAGTCTTGATCAGAGCGTCCCTTCACGTTAGCAGTCTTGATGGCCAGGCTGAGCTAACCACTGCCGTAAAATTACGGAAGGACGATCGATGGATCGCCCTCATTCTAGCGAGTAATAACAGCCACTGTCGGCGGCAAAATCCCCCTAACGCCCTGACTCAAACGGCGTACAGCTTCCACCGAGTGCATTCGTGATCGTACAGGTATTCGAGGCGATCGCCCGAATATAGGAGTCCCCATCGCTTCCCGGCGCACCAATCGAGTCTGAGTAGAGTTCCCTCTCAGCTAACTCCACCCCAGCTTCCTCAGCCACAGTCGTAATCAATTGCGGATTAATCGTCGTTTCGGCGAAAATCACCGGAACCCCACTCTCGCGGACCTCATCCACCAACTGACGTAGAGTTTGGGCGCTCGGTTGTTCTTCGGTACTAATCCCGATCAGGGTTCCCAAAACCTCTAAGCCATAGGCATTGGCATAATACTGGAAAGCGTCATGAGTGGTCACCAAGAGGCGGTTATTCTCAGGAATTGTCGCAATTTGCTCCCGAACCCAGTCATCGAGGTTTTGGAGTTCAGCCGTAAACATGGCCGCATTTTGCCGGAAAATAGACTCATGGGGAGGGGACTCCTCACTCAAAACATCGCGAATATGATTCGTCATCGTAATCGCATGACCCACATCGCCCCAGACATGAGGGTCCGGTTCAATCTCCCCATCCTCCTCAAAATCCAAAGCTGGGATAATTTCCCCCAACGCCACACGCACCGCCGACTCTCCCACGGAATCCACCAAGCGAATCAATCCGGGTTCCAAGTCATAGCCGTTATAGAAAATGACATCCGCATTTTCCAGCGCCACACTATCTTGAGGGACTGGCTCATAGATATGAGGATCGACTCCCGGCTCTAAGAGGCCCTCATGGGCGATCGCCTCCCCACCCACATGGTCCACCCAATCGCTAATCATCGTGCTGGTTGAGACCACCCTCAGCCGCTCCTCCTCACCCGTCGGAACAGTCGGCCCACAACCCACTACCCCCAACACCAGGACGCCGAACAGTGCTGAGATAGAACCTTTGAATGTCATAATCCTTCCTTAAGACCTGATTCATATTTGCCTCACAAATTTATCATATTTGTCTCATTTTTGAGATATACTGGAGGAAATCTCCGGCATTCCTAGGATTCGACCAAAAATAATACTCAGACCAACTAGGACAAAAAACAAAGGCTAAAGTATTATATAAACTAAGCTTACATGCTTTTTATAGTCCTTTTTAATTGTCTAAAACCGTTATTTATTATCTAACCATGTTTCCCTTTTCCCTCAGCGCCATCGAGCCTTCGAGACTCAGCCAGCCCCGTATTTCCGAGCAGCTAGAAGACATTGCCCCGAATCAGTCAAGGGCGATCGCCATCCGCAACCTAACCATTCGCTATCGGGAGTGTGAGGCCCTGCGAAACATCAACCTAGACATTCAACCCGGACGACTCACCGCCATCATTGGCCCCAACGGAGCCGGAAAAAGCACCCTACTTAAAGGGATGCTTGGCCTAATTCCCCAAGCCAAGGGAACCATCAATAGCATCAGCAAGCCTCTAACCCAGCAACTCGAACGAGTCGCCTACGTTCCTCAGCGATCGCAAATCGACTGGACTTTTCCCGCCACCGTCTCCGACGTGGTGATGATGGGCCGCATCCGCAAAACCGGCTGGTTACACCGCTACTCCCCCACCAGTCGCCGGATTGCCGCCGCCGCCCTAGAGCGAGTTAAAATGACAGAACTTAGCGATCGCCCCATCGGCGAACTATCCGGAGGACAACAACAACGAGTCTTTCTCGCCCGTTCCCTCGCCCAAGAAGCAGACATCTTCTGTTTTGACGAACCCTTCACTGGCGTCGATCGCAAAACCGAGACCATTCTCTTCCAAATCTTCCGAGAACTCGCCGACTCCGGAAAAATCGTCCTCGTCGTCAACCACGATTTAGGAGAAAGCATCCGCCACTTTGACCAACTCATTCTCCTCAATCGCGAACTCATTGCCGCCGGCGATCGCACCCAAGTTCTCACCAAAGAAAACATGTATCGCGCCTACGGAGGAATCGTCCAATTTATCACTCACTAAAGGCGACCCACAGACATTGCTCCCAAGTCATCCCATTCCCTATTCCCCCCTACTGCCTACTGCCT
>SMDP01000167.1 GCA_012911965.1 Geitlerinema sp. P-1104
CCTTGTGGTTGCCCTCCTTGTGGTTGCCCAGAAATATTCCAGGAGCGGGGCATAGAAAGCTCAAAATAGGGGTTTCTATGCCCATTAGGTCAAAAAAAGTCTGAAGAGCAAAACAGAGTCAATGCGGGTCATTATTCAGCGAGTCAGCTCATCTCAAGTCAAGGTGGGCGATCGCCAAGTGGGGAAAATTGGGCGAGGCTTAAACCTCCTCGTAGGAATTGCCGAAACCGACACAGAGACGGAGGTGGACTGGATGGTTCGCAAATGTCTCAGTTTGCGATTGTTTCCTCCCGAGGATAACCCCAGTGGCCGCTGGGAACAGTCCGTTGAGGACATTCAAGGAGAAATTCTAGTCATTAGCCAATTTACCCTTTATGGCGATTGTCGCAAAGGTCGCCGTCCCTCCTTCGATAAGTCAGCCCCCCCGGCCGCCGCTGAGGCCCTTTACCATCAATTTGTCGAAAAACTAGGTCAGAGTGGTTTAGAGATTCAAACCGGAGAGTTTGGGGCCATGATGCAAGTCTCCATCGAAAATGAGGGCCCTGTAACCCTCATTTTAGAGCGTTAGGATTAGAGCGTTAGGAGTCTAACCCCCTTCCCACTCATCCATATCATCAATTTGAGCATCAAGCTTAGCCGAGATGACCTGAACCAACATCGACTCCAGCGATTCATCAGTAATGGGGTCGCTGGAACGACCGGCTAGGGGGGAGTTGAGGGGAATTAAACGCAGACAGCGGTTATCTTGCACGAGATCGAACTGAGTTCGGGATTGGCCCGTTGACCTTAACTCCAAATAGTCGAAACTAGCCACATTGAGATACAGGGAATGATTGGCCAGAATCGTCGCCTGATGAGAATCAGAAAAAACTTCGACAAGATAGGCTTCCCCCTGGGCCTGGGGTTCACCATCGAGAAGTTCAACATAGCGAACCTGCGTCAGGTCTCCGAGTAAACGCAACATATCACGTTTGTTGACAAGGATACCGGTTTCGATGATGCACGGGGCAGGGATATGATGATCGGATGAACGCTCAAGCATGGAACTAAAGGGGGTGGAGTAGAGTGACCGTTGATGAGACAAATCGATCAAGCCGTCGAACGTTAGCAACACAGTCCCATCGTTTCAGTTAGTGGCTCAGGAGAGTTGCAGGGTATCGGCGGTTGCCGGGCCGTAACGGATCGAGTTAGATACGGGATCTCGATTAGCTGCTCGCCCTAGACTGTGATCAACAACCTGGGTGACTATTACACTCACAACAAGGTCTCTATACAATCTTGGCATAGATATTCGGGTTCGCAAATCCGTTAAATAACTGAACTTTTCATAAACTATGGCAAAGCGACGATTTTCATGGCTTAACTTACGATTTTGGCTACGCCAACGGAAGGCGATCGCCGCTGCTATTGCCTTCTACACCTGTTTGCCGATTCCCGTAAACTGGACATTGGAGTTTGAGGGCATCGCGAAACTCGCCCCATTGGTGGGAATTTTCTTAGGTGGACTGCTTGGCCTGGTGGATTGGGGCTTCGGGGCCCTGGGAATGCCCGTATTAACACGCAGTGCCTTAATTATCGGCTTTGCCATTGCCCTGACGGGGGGCTTACATCTGGATGGGGCCATTGATACGGCTGATGGTTTGGCGGTTCCCGATCCTCAGAAGCGTTTAGCCGCGATGCAAGATAGTTTGGTGGGTGCGTTTGGAACCATGGCGGCGGTGATGGTGATCTTGCTGAAAACCGTGGCCCTGTCGGAATTAGTCGACGATCGCGCCCTGGTGTTAATGGCCGCCGCCGGTTGGGGCCGTTGGGGACAGGTGGTGGCGATTGTTCGCTATCCCTATCTCAAAGCCAGTGGTAAGGGGGCCATTCACAAGGCCTCGATTGAGTCAGCCGTGGCCCTGATTCCTGGGGCGATCGCCCTGTTGGGGTTGAGTCTTCTGCAACTTTGGTTAGGGGGCGATCGCTGGCTGGTGGGAGTAGGAATGGCCTTTGGTGGAAGTGCGATCGCCATTCTCATCCCAGCCTGGTTTAATCGTCAGCTTGGGGGACATACCGGAGACACTTATGGGGCGGTCGTGGAATGGACGGAAGCCCTCCTCCTCTGTTTATTAACCGCCCTAGCCGCCGCCAGTTCACTCTGAAGCTGAGGTATCTTCGGTAGAATTCGGTGTGGCCACAAACCGTTCAATGGTATCTAAGACCGTATCAGGATCTACTGGCTTCGAGAGAAATCCTGAGGCTTTGACCAATTTCGCCCGTACGCGATCCACTAAACTATCCTGACTCGTCAAAAACACCACCGGCGTATCTTTCAACTGTTCGACGCGGTGAATTTGGGCGCAAACCTCATAGCCATTCACCACCGGCATAATTAAATCCAAGAAAATTAACACCGGTTTCCGGGCAATCAACTCAGGGATGGCTTGTAAGGGGTCGATAATGAAAAAACTACGATAGCCCCCCTCTTGGAGAACTCGCTCCAAAACTTCGCAACTTTGTAGGCTATCATCAATACAAGCAATCAACGGCGCTTCAGGTTTCGGGGCTGGGGTTGGGCTAGTTTGTTTCAATTCCGTGGTTAACGCTCCTCCTGAACTCTGAGTTGGCGTCAACTTTCCATTGAGATCCGGAACCCGCACCAACTCCAAAGCCCCTTTTTGAATCCGAGGCATTAACGATTGAGTTAACTCAATCAAGTCCTTTTTGACAATCACCGATAAATCTCGTAGGGTGTTGCGAGAGTTCACCAAGACACTCAACCGTCGATAAACTTTGTCTGACAACGATGATTTTAATAAAGCGTTATTGGCAATCACGGGGGCGAGATTGGGAGAATAGGCAGCAAAATCAGCTTCGCACCACTGTTGCCATTGTTTTTCAGCATAGTTGAGAAGGGCTTCTCCTTTCAGAACCACTCGGGGTTTATTCAGCCGTGTTTCCTCGCGGAGTTTTCCGAGCAACACCTCTCCTTGAGACTTTTGTAACACATCAAATAAAACTTCGATAATACAATCAACAATTATTTTTTGAAACTGCTTGCGGTTGAGTTGCTGCTGATCTTGAAAGTGACAGAGAGTGTTATATTCCCAAAAGGGATCATCTTTCTGGCTAGGAAATTTGAGGCCGCTCAAATCTAAACCAGGACAAGTGCGGGCGATCGCCCGTCGCCAACGTCGTAGGGGATGTACCCCTCCCGATGCCCAAATCACGCGACCCATGTAATAATGAAGGCTCCAGTCTTCATTGGGGGTGGACGCAGAATGAATCTTTAACTGTCCGCTAAACTGGTGCTGAACACAGTAGAGAATGGCACTAATAGCATCAAGGTCTGACATTGCGCTGATGGGAGGCTGAGGTTGATTCACGGGTTAAGGGATTTACAGGGTAACTAATTACAGACTATGGTCAAGCCTAGGGGCGAGATCTACGTTTCAAACCAAGCAACAGGGACACGAGGTTAGCTTATCATTGTAAATAAATCTAAATCTCGCTGTGTTAAAGAAACTTCAGACTTGATTTGACCTATGAACTGGTGGCAACTCTTCAAACAAAATCCGCTGTCTCGCATTGGGGCCAGCCTTTTGATTGTCTTCTACGTCCTGGCCATTGGGGCGGGTTTTTTTGCCCCCTACGACCCGATTAATGACCTTCAGCGGGAGGGATCGCTCCTACCTCCAACACCAATACACTGGCAGAACCAAGCTGGGGAATTTATCGGCCCTCATGTCTATCCCATTCAACAAGGGGCCACCGATCTAGAGACGGGGAAACGAGAACTGATTGTAGATCGCTCTGAACCCTCTCCAATTCGCTTATTCGTCTCAGGATCATCCTATCGGCTACTGGGGATCATTCCGGCAAATATACATTTATTCGGAACCGTCGGCCCCGGTAAGTTGAACCTTCTGGGGACTGACGAACAGGGACGCGATCAACTGAGCCGCCTCATTTTTGGGGGACAGGTGAGCTTGTCTATCGGCTTAGTGGGCATTTGTATCTCCTTCCCCATTGGGATGCTAGTTGGGGGCATATCGGGCTATGTAGGAGGCGCTGTAGATACGGTGATTATGCGGCTGACTGAAGTACTGATGACCATTCCGGGCCTGTACCTGCTGATTGCCTTAGCCGCTATCCTTCCCTCAGGCTTAAGTAGCGCCCAGCGATTTTTACTGATTGTCACCATCATATCCTTTATTAGCTGGGCTGGATTGGCGCGGGTGATCCGGGGACAGGTCTTGTCTATCAAAGAACAAGAGTTTGTGCAAGCGGCCCGAGCCATGGGTGCGAAGCCACTCTATATTATTGTTCGCCATGTGTTGCCGCAAACGGCTACCTATTTGATTATTTCGGCCACCCTTTCCATTCCCGGCTTTATTGTGGCAGAGTCGGTATTGAGTCTGATTGGTTTAGGGATTCAACAGCCAGACCCCTCTTGGGGGAATCTTTTGGCTAATGCTACCAATGCCTCGATTTTGGTTTTTCAACCTTGGCTGATTTGGCCGCCGGCCCTATTGGTGGTGTTGACGGTCTTATCGTTTAACTTAATTGGCGATGGCTTGCGGGATGCCTTGGATCCTCGGAGTTTGCGGTAGGGGAGAAGGGAAGGGGCAAGAGACAAGAAGGTCACCACGTAGGGGCGTACCCTTGTGGTCGCCCGAGGACACAGAGGAAGAGGGTAGGATGCGTTCCGGCATCAGTAAAGGTTTTGTACCTAGGCTTATCGATTGTAAGGGCGAAAAATTTTTCGCCCCTACCAGCCGGAACGCATCATTTGGGCAAGAGGCAATAGGGGATGATTGGGATGGGGGATTAGTCGTTCACGAGAGAGAACGGACGAGTTGCCAGCAGGCGCGATCGCGACCTTCGGATTTAGCCCGGTAGAGGGCGCGATCGGCGGCTTCGATTAGGGCGGCGGGGGTGAGACTGGAGAGGGGAGTGAGACTGGAGACTCCTAAACTGATGGTGACGGAGGTGGGATCGCCCTCTGCTTCGGGATAGAGGATAATTTGTCGGATGGCATCTCGCAGACGACGGGCGACCCGAATCGCCCCGGCCGCTTCGGTTTGAGGTAGAACGATGGCAAATTCTTCGCCGCCATAGCGGGCCACAAGGTCGTCAGGATATTGCACTAGACCCCGTAGGGTTTGGGCCACCTTTTGCAGACAGACATCGCCGGTTTGATGGCCATAGGTATCGTTGAAGTCTTTGAAGCGATCGACATCTCCTAAAATCAACGATAGGGGCCGTTGATGGTTGAGGCAATAGGTCCAGGTTTCCTGGAGATACTCGTCAAAGCGGCGACGGTTGGCGACTTGGGTGAGTCCGTCGAGATTCGCCTGTTGTTGTAATTCTACGTTGGAGGCTTTTAAGGCCAGTTCCATCTGTTTACGGGCGGTGATATCTCGGAAGGTTAAGGTGACTCCATCGTCGAGTTTGATGGCGATCGCCTGAAACCAACCACAGAGGGTATCCGATTCGTAACAGAGTTCCCGGTTGAGAATCTTGCCTGTTTCCACCACCCGCACGAGATCGTCAAATAGGCCCACGGCGGCATATTGAGGCATCAGTTCCAGTAACCGCTGACCGATGATCGCCTCAGGGCTGGTGTCAGCGGCGTTAGCGGCGACGGCGTTGGCCAACAACCATTCAAAATCAATAATGATCTCGTCTTGATTTCGGACTGCTTGTAGGGCGCAGACGCTGTCTAGGGTGCTATTGAGGACTGAGGCCAGGAGCGATCGCGATTTCGTTAAACTGACTTCCGTTAATTCTCGTTCTCGGATCTCTAGTTCTAATTGGGCTTTTTGACGCCGCACGAGAAGTTGATGTTCAACTCGTGCGATGACTTCTTCGGCTTGAAAGGGTTTAGTGACATAGTCGGCCCCCCCAACCCGAAAGGCTGCCACTTTTTCTTCCGTGGTTTCCAGGACGCTGATAAAAATCACTGGAATCTCAGCGGTTTCCGGGTGGGTTTTCAGCCACCGACAAACGTCGTACCCATCTAAATCGGGCATTCTAATATCTAGCAGAATTAAATCCGGCTGCATCAGAGTGGCTGATTTAATCGCAACTTCTCCCGTTCGGCAAACCTGCACATTATATCCCCGTGCTGAGAGCATTTGTCGCAGCATTGTCAGGTTGGCAGGGGTATCATCCACAACCAAAATTTCTCCGGTTAAGGAGGATGCGTTAGGAGAGGATCTCATAGGAAATGGTAATCGGCAATAGGCAGATCGGGAGAACAAAGAACTCCAAAACGAGGAACAAATCGCAAGACTAATTTTCAAGGAGAGTTTGGGCGCTTTTAAGGGCTTGACGAACTTGCTCAAACCCCGTTCCGCCAAAGCTATTGCGGGCGGAAATCACCTGTTTGGGGGCGATCGCTTCGTAAATGTCTGCCTCAAACTGGGGATGGAGTTGTTGCCACTCCTCTAAGGTTAAATCCTTCAGCAGTTTTCCAGCGGCCAGGGAGGTTCGCACCACCTTACCTACTAGATTATACGCTTCCCGGAAGGGAACGCCTTTGGCGGCGAGGTAATCGGCGACATCTGTGGCGTTGGAAAAATCTTCAGCCACGGCGGTTTCAAGCCGTTCTTTGCGAAATTCTAAGCCACTTTCAAATAAGACGGTCATGGACTGTAAGCAACCCTGAACGGTTTTGACGGTATCAAACAGGGCTTCTTTGTCTTCCTGCAAGTCTTTATTATAGGCAAGAGGCAGGGCTTTCATTAATACCAAGAGTCCCTGAAGATGTCCAAAAACACGCCCCGTTTTGCCTCGCACTAATTCAGGGATATCGGGGTTCTTTTTCTGGGGCATAATGCTCGACCCCGTTGAGCAGTTATCCTTAAGTTGGATAAAGTTAAACTCCTGGGATGCCCAAAGAATTACCTCTTCAGAGAGGCGACTCAGATGCACCATAATCAAGCTAGCGGCATTGACAAATTCAATGGCAAAGTCGCGATCGCTCACCCCATCAAGACTGTTACGATAGGGCTGCTTAAACCCTAGTAATTCGGCGGTATAATGGCGGTCAATGGGAAAGGTTGTGCCGGCTAAGGCTCCACTGCCTAAGGGGGAGATATTCACCCGTTCATAGACTTCTCCTAATCGTTCCCAGTCCCGTTGGAACATTTCAAAATAGGCGAGCAGGTGGTGTGCCAGGCTTAGGGGTTGGGCCCGCTGGAGGTGGGTATAACCGGGAATTGGGGTTTCAATATTTTCTTGCGCTAGGGTGAGTAATGCCCGTTGAAATTGCCGAACATTTTGGCGAATGTCTTGGATTTTATCCCGTAAATAGAGACGGGTATCGGTTCCCACTTGGTCGTTTCGCGATCGCGCCGTATGCAGTTTTTTCCCGGCATCTCCTACCAATTCCGTGAGCCGTCGTTCTACCGCAAAGTGAACATCCTCGGCATCAACCCCAGGCTTGAATTTGCCCTGACGATACTCTTGGCGAATCTGCTCTAATCCTGAGACGAGAGTTTCGGCTTCTTCGGGGGAAATAATTCCCACCTTTGCCAGCATTTTGGCATGAGCAACAGATCCGGTCAAATCGTATTCAATCAGTTCAATATCGAAGCCAATGCTGGCATTAAACTCAGCAACAATCGGGTCGAGAGCAGATTCAAAACGTTGACTCCAAGTTTTAGGCTGGTTCATAATAAAAAAAGGCAGTAGGGGGAGAAGGCAAGAGGTTAGAGAAGGCAGTAGGCAGTAGGCAGTAGGCAGTAGGGGGGGACGGGCGGCTAAGAGTCGGGTTAACGTTTTTGTAGGACGACGAGGGTCATGTCATCATCATTAGACTTGTGGGGGCCGATAAAGTCCCAGACAGCATCAAACATAGAGTTTAGGATATCGGTGGGATCCGCTTGGCGACTACAGGCGGTTTTAAAGGCCTCGATGAGGTTTTCTTCATCGAAGCGATCGCCCTTGGGATTAGAGGCTTCGGTGAAACCGTCTGTATAGTACAGGATTGTATCGCCTGCTTCTAGGATGACACTATCTTCTTCGTATTCGCTTTCCGCATCCAGTCCCACTAGCATTCCCCAGGTGTCTAGGCGGAGAATTTCCCGGCGTTGGGCTTTCCAGAGCAAGGGCGGGGTATGAGCGGCGTTGCTGTAGGCGAGTTGATCGGTTTCGGGATTATATTCTGAATAAAATAATGTTACGAAACGATGAGAATTTTCGAGATCAGCATACATGGCCCGGTTGAGATGCTTGAGAATCCGAGCGGGGGAATGTTGGTTGAGGGCTTCTGAGCGTAACATCCCTCGGGTGAGGGTCATAATGAGGCCCGCCGGAACTCCTTTCCCCATGACATCGCCAATGGCGATGCCCCAACGCCCTTGTTCACTATGACTTGGGGTGTCTGAGGGGGGTCTGGCCTCGGGGCTGGAGGAGGGTTTAGCCTCAAAACTACGCGATCGCACTAAATCATGACTGGTGGGGATAAAGTCATAGTAATCTCCCCCGACACGATTGGCCGTTTGACAGCGGGCCGCCAGTTGAATCCCCTCAATGCTGGGACATTGGCTCGGGAGAAGTCGTAATTGAATCTCGGCCCCAATTTCTAACTCGCGATCGAGCCGTTGTTTTTGTCGCAGTTCCGCCGCCAGTTCATCGTTAACAATGGCAACGGCGGTTTGATCGGCCACGAGTTGCACCAGCTTGCGTCGGGCTTCGTTCCAGGTATATTGGGGGTCATGACTAAATACATATAGCCGTCCCCGCTCTTCGCTGCGAATGGAGATGGGGGTTCCGTAGAGTTGAATCCCTTGGCCAAGATAGTCGGCGAGGCGGCGATCGAGATCCCTGGAAATGGGCAGGGGATGAGGATCATCACGAATCACCGCATCGATCGCCTTACGAAGATTGACGCAGGATTGCCCCTCCTGACAGTGGAGTCGTTGCAACCGCACTTGTCCATCAGGCTTAAACAACACTAGGGAGCTGCCTTCAGCATCGGTGACACGGCTGGCAACGAGGGGGATCAGTTCCAAAAACTGATTGAGGTTATTAAAGCTACGAAGGGCAAACCCTAGGGAACTCAATAAATCCTGCGTTTTGTTTTGTTCACGGTGTAACCGCGCTACCAGGGCTTTGAGGGCAAACACAGGAGTCGGTTCCGGCATGGGTGAACTATCGGGGCGATCGGGTTGTATGGGAACAGACACAACGGGTATAAAATCCAAGTCAATTCGCTTCAGTGACATCGAAATCGGGCGATGCAACTCACGGCTTTAGGGGATCGGAGGTGGGACGCGGATTGGGTTTAGGGTTAGTATCGCAGAAGTCTACGGTGTTTGGGGGAAATTGGCAACCGATTCACTACGATAACCTTGTTGGTGGCGATCGTGCTATGGGGGAAGAAGGCAGCAGGGGAAGAAGGCAGTAGGCAGTAGGCAGTAGG
>SMDP01000168.1 GCA_012911965.1 Geitlerinema sp. P-1104
TCCTGGGGCGTGATTGGGTGGATGGGGATGATAACCCGCTGTTGGCCCCTGGGGAGGGGAGTGAACATGGAACCCATCTGTTGGGACTGATTGCCGCTCAGCAGGACAATGGCATTGGCATTGATGGCATCAATCCGGAGGCTCCTGTCTGGTTAGGCCGTGGCGTGGGGTCTGGAGAGTGGGCCAGTTCCCTGGTTGAGTTTGTGGATGCGGCGGCGGAGTCGGGTCAGACGAATGCGGTGGTGAATCTGAGTCTGGACTTGACGGAGATGGATGCTGAGGGCAATGTGAGTCCTCGCTATGAGTTGACCGTGGCGGAACGGACTGCCATTGAATATGCCCGTCAACAGGGGGTGTTGCTGGTGGTGGCGGCGGGAAATGATGGGGGCAATCTGTCGGCGTTGGCTCAAGCCTCGCGGGAGTTTGACAATGTGCTGACGGTGGGTGCGGCGGAAGCGTTTGACCCCAATCTGGCGGTGGCTCAGGGTCATGGTCGGGCTGAGTATTCTAATTTTGGTACTGGGTTAGGATTGCTGGCGCCTGGGGGAACGGCTGAGAATCCGGTGCTGTCTACGGTGGGAGATGATTTGGGAACTCTGGCGGGGACGTCAGTGGCGACGGCCCGGGTGACGGGGGCCACGTCCGTGGTTTGGGCGGCGAACCCTGAGTTGAGTTATCGCCAGGTCATCGAGATTTTGCAAACTACAGCTACAGATTTGGGGACTCCGAATTGGAATCCGGACACGGGTGCGGGACTGTTGAATTTGCTGGCGGCGGTGCATCTGGCGAAGGCCACGAAACCGCAAGCTTATGACCCGACTCCGATTGAGATTGGGGAGACTCCTCGACGGCGACATCTTGTGCGGCCGGGTGAGACGCCTGCGGGCCTGGCGGAAGAGGAATTGGGAGATGAAGAGGCTTGGGTGGAGATTACGGATTCGGAGGGAAATCCGTTTGAGAGTCCTGATGAGCCGTTGGTGCCGGGAACGGAGGTGGAACTGCCGATGTATGGGGGAGGGGTGGTGAATCCACAGGTTGAGTCTCCGGCGAGGGAACCCCAGCCCCTGACTCCAGCGAATCAAGCGCCGGAAGACCTGCGTTTGGCGCTCAACCGACTTTATAATCCTGGAGAGACGATTCGCATTCCCGGTCGGGTTTTGGATGAAGATGGTGCGAAGGATATTGAGCGAGTTGAGTTTTGGCTCAAGTCTGGGGATGGGGACTGGGTTCCCTATCCTGAGCTAGTCCACTTCAGTGAAGACCGACGTAATGACCAGGTGGCTCGTTTTGAGTATGAACTGGAGGGGTTAGAGCCTGGGAAATATCAGTTGAAGGCGACTGCTTATGATTCGGAAGGTCAGACGGCTGAGTTTGAGTCGCAGTGGTTGACGGTTTTGTCGGTGGATGAGGGTCAGGGATTGTCGCCGATTTTGAAAACGGCGATTGAGCAGTCCATGGATTTAGATGGATATGACCCGGAACGTCTGGCGGAGACTCGGCAGTGGGTTGTCAGTATTCAAGCGGGAACCTCAGCCGGGGAGATTGCCGAAGAGTTGGGAGCCGATTTCCTAGGAGCGACGGGACAGATTCCCAATACTTATATCTTTGAGTTTCCTGAAGGTCGTGACCCTCATGAGGTCGCCCAGCAGTTACAGGGGGTGCAAGATATTGAATTTGCTTATCCATCGGTTCCGGTATCACTGAGCCTTTGGTCAGATCCTCGGGATAACCGCCTCTTTGACAGACAATGGAATTTAGAAAATACAGAAGTTCCCGGACAAGACATTAACTTCCTTAAAGCCTGGGATGACTTTAGTGATTGGATTATCACTGAAGATGAATCTGGATACAATGTGGTGATTGGCATTGTTGATGATGGAGTTGACTATGAGCATCCTGATTTAGTCGGTCGGTATCGAGCTGACTTGAGTCAAGACTTTACCCCGACCAGTTCTGACTATGCTGATATAAACTACGCTCAATCACCATCTCCTAGGGCAAGCAATTTTTTCGATGTTAACTTTTCTAACTACGAAGTCACCCAAGATGGGATTCGTTTTATTTTACCAGTTTCACTTACTGGTGCAGTAACAAATACGAAAACAAAGGTTGAAATGAACCAGCCTTTACCTGAAGGCTTGGTTCTACGCTTGCATCACGATGAAATGGCTAACTACGATCCCAAGAAACGTCAAAGAACACAACGTTATCGACGCTTTCCTGGTTCAGATGATTTAGAATCCAGCAATCGGTTTGCGACGGTTCCTCAAGCATCAGAATCAAACACTTTATTCTCCTTAGAAACTCCGCGTTTTGACACTCGATACTCTGGTGGAAATTGGGTCTTAGAAATCAAGCACTCTGATAGCAACAGCGAGAAGAATACTGAAGAGTTTTTTGAACAGTTACATCAAGATATCATAGATGACTTGAGTTGGGAGTTGGAACTCTCCACAGCGAACCTTCATGGAACGGCTGTGGCTGGGGTTGCTCTCTCTAGCAATAATGGCAGAGGAATTATTGGAGTTGATCCCCATGCTGAATTTGCTTCTCTAAAATTGATTGGGGATACGAGTAAAATCGCCAATCAAACAAGTGGGGAAGTTATTAGTTCCGCCCTATTTATGGAAGACCGAAATCATGAAATTGATATCTTCAATAATAGCTGGGGACCGGGCTATCTTGCTAGTTTACCACGAGTAATTACCGCTCTTCAGAATGGCGTGACTCTAGGTCGCAATCAATTTGGAAATCTGTATGTAGTTGCAGCAGGGAATGATGGATATGGCAAGTATAGTGGCAATGTCAATTATAATCGGCTTGCCAACTCTCGTCATACGATTGCTGTAGGTGCTCTTGACAGGTTTGGACAAAAAACCTCCTATAGTACACCAGGTTCATCTTTGTTTATCTCAACTTACTCAAGTCATGACATTAAAACCGACGAAGGTAAAGAGTTCCAAGGGATTCCAACGACAGATGTTATCGTAAATCATGACGAGTTTTCTGATGAATACAACTTCAACTTTGGAGGAACTTCTGCCTCTGCCGCAGTTATTTCGGGTGCTATATCTTGGTTATTAAAAGTGAATCCTGAATTAACATATCGGGATATTCAGTATATTTTGGCGGAAACAGCTATCAAAAATGACCCTGATGACGACGATTGGGTCCAAAATGGGGGTGGATATTGGGTTAATCACAAGTATGGATTTGGCTCTCTGGATTTACACGCAGCGGTGAGCTTGGCGACAACCTGGGAAACTCGGGGAACTGAAGCTGATTTAATGGCTGACTCTTTGGTCGGTCAATATCGTTCGACTTTGCTGGATTTAGAAATTCCTGATAATGACCGGCATGGGGTTGAGGATTGGATTGAGGTAGATGAAGATAGGACGTTAGAATGGGTTGAGGTTACCGTTGATATTAACCATAGCTATCGGGGAGACCTAGAATTGGTGTTGGTTTCTCCAGATGGAACTGAATCGGTTCTGGCTCGGCCTCATGTCTCACAAGACAGTTCTAAAGCTGGAGCTGATTATAACTGGACATTTACAACGGCTCGTCATTGGGGAGAATCTTCCGAAGGAGAATGGACGTTGCGGGTCATTGACAAGTACAGTGAGTCCGACAAAAATGATACAGGTGGGATTCTCAACTCTTGGAGTCTTGACCTCTATGGAACGAAACCCTATGACGAGCTAGACTATCCCCAACCTGGTTATGTGAATCATAAAATAGGGAACTTACCCCTCAACTTACGGCAAGGACCGTCTATGGAGGATAATGTTCCCGACGTTCTACAAGAGGGAACCACACTAACAATTGTAGAGACAGTAACAGGTGGTAGCTATCCGACACCTGATGGTGATATTCGGTCTGATTGGTATAAAATCGAAGTAGGAGGACAGATCGGTTATGTGGCTGCCTACTTCGTCAACAAAGGTAAACCCGATGATGACCCCGATGAGGCTCCCCCCGATGAGGCTCCCCCCGATGAGGCTCCCCCCGTTGAAACTCAACCCAGTTCTGGACCTCTTGATTTTACGGTTATCCATCAGGGAAGGCATGGCTCTCATGGTGAATATATTGAAAAGGTGATCACTGACGAGTCTGAATGGCAGGATGCTTGGGAAGAAAAATTAGGAACATTAGGCGAACTTGATGTTGATTTCGAGAAATATAGTCTAATTGTTGTAGGTATACCCGGTTCAGATACCTCTCATAAGCTTGAAATCGATGAAATTCAACGGCAAGATGGTAACATCGTAGTTGACTACACCCATAGGATTGATTCTTTTGGCTTTGCGGTTGTAACAAATCCCTACAAAGTTATTCAGATTGAGCGAACTACAGATCCCGTCATCTTTAATCGTGATGTATCTGGACCGATCAATTTTGAAGAGTCACCTGAAATGTCACTTATCCTTTGGAGGTGGAGACATTTCGATTGGGAGCAATACTCAACTTCATCTTCTGATGAACTCATGAGTTTATCAGGAAATAATCTCGGTCATTTACATGCAACAACGAGAGAATGGATCATCGATAGGAACAACAATGTTGACCTTCCTGATGGTGATGTATTAGTCCCAATTGCTAAATTTAATGGGCGGTATTATCGATTGAGTCGTGAGATTATACGGGATGACCTGGCTGCTATTGCTCAGGAAACTTTGGGAGATACATCGGAGGAAGCCCAAAACTTTATCCTAGAGATGAATCAAAATTTAATGCCGGGATTCCATGACGATGGACTTACTCTGGGAACCTTAGGACTGATTCCTTATGAAGTTTCTGAGTCTGAACTTAATCTGTACCCAGCTTCATCAGAGGATACGAGTGGGGACTCTGATGAGGGAGATAACACCTCAAGTTCTCCCCCTAGCATCCCGACGAATTTGAGATCTGAGCAGAAGGGCAATGATGTAACGTTGAGTTGGGATGTTGTCGTCGATGGGGAAATATCTCAAGAGGATTTGACCTATAACTTGCGTGTTGGAACCACGCCCGGCGGTTCGGATATTGTGGATGCGACTCAGGAGGAAGCTGAAATTAGTAATGTCGATGGAAATATGAGTTGGACGTTGGAAGATGTTGAACCTGGTGCGTATTATTGGACTGTTCAGACAGTAAATAATGAGTTTATAACATCGGACTTTGCTCCCCAAGAAAGCTTTTTTCATGCTTGGAGCCTGTGGGATAGCAAAACTCAATCAGACCATGATGTTATCCGGACTTACAAAATCACAGAAAGTGGTACTATGAAACGCGATCATTATTATGCTTTTACCCTGGATGATTATCATCAAGTAGATATTGGACTTACCGAACTAAACCAGAAAGCAGGATTTGAAATCATCAAGATTTCTAGTGAAGATGGGAGCATTGAAGATGGTGAAATAATTGCCGAATCAATGTCAATGAATGGACTTTCGGCATCACCCCGGCTTAGGAATTTAGAGCCAGGTGAATACTATATTCGGATATTTCCTGATTCGGAAACTGTTGGAGAAGTAGATTACACCTTGCAATATCAGGCAACCCCTAGTGATATTGATGGGAATGGAACGTTGCCGACTGCCGACAATCTCTTCTCGGGAGTAAGTATTATGTTTGGTGATTTTGAAGTTACATCTGTCCATGGCTCTCTAGGTAATGGAGACTTGTTAGATTTTTGGCGCTTGGATATATCCGAAACTCAAGATATTAAACTGGAACTCAAGGATTTAAGTGCCGATGTTTCTGTTGCTCTCATCCAAGATATTAATGGTAATGGAAAAGTTGATCCAGAAGATATAATTGCTTCTACGGAGTTTGGTCAGTCTGAACTCTTATTGGAACAGCGTTTGCAAGAAGGAGAATACTTTGTTCGTGTAAAAAGTAAAAATCCTGATAATTTGACTAGTTATGAACTCAAGCAAACGAGCTATTTTTTGTGATTTGCCATGGTATTTTGGGAACTGTTGAAATCATGTCCATTCAAGAGTATCCCAAAATCTTCTGATACCATCTTGATGTTAGCCATTAAAAAAAACAGGAAGAATACATTACCAAACAAAACAAACAAAGTGGTATTGCGTAAACTCACGCAGACTTAACTAATGAAGACTGATGAGAATTTCAAAAAATAAAGTTGTGTTTAGTGAAATTCAGAAAAACCATGTTAACGAATGCTGATTTTATGCCAATCTAAGCCAACGTTAAGACTCCAAACTATGGTAGAATCCAACCTGGAGAACAATGATTGCCTTTTAGCCCGATATTACTTACAAATCTGTCACTCTGTCTAGACAAATTTATGATCTCACGAAGGTCTCCTTTCTGGCTCACTGGTAGCGTCTTTTTAGCTTATTTCAGTTCTACCCCAATCGCCGCTGCCCAAACCCCTATCGTCCCAGACAATACCCTTCCCACCAACTCTCAAGTCATCCAAGAGGGGGATGTGTTGCGCCTTGAAGGTGGAACCCTGAATAATACGGGAAACAACCTCTTCCACAGCTTCCAGGAATTTTCCCTCCCCACTGGGATGGAAGCGCGATTTGAGAACAGTCAAACCCTGGATAATATCTTCACCCGCATCACCGGCGACTTGCCCTCAGAAATTGATGGTCTTCTCTCCGTAGATGGAACGGCGAATCTCTTTCTCCTCAACCCCAATGGGATTCTCTTTGGGGAAAACGCACAACTGAACCTAGGCGGGTCCTTCTTTGCCACCAGTGCTGAGAGCCTCAACTTTGAAAACGGGGGTCAATTCAGTGCGACTCTGCCCGAAAATGTCCCCCTGCTGAGCATCAATACTCCAACTGGACTGCAATACGGCGCCAATCCCGGCAGCATTACCAATCGTTCCCTTGCCAGCTTTGAAGATGTCACCCAAGATGGAGAACCCGTGTTTTTTCCTGTGGGGCTAGAGGTATTTCCAGGTAACACCATTGGCTTAATTGGCGGGGATGTGAACCTTGAAGGGGGTATCGTCTCTACCTTCGGCGGGCGCATTGAACTCGGAAGTGTGGGAGACAATGCCCAGGTGCGCCTAGTTCCCACCGATGAAGGATTTGCCCTGGACTACAGTCAGGTTGAGGGGTTTCGCGATATCCGACTCTCTGACTTCGCCTCAGTGAATGCCAGTGGCGAGGGGGGAGGTAGTATTCAGGTGCAGGGCCGTCAAGTGACCTTAAGGGATGACTCTGGTATTATCTCCAATACTGAGGGAGCTTTGGATGGCGGTTCCATTTCGCTCACGGCGGAGTCGCTGAGTCTCACTGGGGGGGGATTTCTCGATACCTCAACTTTTGCTGAGGGACGCGGTGGGGATTTATCAGTTACGGTTTCCGATCTCATCGAGTTACGGGGAAGCACCCCTGATGAGCAATTTCCCAGTGGCTTTTTTACCCAAACCGAAGCTGCTGGAGATGCCGGGGATTTGACGGTCAGGGCCAGACGATTGGAAATCTCGGATGGTGCGGAAATTTCTCTGTCCACATTTGCAGAAGGACAGGGCGGGAATTTAGATCTGTTTGTGTCTGAGGCCATTGAGTTATCGGGAGCCTCTGAAAGCGGTGAATTTTCCAGTAGCATTACAACCACCGCTGAGGTTGATTCTACCGGAGATGGGGGAAGCCTCTTGATTCAATCCCCTCAAATCACTCTACTCGACAGTGCAGAAATTAGCGCGACATCCTTAGGGGCTGGGAATGCGGGAAATTTGACGATTCGAGCTTCTGAGTTTCTGGAACTTAGGGGCCAATTCCTGACTGAGGACAATGAACTAATTGCTAGTGGCATTGCAACTCAGGTGGACCCAAGTCTGACCGATGAAGCACTGCCCGGAGGACGTGGTGGTGACATCTTGATTGAAACAGCAGAGTTGCGGGTATTTGATGAAGGCCTGATTACAGCGGTTACGGCTGGTGCAGGGCCGGGCGGCAACATTACCCTCAATACCCAACGCATTTTGGCACGGGATGGGGGACAAATCCTCAGCAATACTGTCAGTTCCGGTGCCGGGGGAACTCTGGAGGCAAACGCTTCGGAGTTGATTGAACTGACGGGGACTAGCCCCGACGGACAACAGCCGAGTGGTTTATTTACCCAATCTCAGGGCCTGCTGGTGGAGGCGGGAGCGGGTGATGCGGGAGCGTTAAGGGTGAACACTAACCGCCTGAACCTGAACGGTGGGGCAGCCATTGCGGCTGATACGTTCCTTGATGGACAAGGGGGGTCCATTAATGTGACGGCCAGCGATCGCATCCAACTCAGCGGACGCTCAATCTTACCCAGTGGCTCCCCTGCCGCTGACCCCGATGGACGACTCCCCAGCCGCATCACGGCCCAAACCACAGGAACTGGTAATGCCGGCGGCGTGACCCTCAACAGTCCTTTCCTTTCCATTACCGATGGGGCGCAAGTGGGAGTGGATGCTCGCTTAGGTGGCGGTGCAGCAGGAGATGTCACCCTAAACAGTTCCGACATTCGCCTACAACGGATGGGTCGCATTACCGGAGAAACAGCATCGGGACAGGGGGGCAACCTCCGCTTCACGTCCGAGGATATCCGTCTATTAGATGACAGCAATATCTCCACCACGGCTGGAACCGCCAATCTCCCCGGCGATGGCGGCAATATCAGCATCAACACCAATACCCTGGTGGGTTTAGGCAACAGCAACATCTCCGCCAATGCCTTCGATGGCTCCGGTGGGGTGATTCAGATTACCACGGAAGGTATCTTCGGACTCCAGGTGCGATCGCGCCAAGACCTGGAACAACTCAGCGATAACCTAATTGAGTTTGACCCCCGTAATCTCGACAGCAACGACATCACCGCCATTTCCCTCACCAATCCTCAACTCGAAGGCATCGTCGAAATCAACACCCCAGAAGTGGACCCCGTCAGCGCCCTCATCGAACTCGAAGACCGACCCGTCAACGCCGCCGTCGACCAAAACCCCTGCATCCAAGGCAGCGAAACGGAATTTGTGCAAACGGGCAGCAGTGGCCTCCCCCCCGGCCCCAACGACCCCTTCACCGGAACGACTGGCTGGGAAGACCTACGACTCGACCCCCTCGATGACCCCCAAGTCCGAGAGGACAGCGCCGAACCCCTCCCCTCCACCCCAACACAGATTCGCCAAGCCCAAACCTGGCACGTCAACGCCGAGGGGGAACTGGTCCTAACCGCTCCCGGAACGGGGTCTAACTATCGCCCTCCCGCCGCGCCGGACAACTGTTCCCCCCAGTCCCAAGCACTCCAGAGTGAGAAAAGCGATCGCCCCGGGACCTCCTCCCCAAACCAAGCCTTCCAAGTCCAAGGCTTCCAATTCCAGGGCAACACCGTCCTCTCCGATGCAGAACTGGCCCAGTCCATCGACTCATTCAGAAATCGCGACCTCCAGTTCCCAGAGCTGCAAGC
>SMDP01000169.1 GCA_012911965.1 Geitlerinema sp. P-1104
CTGGCTGTCGGGTTAAGATTCCATAGGTCTGTACGGATGATTGATGTGGGTCTCTTGGTTACCATAACGGTATGATACCCCAAGGCTTGTCAGCTCGGAGGCTCCTTGACCCCCACCTGCCGTTCGGCGAGCTGGGGGAATGCGTCGCTATTTTGTTCAAACTGAGTATACACCGGTAAACGGGGAACCAACCGCCAACCCGCCGGTTCTAAGATCTCACGTAGACGCTGACCTTGCCAATGAGGATAATCCGGATTCACCTCATCGCGGGGGCCAATTCCCCCCAAATCCCGGGCCCCAGCCGCCAGACAATCCAGAAGAATCTCAGGAGTCTCCAGCAAGTTCGGAGGAATTTGCAACGTCACCTCCGACGGTAAGATCCCCCGGGCCAACGCCACCACCTCAGGAAGTCGCTGCAACTCAAACGCCTCAAACTGTGACTCCTGACGCTGGCCCAAACGATGAGGCTGCAAAATCACCTCCTGGATATGGCCCCAGCGAGAGTGAATGCGGGCAATTTCCAACAAGCTATTACACCAATCCTTAGGAGTCTCCCCAATTCCCAACAACAATCCCGTCGTAAAGGGAATCCGCAACTTACCCGCCAGTTCCAACTGCAAAATCCGCTGTTCCGGTTGTTTACTCGGCGCGTGACGGTGAACCGTCTTCAGCAGTTTGGGCGTCACCTGTTCCAGCATCAACCCCATCGAGACATTCACCGTTTTCAGACTCGCCATTTCCCCCTCACTCAGAGGACCAACATTCGTATGAGGCAAAAATCCCAAAGACAACGCCAACTGACAGAGATTAAAAATGCGTTGAAACCAGAGGCTGCGTCGAGGATGCTGCGGATGAACCTCACCACTGAGAATCAGAATCTCCGTCACCTGCGGCCCCACTCCATCCCGCAAAGACTGCAAAATTTCCCGTCCCCGGGCCAAACTCATCCAATCATCGTCTCCCGGTTCCCGACGAAAATTGCAATAACTACAGCGATTAAAACACTCATAAGTCGGAACCAACGTATACGCCGGACTATAGGTTACCGTCTTCAGCATGACCCATCCTCCCCTCGTCTCTCTCTAACCTCCTCCGACCTGTCCTCGGGCGGCCACAAGGGCGCTACAGTGGTTCCCTTCCCCCCCATCATCGCTGACAAAGCCGAAACCCCGCAAACGGTTCTCGAACCTGAGGAGAATACCAATTGCGGAAACTATTACGAAGGGTCCAGGGGCGAGTTGTCCAACTCCCTCCCCGTAACACATAATGCTGGCCATCAAAATAGGTTTGAGAATAACCGGAATAGGGGAAGAACTCAAACCCCTGATAACTCTGAAAGGGCGTTGAGGTCCATTCCCAAACATTTCCCAGCATATCCTCCAGTCCCCAGGGGCTGCAAGAGTCGGAATAGGCGTGAACCGGAGTTATTCCCCCCATCCAGCGATGATGATTGCAATGATACGTTTGGGGAAACTCAGTCCCCCAGGGATAAGGCTGGTGGCGATGTTGCTGGGGGTTCCAACTGGCGGCCTTTTCCCATTCTGCTTCTGTCGGGAGTCGTTTTCCGACGAAGTTGGCGTAAGCATTGGCCTCATACCAACTCACACCACAGACGGGATAATGGTCAAATTCTGACCCGTCAGCCTCGGGCCAATACAGGGGTTGGCTGAGGTGATGGTCTCGGATAAATTGCCAACCAGCGGTAGACCAATAGTCAGGATTGTCATAGCCCCCCATTTCGATAAAGCGACGGTATTGGCCACAGGTGACGGGGTAGCGGTCAATATGATACTCGTCGAGATGGTTGAGAAAGGCGGGCTGTTCGTTATCTAGGGCATTCTCGTTGCTATTGCC
Organism: Geitlerinema sp. P-1104; assembly: GCA_012911965.1. Taxonomy (GTDB): domain Bacteria; phylum Cyanobacteriota; class Cyanobacteriia; order Cyanobacteriales; family Geitlerinemataceae; genus Sodalinema. The sequence goes on from SMDP01000169.1 coordinate 1,855, forward strand.
CTGGAGAAAGGCTCCTGCTGGAATTTTGATGGTTTCGGGGTTGAGAGGAGTTGAGGCGGCAGGATGAGCGCGATAGAGGGTGCTACGTTGATGCAATGCCTCGACAATCGCCATGGTTTCACTATGTTGGCTCTCATGTTGCAGGATGAACTCCCAGAGGCGGGCTTGGTCTTGGAGGGGGGCTTGGGGGAGATACTGCAACACCTGTTGGCGAATCTGCTGTAGATAGGTGCAGGTGTCGCTGAGGCTGGGGAGTTGTTCTCGTTGCTGTTTAGGCAGTCCATCGGCGGCATAGAGACGATGGTAGTGAGGCTGTTGGGGAGAGAGTCCGGCACAATGACGCAATAGCCAGAGTTCTTCGGTGAAGCCAATATGTCCTAAATGCCAACCGATGGGACTAAAGTCGGGATGGGCTTGACGGTAATAGAGGCGATCGCCCAGGGGGTGAACTTGATCGAGGGTGGCTTGACGACAGGCGATGAGGGCTTGCTGGAGGGCCAGGCTTGCGGAAGGTGGAGAGACGAGTGACATTAGGGGTTCAAGACGGTCCACTGAGACCCTTGATCGGGGTTGATATTTAAGATACTGCCTGGAGCGAAGGCTTGCCAGTTTCCCGGAAAAATGGGTTCGGAGGCGATGAGGTGAGTTGCATCCTGTTGCAGGTAATAGAGACTGGGGGGGGCGGTGTTGACGGCGAAGCGACAGGCGATGAGGTGTTGGCCGTCGCTAAGGACGATGTTGGCGGAGAGTTGACTGCTATGGGCCAGGGCCAACTCCTGAAAGTCCTTGAGGGCGGTTTTTAGGGTTTGGCTGAGGGGCTGCTGGGGGCTGTCGTCCTGTAACTGCATCAGATAGGCGAACAGATGTTCGGAGTCGGTACTGCCATTGATGAGTTCATAGTAGGGGCTACGGAGGCGATCGCGCAGGGGACGATAGAGGCGTTGGCGAAATTGGGGAATGGCCCCGTTATGGATAAAGGACCAGTTGTGATGGCTGAAGGGCTGGCCGTTACTTAGGTCTAAGGCTTGTCCTGGGGTGGCACTACGTACATAGGCCAGGATACAGTCGGAGTGAATGTAGTGACTGAGGGAGGAGAGGTTAATGTCACTCCAGATGGGCAGGATACTTTTGTAGATGAAGGGTTGGTCTTGTTGGGAGCGATCGTACCAGCTAAAGCCATAACCGTCGGCGTTGAGTAGGCCGGCGGTCATTTCTTGGGGTTGATAGCTTTGGACGACTAGGGAATGGGGGGGCTGACAAAGGAGGGAATGGAGGGAGACGGGGGAACCGAGGTAGGCGAGAAGTCGACACATGGGGGAAGAAGGCAGTAGGCAGCAGGCAGCAGGGGGGAGAGGCAAGGGGGTCACCACAGAGGCACAGAGGACAGGTCGAAAAGGAGGAGGCAATAGGCAGGAGGGGTAGGATGTGTTCCGGCATCAGTAGGGGGTTTGACCTAGGCCCATCGATTGTAAGGGCGAAAAATTTTTCGCCCCTACAGGCCGGAACTTAGGCCGTAGGGCGGTTAATTGCCGTTTAGGGTGTTGAGGAGGGCTTGGAGTTTGAGTTGGATTTCTGCGAGTTCTTTGGCGGGATCGGAACCTGCGACGATGCCGGCCCCGGCGTAGAGACGGGCGCGATCGCCGTTGATGAGGGCGGACCGGATGCCGACGATAAACTCGCTGTCTCCTTGATCGTTGACCCAGCCGAGGGGGGCGGCGTAGAGTTGGCGATCAAGGGTTTCCCAGTTTTGGATGGCCTGACAGGCTTCGGGACAGGGAACTCCGGCGACGGCGGGGGTGGGATGAAGTTGGGCGAGAACTTGCAGGGGATGGACGCTGTTGGGTAGGTTGGCGCGGATGGGGGTCCACAGATGTTGGATGTTGGACAGTTGCAGTAGGCGAATGGGGGGGACGGGATGTAGGGTTAGCCCTAATGATTGTAGTTGCTTTTGGATGAAATGTAAGACGACGCGATGTTCATGGCGTTCTTTGGGACTCGAGAGGAGATGGTTGGCCAGTTGGGCGTCGGTGGAGGGGGTTTCACCTCGGGGGGCGGAACCGGCTAGGGCGTCGGCGATGAGTTGACCGTGATGACTGCTGAGGAGACGTTCGGGACTGGCGCCGATGAAGTATTGACCATTGCCGTTGCCGACGGCGAAGCTGTAACAGTCGGGATAGTGTTGTCTGAGTTGGGCTAGGGCGGTGGTGAGATGGAAGGGGGAACGGGCTTGCAGGTCGATGGCGTGGGAGAGGACGACTTTTTGGAGTTGTTTGGTTTCGATGGCGTTGAGGGCCCGCAGTACGTTGTGTTGGAACTGTTGGATATCTCGCCAGTCGCAGTGGACGGGTTGGGGGAGGGCTGGACCGGGTTGGCGGACTGGGGTTGAGGGCAGCGATCGCAACTGTTCCAGGGTGTCCCAGATCTGTTGACTCAGATTCGCGAGATCGCTGTCACGGGTCAGGGGTAGGTTACAGGTGGCAAGGGTTTGTCCGGGTTGATGGCTGAGTTGCCATTGGGGTAGGAAGGCACTGGCGGCGGGGAATAGGGCGTTGCTGGATTGGTCGAAGAAGCTGAAACTACAGAAGATTTGCAGGCCTTGGGGCCAGCCCAGACGGGGGTTGATGAGGCTGGCGTTCTCGTGACAGTGGCGGATAAAGTCCTGTATTCTCTGGAATCGCTGGTCTCCGTTGGCCGCTATCTGACAACAACTGCCCCAGGCGGCGATCGCCTGCTGCTGACGTGGGTTTTCTAAGTAAAATGAGGGCTGATCACCCCGCTGATGCTGGTCGAAGGCTAGGAGGGGGTCGAGATCGGGTAGCCTCACCCGTAGACTCAGCCAATGCGATCGCAGGGTCTCGGGTAATTTTTGCTGCCAATTGAAAAGAAATCTCTCAATATCTTGACAATTTTGAAAGCACTGTGTCGGACTGGGTTGAACGACCATGAACGAGCGTAATGTAAAGATGTATTAAGAGTTGGCTAGCCAGCTTCTGGGTTCCCTCAAACCCCGACGGAGGTGGTCATGACTCTAGGGGCAACTCAAGGCAAGAATCATGGGGACAGCCTCTGGGCGCTGGCTTCTCCTGACTACTAAGCTACCACTGATACCGGGGTGCTGTCGTTTTTCTTAAGGAGGAGGTTGACCCTGTCTTGTCTGAAGCGATCGCCCCAATTGTAAAATACTCCCAAAAGACAACATCACCGTTTAACGCTCATCTGTATTTCTGAAACCTGGAATTAAAACGCACGAATGACCACAATATCTTCATCTGCGACTTCATTTAAACTCTGGTTTGCTGCTATCAAGCCCCCCATGTACACTGTTGCCATTATTCCCATTTGGGTGGGAACGGCGGTGGCTGTGGCGGAACAGCACCTGTTAAATCTGCGCATTTTCTCAACGTTTGTAACAGCGGCAATTTTAATCATTGCTTGGTTAAATTTAAGTAATGATGTGTTTGACTCAGAAACTGGAATTGACAAAAACAAATCCCATTCTCTGGTTAACCTAACCGGCAATAAATCCCTCATCTTCAGTCTAGCCAATCTCTGTTTAATCCTGGGGCTTGCTGGGATTGTGGCGATCGCCGTTTGGCAGCAAGACCTAACTATCCTGGCCCTAATTCTAGGCTGTTGCGCCCTCGGCTACAGTTACCAAGGTCCCCCATTTCGCCTGGGCTATCAAGGACTCGGAGAACCCATTTGTTTTCTGACCTTTGGTCCGATGGCCCTAGCGGCAGCCTACTACAGTCAAACTCAGTCTTGGCAGGGCTTAGTGAATCATCCCATTCCCTTTCTGGTGGCCTCAAGCTTTATTGGTCTGAGTACCAGTATTATCCTCTTCTGTTCCCACTTCCACCAAGTGGACGACGACCAAGCCGCCGGGAAGCGATCGCCGATTGTGCGTCTAGGAACCCAACGGGGGGCGACTCTCCTGAGTTACGTCACTGGACTGATTTTTCTGGAGTTGGCGATCGCTATCAGCCTCGGCTACCTCTCTCCCTGGGTCTTCCTAACCTTCGGGAGTCTCCCCATTGCCATCCAACTCTGTCGCCATGTCCAACGTCACCATAACCAACCCCAACAGGTGAGTAACTGCAAATTCATCGCCGTTAACTTACACTTCCTCAGTGGACTTCTCCTAGGGATTAGTCTAACCCTGTGACCCCAGTTTTATGGGACCCCGAGGGCGATCGCGAAGCCTGCGGGAACCGCAATCGCAGCCCTCATCCCACTCCAACAGTCATCATCAATGTATTCTCTCAGTCTCCAGCCTTATGACTATCCCTTTCGGCGGCCCCTAAAGACCCATCATGGCCTGTGGAAACGTCGTCAAGGGATTCTCATCAAACTCAGCGATGGCCAGCAGCGACAAGGCTGGGGAGAAATTGCCCCCCTGCCAGACTTTGGATCAGAATCCCTCGAAGCCGCCCATGAGTTCTGTCAACGCTTCGAGGGCCATCTCGACGACGGGGACATTTTCTCGATTGGCGATCGCTATCCTGCCTGTCAGTTTGCCCTAGAATTAGCCCGAGAAGCCCTCCTGAGATATCCCAACCCGCCCTTACAGCCCAACTTCCCCCATTGTCAGCTTCTCCCCACTGGAGAGGCCGCCCTCAAGCTATTAGAAACCACTCCCCAAGACCATTGGGGGCCCTCCCCTTGCTTCAAATGGAAAATTGCCGTCGAGGGGATTCAGCAAGAACAGGATTGGTTTCAGCAACTGCTATGGCAACTCCCTCCCCACAGCCAGTTACGCCTAGACGCGAATGGGGGGTTAAGCCAAGAGGACGCCCAAACCTGGTTAGCGGCCTGTGAAGGACAACCCATCGACTATCTGGAACAACCCCGGCCGCCAGAAGCATGGCAGGATTTAGAGGCCCTACAACATCAGGGAGTGGTCCCCATCGCCCTGGATGAATCCGTCGCCAACCTCCGAGATTTAGAAACCTGGTTACAACGAGGCTGGTCAGGAATTGTCGTCATCAAAGCCGCCATCATCGGGTCTCCCCAACAACTACGCCAACTCTGCCAGCAGTTTCAGCCGGATCTGGTCTTCTCCTCCGTCTTCGAGACATCCGTAGGCCGCCAAGCCGCCCTCCATCTGGCTAGGGAACTCCAACACCAACCCCGGGCCCTCGGTTTTGGCGTCACCTCTCTTTTTAGAGGCGATCGGCAATAGGCGACGCTGGGGGAGGGCGAACAGCCGTTCGCCCCTACATTTTTCTCTGTGACTCTGTGGTTACCTTATTCCCTTACGGGTTTTGGGGTTTAAGAACCTCTAATAACTCCGACTGATGGAGGCTTTGTTGTTCACCACTCTCCAGCCATTTTAGGTTAATGGTTCCCTCAGCCGCCTCAGCATCTCCTAAGACTAAACAGGCTTTCGCCCCACTGCGAGAGGCCCGTTTGAACTGTTTACCAAAGGCACTCCCGCTTAAGTCTAGTTCCACGGCGAGGTTGGCTTGACGCAATTGTTGCGTGAGGACTAGGGCTTGGGCTTCGGCCTGTTCCCCTCGGGAGACGACATAATAGTCAGGATTGGCGCTGGGGCTGTCTTGAAGCTGTTGTAGTAGGAGAATAAGCCGTTCTAAGCCAATGGCCCAACCGACGGCGGGGGTGGCTTTTCCGCCGAGTTGTTCGACTAAGCCGTCGTAGCGTCCGCCGCCGCAGACGGTGGCCTGGGCCCCGAGGTCGTCGGATTGGATTTCAAAGGCGGTGTGGGTGTAGTAGTCTAAGCCTCTTACCAGTCGCGGATTGAGGTCATAGGGGATGCTCAGTTGTTCTAGAAGGGCGCAAACTCGGTCGAAATGCCGTTTTGAGTCATCGCCGAGGTAGTCGAGGATACTGGGGGCATTTTCGGCGATCGCCTGGGTGCGTTCGTCTTTGCTGTCGAGGATGCGCAGGGGGTTGCGGGTGAGGCGATCGCGGGAGTCGGCGTCAAGTTCGTCTTGGTAGGGGGTGAAGTAGTCGATGAGGGCTTGGCGGTAGCGATCGCGATCGTCTCCTTGCCCGACGGAGTTAAGGGCTAAATGTAGGTTTTTTAGCCCCAAGGCTTTGAGAATATCGGTGGCGAGGGCGATGACTTCGGCATCAGCCCGGGGTGCGTCGGTTCCGAGGAGTTCTAAGCCAATTTGGTGAAACTGGCGTTGTCGTCCAGCTTGGGGGCGTTCGTAACGGAACATGGGGCCGGTGTACCAGAGGCGTTGGACTCCACCGGCGGCGAAGAGGTTATGTTCGATGTAGGCGCGAACGACTCCGGCGGTTCCTTCTGGGCGTAAGGTGAGGGAGCGATCGCCGCGATCGCTGAAGGTGTACATTTCTTTGCCAACCACGTCAGTGGCTTCGCCAATCCCCCGTTTAAACAGTTCGGTTTGTTCAAAGATGGGGGTGCGAATTTCTCGGTAACTGGCGCGAGTTAAGATATCGCGGGCGGTGGTTTCTACGAGTTGCCAATAGGCGATTTCATCGGGCAGGATGTCCCGAGTTCCCCGCAGGGCTTGCAGCGTCGTCATGGGTTGAGAAACGATTAAATTACGGTCAAAACTGGGGGGATGCCTTTAGTTTTGTGCCTCTAGGGGCTGCCAGGACTGTTGGGCGCGATCGCCATAATACTGGAGGATGGCGTTGAGGCGGTTTTGATGGTCTACGGGGGCGTTGTCGGGAAGTTCCAGCCAGAGGCCGCCCACTTGACTCAGTTTGGGGTCAAAGTTAGGGGCGGTTTGGGGGAGTAATCCGGCGGCTACACCCTCCACTTGACGAAGATGGGCCACCACTTCCCGATAGACGGCTAAGGGAAGGGTGGGGATAGTCCAGCATTGTCGCATCGTCAGCTTTCGGGGTACAAGTTAGTAATTCGGTGGATAGTTCTCAGTCCGTCAGCATGTCCGAGGCTGAGGCCTGGGGGCTACGGTAGGGAAGGGTACAACAGTTGACATCGTCGAGACAGACCTTACCCCAGCGCAACGCCCATCTTACCAGAGCGACCCGGTTTTCGGTTTTGGTCTTACTGAGAATGTTGCTGATATGGTTATCGATGGTCCGTTTGCTGAGTTCGAGGTTATCGGCGACTTCTTGGTTGGTTAAGCCGGTGGCGACGAGTTCGATCACCTCTAATTCGCGATCGGACAGAAGTGCTTGTCCGTTCGGTGCGGGGGCTGACATAACTTCTGCTTATTTTTTCTAAAGGGACTGATTTAATTTTAAGGGAAAGCGACGCTCAGTTGAGCAACAATACTTAAGATTTGTGGACTGTTGGGGCTGAGGGTGGAGTCTGGGATGGCTGAGGAGCGATCGCCTTTTGATTCTTCCAGTCTGCTGGCGTTATGATTTAGTCCACTTCCCTTCGTCTCTGAAGGATATCCGCGAACGGGCGATCGTGTGATATCTGAAGTTGACATCCCCCCAGTCTACTACAGGTCCAGGTCATCCCAGGTAATCTCTCGCTTTGGCGGCCAGAGATATCATTATTGACATACTCCCCACTAAGCAAGAGATGGGGATTCTCCGGCTAATCAAACAGATAATCGCTACTCAACTGACGGTT